>CAYOSK010000005.1:0-53688 GCA_964406585.1 uncultured Octadecabacter sp. | reverse complement strand
TGCAAGGTTTGAACCTGGCATTGGAACAACTTTGCCATCTTTGTACTTACCGATACGTGGTCCAAGGATCAGCGCACCAGCCAAAGCAGCCCAGCCACCAACAGAGTGTACAACTGTGGAACCCGCGAAATCATAGAAGCCCATTTCAGACAAGAAGCCGCCGCCCCACTGCCAGGAGCCGGAGATCGGGTACAAAATACCTGTCAGAACAACCACGAAGATCAGGAAGGGCCACAGCTTGATGCGTTCAGCAAGTGCGCCGGAAACGATTGACGCGGTAGCCGCAACAAACATCAACTGGAAGAAGAAGTCAGACGCGACAGATGCGTAATCAAGTGCCGCATCAGCAGCACCAAGGCCAACTGGTTCAAGAACAGTCGGGACAAAGTTGAACGCGACATAGCCGTTAAAATCGCCCGGATACATCAGGTTGAAACCAACCAACCAGTACATAATGCCAGCAATCGAGAACAACGCGATGTTCTTGGTCAGCTGCATCGCAACGTTTTTGGACCGTACAAGGCCTGCTTCGAGCATGGCAAAACCAGCTGCCATCCAGAATACCAAAAAGCCGCCAACAAGGAACAGCAGCGTGGTCATGATATATGGGCCGATCTCATCGAAGCCCGGTGCGGCGTCTTGCGCAAGCGCCAAGGTTGGAAGCGCAGTAAGCGCGCCGGCAACCAGTGTTGTCTTTAGAAATTTCATCTCTTTGTTTCCCCTCTGCGCGCGCTTAAATCGCGTCGTCGTTAGTTTCGCCGGTGCGGACCCGAAGGGCGCTTTGCACATCCAGCACGAAGATTTTGCCATCGCCGATTTTGTCGGTTTTGGCGGTGGATGCGATGGTGCTGACAACCTCGTCGGCCATGGCGGCGCTGACGACGATTTCCAGTTTTACCTTTGGCACGAAATTCACAGCGTATTCAGCGCCACGATAGATTTCAGTGTGGCCGGACTGAGAGCCGAAGCCCTTTATTTCCGTCACCATCATGCCGCGAACGCCGATGGCGGTCAGTGCTTCGCGGACCTCCTCCAGCTTGAACGGTTTGATTGTTGCAATGATCAGTTTCACGATTGTCCCTTCCGGTTTTCGAGTTGCAGGCCTTGCATGACCCGGCTGCGGCCTAAAAGGTCGCGATTGCTGCCGTATCTCAAGGAGTCGGGGGCCTACACATCTGGGTACGCACAGCAAAATGCCTAAAAATTGCACAATTTGATCACAGAGCCTGTTTTTTGTGCATTTATAAAAGTGCCGGAAGCTGTTTAATCTTTCTCTACTTTTGGAATCAGAGGCGGTAACATGTCCGCAACAGACGCCGCAAAGGCGCAGCAGGTGGGCCTTTTAGGCGAGTGAGCAGATATGACTGGTAAACGAGGATCAAAGCCGCCGTTGGTGGCCGAAAAGCGGAGCAGGCCAACGCCAAAGCCTCGCAAACCCAGAAAACCAACGCGCCGTCGCGCATCGCCAACCCCAAAGCGGCGCGGCTTTCTCGGCACAATTTTATGGCCTTTCAAATGGCTGATGATCCTGATCTGGCGCATTTTGTGGCGTGGGACGGCCGTGGTCAGCCTAATCGTCGGGATCGGTGTCTTCTACTACGCAGCCACCCTGCCCCCGATAAGCGAAATGGTAGATGCACGCGTTCGCGGGTCTGTGACACTTCTGGACGCGAGCGGAGAGACCTTTGCGTGGCGTGGCGACCAATTTGGCGGGATGATCAGATCAGAAAGCATCAGCCCACATTTAAGAAACGCGATTATCGCGACCGAAGATAAGCGATTTTACGCGTTCTATCATTTTGGGGTGGATTTTTACGCAACCGGTGCGGCGATGGTGCGCAACTACCGTAGCGGGGGCAACCCGCTGTCAGGGGCCGGTGGGTCATCCATCACCCAGCAAACAGCCAAATTGCTGTGCTTTGGGCGCGCGTTTGATCCTGAAACTTGGGAAGATGAAACCGCCTATGAGGCGGATTGCCGCCGCACGACGCTTTGGCGCAAGGTCCAAGAGGCCGTTTACGCCTTTGCGATGGAAGCACGTTACACCAAAGACGAAATTCTGACGATCTACCTGAACCGCGCCTATTTGGGGGCCGGCAGCCGCGGGTTCGAAGCGGCAGCGCAGCGCTATTTCGGGATTTCAGCGGCGCAAGTGAACCCTGCACAGGCGGCGATGCTTGCAGGGCTGCTCAAGGCCCCATCGAGTTTCGCACCCACGGGCAATCTTGCGCGTGCCCAAGACCGTGGCGCGACGGTTGTTCGTTTGATGGAAGAACAAGGGTATTTGACCGCGCCACAAGCGGCGGATGCCCAGGCCAATCCTGCCACATTGTCCGAAGCCGCGCGGGCGCGGGCGGGCGGATATTTTGCTGATTGGGTCATGGACAGTGGTCCAAATTTCTTCACCGAAGGAACAACAGAAGACGTCATTATCCGCACGACACTGGACCCGCGAATCCAGACGGCGGCGGAAGATGCCCTGACATGGGTTTTTGAAAACAAGGTTCGTGAAGGGTCACAAGCACAGGCCGCAATTGTCGTTATGTCCGCGGATGGGGCTGTGCGCGCGATGGTCGGTGGGCGCGATTTGCAAGTGTCGGGTGCGTTTAACCGTGCGACACAGGCACTGCGCCAAACCGGTTCACTGTTCAAGGTGTTCGTGTACGGTGCCGCGCTCGACCTTGGTATGACCCCGTTCGACATGTTGGTGGATGAACCCCGCTGTTGGACATCGCCGGGGTCGGGTGAATGGTGTCCGCGCAACTACACCAATGATTTTCAAGGCGAAGTCACGATGGTGGAATCATTGCAGCGTTCGCTCAATATCCCTGCCGTGGCATTGTCCGAACTTATCGGCCGCGGCAACGTGCGCACAGTCGCGGAAAATTTCGGGATCGTGAGCGATTTAGCAAACGGTCCTGCGCTGGCGCTCGGGGCGTCTGAATCCACTTTGGTGGAAATGACAGGCGCTTATGCAGGTATTTTGAACGGCGGATCAGCCGTGAAACCCTATGGGCTGATTGAATTGCGGTTGGTTGGCGATGCCGAACCTTTGCTTACGGCAACGGGTGGCATTCGCGAACGGGTCATTCAAGAAAACGCAGCGCGTGAACTCACCTGGATGATGTATCAAGTTGTCGAAGGCGGATCCGGACGCCGTGCCGCCGTTGAAGGATGGGAGATCGCCGGCAAGACCGGCACGACGCAAGGCGCGCGCGATGCGTGGTTTATTGGGTTTTCGGGCGATTATGTCGCCGGAATTTGGATGGGCTATGACAACAATACGCCCCTAACTGGGGTAACCGGTTCCGGGCTTCCGGCCGACATCTGGCACGAAACGATGGTTCGGGTGCTTGAACCGCTGTCGCCAACGCCACTCCCTATGCAGGCGCCAACAAATGCCCCCGTCGTTGCCCCCACGCCCGGACACGGCGGTGATGGTCTAGGGATGGAACAAGACGCGGCGCAAGACCTGATCAATAATCTGATCCTTGAGCTTCAGAACAACGGCGGTTGATCTAGGCCGCTATTCAGCGGCACATTGGGAATATCGAAAGGCGTATCCATCCCACAGCATGATAATACCGCCGTCGACTTCGGCGTCGTTCATCAGCATAGCCCGTTCTGTCCATATCTGGTCATCGCCAGAACAGCGCATGGTATAAAGCGTCGCGTCCATGTTCACGACCTGTACCGGGCGGGTCATTCGGCATTCCATTTCGACGCCATAAAAAATGCCATCTTCGATCTTGAGAGCACCACCATCAACCCCAACAAGCGCGCATTCCCCATTGGGGTTTTGAAGATACGTGCCATCATAAGGGGTCGCCCCAACGAACACTGGGGCAAGCATCAAAGCGAGCACGAGGCGCATCAGCTGAGATCGCGGATAAGAGTATCTAGGTTGCCACCACGCGCGTCCAGCATCGCACCGATTTCGGCACGTTCGGACAGCAACATGTTCACGCCCTCGATTATGAGATTGAAGAACACTGGACGACCAGGGCGATCCGACACATGGAAATCCACCTGAAACGGTGATCGGCCGGGCAACACTGCAAGGGTTCGGACCTCAATATAGCTGTTGACCGCCCGCGATCCTTGAACCTGAATTTGCCCGCCCGCAAACTCGTTGAAACGGCGGCCATACTTGTCCGCAAGGTAAATGCCAAAGGCGTCAGCAAAGGCGCGCTTTTGGGCGTTGGACGCAGACCGACCATCATTGCCCAGCGCGTAGGCTGCCAAATAGCTGGTGTCTGCATAACGATCAAAAATGCCCTTGAAGCTTCGGATCATGGAATTGACCGACGCGCCGGACGAAATTACGCCATTAATGTCGCCCACTGCGTTGTTTACCAGCGTTTCCGCCTGATTGCCGGTCAGCGCAAAACTGGGACGCGGTACAATGGTGGTTAGCAAGCTCGCGCCGCCAAGGGCAAAAAGCGAACGTCGGGAAAATGTCAGGTTAGTCACTATTCAAACCCTTCGAGGCTAAGATCGTCTGAGAACGGATCAATTCCGGTTGCAGCGGGCGGTTCTTCACCCAGTTCAAAGCGGCGGTTCTGCAAATACGCAAGGCGCGCCTGCGCGTAACTGTCGGCGCTTTCATAAAGAACACTGTCAAAGGTATCCATAAATGCGCCACGCGTATTTGCAATATCGGCAACCCGGGTGGCGGTGCCGTAATCTATTTGTGGGGCGGTTCCGACGCGCGCCAATGGATCAAAGATCAGGTCAACAAATATGCCGACAGCGTCACGTTCCGTAGATGGCCCGAAGACCGGTAATTCCATATAAGCGCCTTCTTGAACGCCCCAAACCGCGAGCGTTTCGCCAAAGTCGGTCGATTCTTCGCCCAAACCAATGGCACCAGCGGGATCAAACAGGCCACCAATACCAACGGTTGTGTTGATCAAGAACCGCATGGTGTTGGTCCCTGCGCCGCCGATATCGCCCTGCAACAGTCCATTTGCGACCATCCCGGGCAACCCGACGTTATCGGCAAAATTCGACACCGGTTCGGTGATTTCCATCGGCAAAGCAGCCGCGACTTGACCAGCGGGGCGCAAGGCCACGCGATCCAATCCTTTGTTGAAATTATGGACAAACCGGTTTGTTTCTTCGAACGGATCGTTAAAGTCCGCGCCCGGCGTTGGGGCGGAACACGCAGTCAGCGCAGCCATGGTGACAGCCGCACAACCGACGCGGATCCGAGTGTTGAAAAAACGTTGCAAAGACATATCCGAAGCAGACCAATAAGTTGTAGTGGAAATAGCCCCCTGAATCAGGATAACCAGAGGCACAAACGACATTGTCGCCGGACGTGATCCATATGCGACATAGATATTTTGATTAAGCGATTATATCGTCCAGTCCAGCATGAAACTGCGGATGGACGCAAATAGGAAGGCGGAAAAACGCCCATGATGATTAAAGAACCGACCCGCGCCGAGATTGCCGAGGGGCAGGCGGAACTGCGCAGCGTCCGCAAACGCAGCCGTTTTTTGTTCTGGTTCGTTGCGATTTTCAGCAGCTTTGTGAATGCGCTGATGCTGACCGGGCCTTTGTATATGCTCAACGTTTATGACCGCGTTTTAGGATCTCGATCCTACGAAACGCTGTTAGCGCTGTCTGTTTTGGTGGGGTTCTTGTACCTGATGATGGGCGTTCTGGATTTCGCCAGAAGCCGGATCATGGGGCGTGTCGGTGCGCAGTTTCAGTCCGATCTGGATGAACGCGTGTTTAACGCGGCAATGCGGGCCAAGGCGACTGGGCGCGCAACAGCGGAAGCGGCAACAGGTCAACGCGATTTACAATCGATCCAGCGGGCCATCACGTCGCCGGTTGCGATGGCGGGGTTTGATCTGCCTTGGACGGTGGTGTTTGTTTTGGGCATCTTCATTTTCCACCCATATTTGGGCTACCTTGCGTTGGCGGGTGGTACGATTTTGATAATTGTGGCGATTGCCAACCAACTCACCAGCCGAACGCCGCTGGCAGAAACAAACCAAGCGACATTCCAGGCAGACGCTATGGGCGAACAACTGCGCAGCGGCGCGGACATGATCCAAGCGCTTGGAATGCGTAAATCGGCATTTCAACGTTGGCTTGAATTGCGCAACAAATCCCTGCGTGCGGGGATTAAGGCAGGCGATTTAGGGGGCAGTTTTAGCAATGTGTCCAAATCATTCCGCTTGTTTTTGCAATCGGCCATGCTGGGCGTCGGGGCGTATCTTGTTCTTGAGGGCGAACTGACGCCCGGCGCAATGATTGCGGGGTCTATTTTATTGGGCCGCGCACTCGCTCCGATCGAATTGTTGGTCAACCAATGGCCCGTCTTGAACGCTGGTCGGTCTGGTTGGAACAACCTGACCCGCCTTTTGGGGGCTGTCCCGGTTGAACGCAAACGTACGGAACTACCGGTTCCAGCGGCAAAAATTGTCGCCGATCAGGTCACGATTATTCCTCCCGGTGAAACCAAAGCCGCCCTGCGCGTCATGAGCTTCAAGGTAAACCCCGGAGAAGCCGTTGGTGTGATCGGCCCATCTGGTGCGGGTAAATCGACGCTTGCAAATGCGTTAGCCGGGCTTTGGGCCCCGGCGGGTGGAACGCTGCGACTGAACGGAGCGACATTGGATCAATACGAACCCGATACGCTTGGCAGCTATATCGGGTACCTGCCGCAGACAGTGACGCTGATCAATGGCACGATCCGCGACAACATCGCCCGAATGTCGGACAATCCCGATGATGCCGCCGTGATCAAAGCCGCCCAACGTGCGGCGGCCCATGACATGATCCTGCAACTGCCCGATGGGTATGACACATTCGTGGATGCAACCGGCGGGCGCCTGTCTGGCGGACAAGTCCAGCGCGTCGGCCTTGCCCGTGCGATGTACGGTGATCCGGTCTATTTGGTATTGGATGAACCGAATTCGAACCTGGATAACGAAGGATCTCAGGCGGTGAACGCGGCAATCAAACTGATGCGCGAAGAAGGGAAGGTTGTGTTCGTCATGGCCCACCGCCCCGCCGCCATCGAGCAATGCGATAAGCTGATGTATATTGATGATGGCGCATTGCGCGCGTTTGGCCCAACCGAAGAGGTCAAGGCACAAATCCTCGCCAATCGGGCACAGATCGATCAAGGCAAAGGCAAAGGCGGAGGTGTGACATGAAGACGGAATGGTCAGCACGGCGGCCCCTTGGGGTTGGCCTAATTGCGCTACTGATTTTGGTTGGTGGTTTCGGTGGATGGGCGGTGACCGCACAGATTACAGGCGCTGTCATTGTAAGTGGCCTTATTGAAGTCGATCAAAACCGCCAGATTGTTCAACACCCCGACGGTGGCGTTGTGACGATGATGAACGTTGACGAAGGCGATTTTGTGAACGAAGGGCAACTGCTCATGCGGCTGGATCCACAGGATTTGGACGCGAGCCTTGCGGTCGTGGAAGGCCAGTTGTTCGAAGTTTTGGCCCGCCGCGCCAGATTTGAAGCCGAACGCGATGCTGTGACCGCATTGGAATTTGATCCTTTGTTGGATGAGGGCGATCCGGACACGGTGCAAAGCCTGAAAGACGGTCAAGTGAACCTGTTTCAGGCGCGTTTGGATTCCGTTGCGCGACGCACCGAACAATTGGCCAATCGAAAAGATCAGATTGCCAGCCAAATCCGCGGCATTTCTGCGCAGCAAGAAGCTCTCGGGACGCAACTCAGCTTGATCGACGAAGAACTTGCCAATCAGCAGTCCTTGCTGGACCGTGGTTTGGCGCAGGCTGCGACAATCTTGAACCTTCAACGCGAAAAAGCCCGTTTGGCCGGACAATTGGGTGAACTTGCCGCATCTGTCGGAGGTGCCGAAGAACGCATAACCGAGATCGAGATCGAGATCCTTGGACTCGCGACTGCACGACGCGAAGAGGCCATTACGCGTTTGCGGGATCTGCAATTCAACGAATTGGAACTGCGCGAACGACGCACCAGCATCGTGCGGCAAATCGAGCGTTTGGAAATCCGTGCCCCTGTATCCGGGATCGTGTATGGACTTCAGGTGTTTGGATCACGCGCCGTGATCCGCCCCGCGGATCCACTTCTGTTTTTGGTGCCGCAGGACCGCCCGCTGGTCATTGCGACACAAGTCGCGCCAACAGACATTGACGTACTCACGATTGGCCAAGCGGTCAGCGTGCGGTTTTCGGCGCTGGACCAACGCACCACGCCCGAACTGTATGGCACTGTGGCCATCGTTTCTGCCGATGCGTTTACCGATCAGCCCACGGGCGCATCCTATTATCGCGCGGAAATCCAGCTTAACGATGGTGAAATTGATCGTTTGCCCAACAACACGACCTTGATCCCCGGGATGCCCGTTGAAGCATTTATACGAACTGCGGATCGCACGCCGTTCAACTACCTTGTCCGGCCGCTGACAGATTACATTGCACGTACTTTCCGTGACGGATAGCGTTAGCGCAGAGCATTAAGGAGCCTTGCCAATGTCTATCGAAACCCGCCTTGCTGAACTCGGCGTGACCTTACCGGATTCTCCTGCGCCTTTGGCCAACTATGTGCCGTTCGTACAATCTGGGAGCCAGCTGTTTGTATCCGGGCAAGTGTCTTCAGACGAAAATGGCTTAATCGTGGGAACGCTCGGTGACGATATGGACGCGGATGCAGGTGCAGCCGCGGCGAAACGTTGCGCCATAAGCCTGTTGTCGCAGTTAAAGGCCGGATGTGGTGGTGATTTGGAACGACTTGTTCGTGTCGTGAAACTGGTAGGGTTTGTAAACTCCACGGCCGATTTCACCGACCAACCCAAGGTGATCAATGGCGCGTCTGATTTCATGGTCGAAGCTTTGGGCGACAAAGGGCGCCATGCCCGCAGCGCGGTATCTGCGCCGTCCCTACCATTTGGTGTCGCTGTGGAAATCGAAGCCATTTTCGAAATCGCACCCGCATGAACCTGCCCCCCAGTTTTATTGAAAAACCACTCGCCCATCGTGCTTTGCATGATGACACGATGGCGGAAAATTCATTGGCGGCGGTGCGCGCAGCGGTTGATGCCGGCTACGGGATTGAGATTGATGTCCAGCCGTCGCGCGATGGCGTGCCAATGGTGTTTCATGACTATGATCTGGCACGTTTGACAGGTGTTGTTGGCCCGATTGCCCAAGCCAGTGCCGCAGGCCTTGGTGGAATTTCGCTGCTAGGTGGCGGCGGAACCATCCCGACCCTTGCCCAGGTATTGGACGCTGTCGGCGGGCGCGTGCCGTTGTTGATAGAAATCAAGGATCAGGATGGCGCGCTTGGCGCAGACGTTGGCCCGTTGGAAAAAGCTGTCGCTGAAACGCTGAACGGATATTCAGGCGACGTGGCCTTGATGTCATTCAACCCCTATTCTGTCGGCATGTGCCGCAAATATGCGCCGGACATTCCGCGCGGGCTGACGACATGTTCCTATCCAAAGGAAGATTGGCCGACGATTCCCAAAGAGGTTCGCTATGCGCTGGCCCGTATCCCTGATTTTGAAAATGTTGGCGCCTGTTTCATCAGCCATCAGCAAGATGATCTGGCGTCGCCGCATGTTATCAAGCTGCAAGATCGTGGTGTTCCTATCCTGTGTTGGACAGTGCGCAGCCCGGAAATCGAAATGCGTGCTCGCAAGATCGCCGATAACGTCACATTTGAAGGCTACCGTGCTTGACCAGACGCACGCCCGCGCCACTTGTTTATAATGGACGGCAGTACAATTGAAATCAGCACTCACTTATCATTGGCGGCCATCGATGCCGCCGATTGGGATGCCTGCGCGTGCCCCGAAGCCGCCCAAGGGCGTCCAATTGATCCATTCACCACCTATCGGTTTCTCAAAGCCCTAGAAGACAGCCGTAGCGTTGGAACGGGCAGTGGCTGGGATCCGCATTATTTGGTGGCGCGCCAAGACGGACAAGTGATTGCCGTCGCACCGATGTATGGGAAATCCCATTCTCAAGGCGAATATATGTTTGATCACAATTTCGCCCACGCATTTGAACGGGCGGGCGGGCGATATTACCCAAAATTGCAAATCGCTGTGCCGTTCACGCCGGCGACTGGGCGGCGGTTTTTGACCCGCCCGGGTTTCGAAGCGCAAGGCATGGGGGCCTTGGTGCAGGGCGCGGTGCAAATCGCATCAGACAATGATTTATCATCTTTGCACGCCACGTTCTGCACGCAAGCCGAAGCCATCGCTGGCGAGGGCATGGGTCTTTTGCATCGCACATCTCAGCAATATCATTGGGCGAACGCAGGATACACGGATTGGGATGCATTTCTTGCCGCCCTATCCAGTCGAAAACGCAAAACCCTGCGCAAGGAACGGCGCACAGCGCAGGCGTTTGGTGGCGACATCATACAGCTAACAGGTCACCAGATCGAGCCGCACCATTGGGATGCGTTTTGGGAGTTCTATCAAGACACCGGCGCACGTAAATGGGGCCAGCCTTACCTAACGCGCAAATTCTTTGACATTGCCCATGAACGGCTGCGTGACGACATGCTGCTGGTGTTCGCGATGAAAGACGGGAGACCCATTGGCGGCGCGTTGAATTTCATTGGGCGCGATACGCTTTACGGGCGTTACTGGGGCTGTGTAGAACATCATGCCTGCCTGCATTTCGAAATTTGTTATTACCAAGCCATCGATTACGCGCTGGCCAACACTATGAAATTTGTCGAAGCCGGAGCGCAAGGGGAACATAAACTGGCGCGTGGGTATCTTCCCGTGACGACACATTCGCTGCATTGGTTTTCCGATGCAGGGTTTCGCAAAGCCGTCGGCGATTATCTTGTTGCTGAACGGCGCGCTGTAAATGAAGAGATCGAGGATTTGACGGCCTATGGGCCGTTTAAGAAAATTCATGTGGAGGAACAGGAATGAGCGCAGCGTTAGATCAATCTGGCCGTGATGAACTGACCAAAGCAGGTTGGGATGTCGACGATACGAAGGCCGAAAAAACCTATGTCTTTACCAATTTTATTGAAGCGTTTGGCTGGATGACCTCTGCGGCGATCGTTGCTGAGAAACTCAACCACCATCCAGAATGGTTTAACGTTTACAAAACGGTCAAGGTCACACTGACAACGCATGACACAGGTGGATTGTCTGATCTGGATCTAAAACTAGCGCGAAAGATGGATGCGCTGGCGGGCTGACCTGCCAACGCACCTTTTTTACATGTCGTCCAGAAGGCCTTCACCTGCTGAGGTTTCGCAGGTTCCCGGGCTATCTTCGACATTTAGCACTTTGACCTCACCGTCCATCACCAACATCGCATAGCGTTTGGATCGATTGATCAAGCCAGCGGGCGGTGCCGTGAAATCCATCCCGATCGCTTTGGTGAATTCCGCGCTCGCATCGCCCAACATAGCGATCCCTGCGTCAGCTGCGCCTGTTGCTTCGCCCCAGCTTTGCAGCACGAACGGGTCATTCACCGACACGCAAATAATTTCTTCTACGCCGCGTTCTGCGAATTCGTCTTTGGTACGGATGAAACTTGGGACATGGGCTGTTGTGCAGACGCCGGTGTATGCACCCGGCACCGCAAAAATGACGACATTGCGCCCTTCGGTCATTGTCGAAACGGAAACCTGTTCTGGCCCCTCTTCGCCCATGCGAACCAGCATTGCATCGGGAAGCTTATCCCCTACAGAAATCGTCATGTCGTGCCCCTTTCGGCAATTGCGTTCTTTGCACCCTACAATATAGGTTCCGATCTGAAACACGCCAGACGGAACACAGAAAATGACCCATATTGTCGTAGTCGGAGCAGGCCAAGCCGGAGCATCGCTTGTCGGAAAACTGCGTGGTGAAGGATTTGAAGGCGACATCACGCTGCTTGGCGCAGAAGACGGCCCGCCCTATCAACGCCCCGCCTTGTCCAAGGGATATTTACTGGGCGAGTTGGAGCGCGAACGGCTCTATCTGCGGCCACGCGATTGGTATGAAGGAAACGACATCAACCTGCGCACAGGAACCCGCGCCGTGTCTGTGGATGCTGCCGCGAAATCGGTTACCTTATCTGATGGTGAAACCCTTACCTACGATCACCTTGCGTTCACCACAGGGTCGCACCCGCGACTTTTGCCAGATGCCATTGGTGGCAATTTAGACCGTGTGTACCAAGTCCGCGATCTGGCCGATGCCGATGCAATGACGCCAGAATTTGTCGCCGGTCGAAAGCTGTTGATCATTGGTGGCGGCTATATCGGACTTGAAGCGGCAGCGGTTGCCGCGAAACTCGGGCTCGAGGTCATTCTAGTTGAAATGGCTGATCGCATTTTGCAACGCGTCGCGGCCCCTGAAACATCGGATTACTTCCGCGATCTGCACCGCGCGCACGGTGTTGATATCCGCGAAGGTGTTGGGCTTGATCACTTGATCGGGGATGATCAGGTTACCGGTGCGGTTCTGTCGGATGGAACCACCGTTCAATGTGATTTCGCAATCGTTGGTGTTGGCATTTATCCCGCGACGGCCCTAGCAGAGGGCGCAGGCGTTGCCTGTGACAATGGCATCGTGACCGACATCAATGGGCGCACCTCCGATCCCAGCATTTGGGCCGCAGGGGATTGTGCGACGTTGGATTGGAATGGCGCGCAGATCCGTCTGGAAAGCGTCGGCAACGCCATTGATCAGGCGGAATGTGTGGCGTGCAACATGCTGGGTGGCGACGTCGCCTATGCGCCGAAACCTTGGTTTTGGTCGGACCAGTTTGACATAAAGCTTCAGATCGCGGGGCTGAATTTGGGCTATACAGATGTGGTCGTGCGCAAAATCGATGATGCGCAGTCCCACTGGTATTATGCAGGTGACACGTTGATCGCAGTGGATGCAATGAATGATCCGCGCAGCTATATGATCGGAAAACGTCTGATCGAGGCTGGAAAATCGCCGATGCCGTCCCTGATTGCTGATCCAGAAACCGATATGAAGGCGTTGCTCCGCGCATGAGGATCATCGCGGGCCAACACCGTGGCTTAACCCTTGCCAGTGTGGGCAAGGGTGACGCGGCGGCCCATTTGCGCCCCACACCGGACCGCGTCCGCGAAAGCCTGTTTAACGTGTTGATGGGTCACGGGTTACCACATGGCGCGCGGGTGCTTGACCTTTTCGCGGGAACCGGGGCCCTAGGGCTTGAGGCGCTTTCACGCGGCGCGGTGCATGCCACTTTTGTGGATAATGGGCGCGTGGCGCTGGGTTTGATCAATGATAACATTACCAAAGCACGGCGCGGCGACAATGCCACTGTTTTGAATTGTCCCGTTGCTAAACTGCCTGCGGCTTCTGACCCTTGTGACCTTATCTTTCTGGACCCTCCTTACGGACAATCGTTGGGGGCTTCAGCGCTGTTAGTGGCACAGAATAAGGGCTGGCTGTCTGCGAATGCTTTGGTCGTCCTCGAAGACAATGCACCCCAATTGGTCCAAGGGTTCAATTCGATCGATCAGCGACGCTATGGCGATACTCACATCACGTTGCTCAAGGCGTCGTAGTCGGCATGTGATTTGGCTGTCGGGCTTGATGTTGCTAGGCTCACCACATGACCGACACGGCAACCAATGCATTTTTTCTGCAAGCTGCGGTGAAAACCGCAACCGATGTGCCTGTACCCAAACCAGAACTGTTCACAACCCCTGTCTTGATCGGGGATTGCGTCACCCCTTTGGCTGGCGAAACTATTCTGTCCCTATTGTGGAAACGACTGGACGCAGATCAATAGGTCGGGTGGAATTTGCCGGCAGGTGACGCTGTGAAGATCTCAGCGCCAGTGGCAGTGATCCCGATTGAATGTTCAAACTGCGCGGATAGGGATTTATCCAAGGTTACAGCCGTCCAGTCATCGCGCAAAATCTTGGTTTCCGGCCGCCCGAGATTCACCATCGGTTCGATCGTAAAAAACATGCCTTCTTGCAAAACAGGCCCCGTACCTGCACGCCCGTAATGCAAAACGTTAGGCGGCGCGTGAAACACCACACCCAACCCGTGGCCGCAGAAATCACGCACGACAGACATGCGCTGCGTTTCGACGTAAGATTGGATCGCATGGCCAATGTCACCAAAGGTATTGCCGGGTTTTGCCGCTTCGATCCCAAACATCAGCGCATCATGTGTGACTTGCACCAAACGCTCAGTTTTCTTGTCCGGCATCGCGCCCGCGACATACATCCGGCTGGTATCACCGTACCATCCATCCACGATGACGGTCACATCAATGTTTACGATATCGCCAGCTTGCAAGGCATCACTATCGCGCCGCTTGTCGAGATCTTTTGAAATCGTTTCGCCGCGTCCTTTGGGAATGGCCGCACCTGGAATCCCGTGACACACGACATGATTGACAGAAATACAGCTGGCGTGCTGATAGCCCTTATACCCAATGGTCGCGGATACCGCGCCCGCGTCCGTCACCCAATCGGTGATCAACTGGTCCAAGCCACCGGTCGTAGCTCCAACTACGACATGTTCACAAATCCGATCCAAAATCTCAGCAGCCAGCGCACCGGCTTTGCGCATGCCTTCAAAATCATCCGCCTGATAAAGCCGAATTCCCTCTTTCGTTAGTTGCGCCTTGCCCGTGTCCACGTTGATCATCCTTCTTGCTTGCCCCCCAGATATGTCACTGCGGCCAAATTAAAAACCCCTGCTTGGGAACTTCATTTTGGCACATGCTACGCAAGCGCGTTCTCAGACAAATGGAACGCGGCCCGCCACTGAAATTCCGTTCTGAGAAATCGTGCAGTCAAAACACATAACCTCGACCCCGGCGGCACGCGCAACTTTGAACGCCTCTGCATAAGTTGGATCCAAATCCTTCGCCAACGTCACACGCGTACAATCGGTGCGCTGCACCAGAAAAAGCAACACCGCACGGTGGCCTTGTTCTACCATCGCCGCCAAATCGCCTAAGTGTTTTGCGCCACGAGCCGT
Source organism: uncultured Octadecabacter sp. (assembly GCA_964406585.1). Classification (GTDB taxonomy): domain Bacteria; phylum Pseudomonadota; class Alphaproteobacteria; order Rhodobacterales; family Rhodobacteraceae; genus Octadecabacter. The sequence goes on along the minus strand of CAYOSK010000005.1, from coordinate 38,717 downwards.
CACACTGTCCGGAAATTCCGCCAGACCGCTCTGGCGCGATAGCGTGACTGATTTGACCTCCAGATAGCAATCTGGTCGTCCCTCACCGCTGAGCAAAAAATCAACGCGGCTCTTTTCGCGATACTTCACCTCTGCGCGGATCGTGTCATACCCGTCTAGCCCTTGGAGTCCGGTGTGCAGGGCTTCTGCAACAACCCTGTTGGCCGCGCTTGTATCTATGCCAACGAAAGCGTCCGGTAGTTCTACCAAACGCCAGCCCCAATCGAGCTTTTTCTTTGGATCATCATTGCTTTCCAGCCAGACCCGCACACCTTGGTCCTTTAGGCCGATCATCGATCCCGGATTTGGGCAATGGGCTTTGACAACGCGCCCATCGTCTAATTCCACATCCGACAGAAATCGCATGTAGCGGCGGATCAACGACCCAGAAACAAGAGGAGTGGCAAAGCGCATATCGGCCATCTATACCATTCCAAAGCTCAGGAGAACCACATGACAAACCCGACTGCCGCGATGCTTGTTATAGGCGATGAAATTTTATCTGGCCGCACGCGGGATGCCAATATGCACCATCTTGCAGGGCAACTGACGGATGTCGGGATCACCCTGAGCGAGGTGCGAGTCGTTTCCGATGACGCGCCCGCCATCATCGCCGCCGTTCGGGCCTTGTCAGAGCAGTATGACACCGTGTTCACATCCGGCGGGATTGGGCCCACCCATGATGACATTACCGCAGACTGCATCGCAGCGGCGTTTGACGACCATATCGATGTGCGCGCAGACGCCCGCGCAATGTTGCAGGCCCATTATGATCGCAGCGGTCAGGAACTGAACGACGCCCGCCTGCGCATGGCGCGCATCCCTGACAGCGCGACACTGATAGATAATCCCGTCAGCATTGCACCCGGATTCACCGTTCAGAATGTCCACGTCATGGCCGGCGTTCCATCCGTATTTCAGGCGATGGTGGCGAGTGTATTGCCAACCCTTACTGGAGGGGCGCCGCTATTGTCGCAGACTTACCGCATTGATCGCGGCGAAGGGGATATTGCCGGTCCACTTGGAGAAATTGCATCGGCATTTTCAGATTTGTCCATTGGGTCCTATCCGTTCCAAAAGGATGGTAAATTCGGCGCGAACATTGTGATACGTGGCCAAGATGGCGCGCGCGTCGACGCGGCCCTTGAACGGCTCAAATCCGCCTTTCCCGCATGACTCCCGATGCGCTGACCCAGATCATCGATGCCACATGGCCTGCCAAAGCAACCTATCATGTCGCGGGCTTTACCATCCGCGAAGGCGGTGGGGCGGGCAGCCGTGTCAGCGCGGCAACTGCGTTGGGAAACGCCAAGATTGCAGAGCGCGTGCAGGCAGAAAGCGCGATGCGCGACCTTGGTCAAACGCCGCTGTTCATGGTGCGAGCAGGCGAGGCCGCATTGGACGATGCCCTCGCGACAGATGGCTACACAATCAAAGACCCCGTCACCTATTATACGGCCCGCACCGCCACGTTGACCACGCAGCGCCCACCCCCGGTGACCTGCTTTGAGGTTTGGCCGCCCCTCGCCGCGCAGGCCGAAATTTGGGACCAAGGCGGCATCAACGCAGCACGACTTGCCGTTATGGACCGCGCGGCAGGCCCAAAAACAACCATACTGGGTCGCTTGAAAGACGCCCCAGCAGGGACCGCTTTTGGCGCAATCCACAATGGCACCGCCATGCTTCATGCCATCGAAACCGCACCAGCGTTCCGCCGCCTTGGGCTAGCAAAACACATGGTTCGCGCCTTGGCCTTCTGGGCGCAGGACAATGGGGCCAATACGATTGCCCTTTTGGTTACGCAGGCAAATGTTGGTGCCAATGCTCTTTACAGCGGCCTTGGGATGCAGCCACAAGGCGGTTATCATTACCGGATCCATCCTTCGGAGACATAGCATGTCAGACACACCCACGGCCCTTGATCTGCCGCAGCTTGACCCGCTGCCACCGCATATCGCGAAGTACTTTGATGTCTGCGATGAAAAGCTTGGTTATGTTCCGAATGTCTTGCGCGCGTATGCGTTTGATGAAGGTAAATTCGATGCGTTCAGCGCCATGTACAATGATCTTATGTTGGCCCCATCTGGGTTGACCAAACTTGAACGCGAGATGATTGCCGTTGTGGTCTCTTCTATCAACAAATGCTTCTATTGCCTCACTGCCCACGGACAAGCGGTGCGCGCTTTGTCTGGCGATCCCAAGCTGGGCGAACAAATGGTCATGAACTGGCGTGCCGCCGATCTGGATGCCCGCCAATCGGCGATGTTAACGTTCGCTGAAAAGGTCACAAAAACCTCTGCAGAGATCAGTGAGTTCGACCGCGCCGATCTGCGCGACCATGGATTTAACGACCGCGACATCTGGGATATCTCTGCGGTGACCGGGTTTTTCAATATGTCCAATCGCATGGCGTCGGCGATAGATATGCGCCCCAATGATGACTACCACGCCTTAAACAGATGATGCGCACGCTTTGCCTTTTGCTTTTGCCCTGCCAGGTGGGCGCCGCCACGCTCGACATGCCGGGCAACGCCACGCTCGCCGCTGAAACGGTTGCTGGGTTGGACAGCTACGCAATGCCAACCGCCCCGTGGTCCCCCGAGGGGATGCCTGTTTTGACAGGCACAGGCGAAGTCCGCCAACAGGCCTGGCGGATTGACGCGCCGGGTCTTACAACGCTGCAACTTCTACAACCGCTTCAAGATCAGCTATTCGATGCGGGTTTTGAAGTGTTGTTTACTTGTACAGATGATGCCTGTGGCGGGTTTGATTTCCGCTTTGCGACCCCTGTGTTACCAGCGCCTGCTATGCACGTGGACCTTGGGGATTACCGCTACGTCGCGACCCAACGCACAACGGATGGGCAAACAGAACTTCTGAGCATGCTGGCCAGTCGATCATCTGCGGCGGGCTTTGTACAAGTGATCCGTGTAGGGCCAGCGGATGCGACACCTGTTGCGACGGCACAAGCCCCAGTAGTACGCGCTGTTGCGCCGACGATCACTGGCGATTTGGCAAAAGAACTGGAAACACGGGGGCGGTTCGTTCTGGCAGATTTAACATTTGAAACCGGGTCCGCGCAGCTGGGGGACAGCGCCTTTGCATCGCTGCAAGATCTGTCAGATTATCTGCGCGCTAACCCCGAACGCACCGTCGCTTTGGTTGGTCACACGGATTCGGTTGGATCACTTGATGGTAACATCGCCCTGTCCAAACGTCGCGCAGGATCAGTTCTGGAACGGCTGGTGACATCCTATGACATTCCCCGCCGCCAACTTGAAGCACAGGGTATGGGATACCTGTCCCCCCTCGCGACAAACCTGACCGAAGAAGGACGTGATACCAACCGCCGCGTTGAGGTCATCATCACGTCAACTGAGTAAGAATGCAGACAAAAAAACGCAGCCTCCATCACTGGAAAGCTGCGCTAAGTTCGGGCGTTGCACCCTAGGGAAGTCGTGGGGGAGCCCGGTGAATTACCAGACGTCTGGCCCCTTTTCGGCAAATGAATGCACTAGGAAATCAATGAAGGCGCGCACCTTTGGCTGCGTAAAGCGGCCGGGCGGGTAGACCGCGTAAATGCCCTGCGTTTCGACCGGAAGATCAGGAATAGCTTCTTCGATCAAACCTTTTTCCATCGCATCACCATACAAGAATGACGGCAGATAGGCGATTCCAAGACCGGAAATTGCGGCGTTCAACAGGGATTGACCATCATTCACGGTCAGCCAACCCGCAGTGCGAACCTGCCGTTTTTCACCCGACGGCGCCTTAAGTTTCCAAACCGCCGAATTCGCCTGATTGGAATAGTGGAGCAGTTTGTGATCATTCAGATCATCAATTTTTTCAGGCCGACCATATTGTTCAAAATAAGCGGGCGACGCGACCATACGACGGGACGTTTCCGTCAGTTTTCTGGCCCGCAATGTACTGTCTTCCAACTCGCCGATCCGCACGGCCATATCGAAGCCCTCAGAAATCAGTTCAACATAGCGGTTGTTTAGAACCATATTTACGGTGATGTCGGGAAATTCACCCAAGAAATCACCCAAGACAGGCGATAGATGGTTCACGCCAAAATCTGTCGCCACGCTGATACGCAAAAGGCCGGACGGCGCGCTTTGCATAGATGTGACCAGTGCATCGGCTTCACCAGCATCATTCAAGACGCGGCGGGCCCGATCGTAATAGGCAAGGCCTATTTCCGTAGGGGAAACACGGCGTGTTGTACGGTTCAAAAGCCGCGCACCAAGGCGGGCTTCGAGGGATGACACATGTTTCGAAACGGCAGATTTTGAAATCCCCATTTTCTTGGCTGCGTCTGTAAATCCGCCCTGATCCACGACTGTGGCAAAGGCTTCCATTTCCGTAAGGCGATCCATCCGGTGTCCTCGGTTTAGGTCTGTTGTTCGAGGATTGGTATCGCGTTCAAAAGGGGCAGACTTAGGGCGCGGGCCTGACAATTGCAGGGTATTGGCAGGACTGTTGCGCGGCAGGAAACATGGAAACGGGGTGTTTCCAGCCTACTTATCGGGACCGAGCCACGTTGATAACGGCCGCACCATCGCGAGCATCAAAATCACCGACCGTTTATTTGTATGTCTCTCGTCGTGTCCCGAACATGCGCACTCGTTTGCGCCATGCACGGTAGCTGCCCGCCTTGAGATTTTTGCGCATCAACGCCACGACATCTTTTTCGGCCAATCCGTATTCGGCCCTGATGGTGCCAAAAGGCACATGATCACTTAAGGCCATTTCGATGATTGCGCTTTTGTCTGCGTCGGTCATAAAAACCTATATAGCCCGCTAAAGCGACGCGACCAATCGTGTGCCTTGATCAATCGCACGTTTGGCATCCAATTCCGCCGCGACATCCGCCCCGCCGATCACATGGCAGGCTACGCCGTTCGCCTCCAGCTTATCCGCAAGGCTCCGATCAGGCACCTGCCCAGCGCAGAGTATTATCGTATCGACGTCCAACAAAGTGGGGCGTTCTCTTGCCTCGCCAAAACTGATGTGCAGGCCGTTTGCATCGATGCGTTCATAATTCACACCCCCAACCATTTCCACGCCCTTCATCTTCAATGCTGCGCGATGGATCCATCCAGTTGTTTTGCCCAATCCTTTGCCCAATTTTTGGGCCTTACGCTGCAACAACGTGACCTGCCGCGCGGGGGCATCTGGTTTCGGCCCGCCAACGCGCAACCCGCCACGGTTTTCGGATGGATCGCCAACGCCCCATTCTTCCAGCCACGCGCTGAGGTCTTCGGTCGGGCTGTCATCGGTCACGAGAAATTCAGCAACGTCGAACCCGATACCACCCGCTCCGATTATGGCCACACTTTTGCCAACGTCAGCTTTGCCGCGAAGCACATCAATATACGACAGCACATTCGGCCCATCCTGACCGACGATTTGCGGATCACGAGGAGAAACACCAGTCGCTATAATAACCTCATCAAACCCTGACACATCATCAGACGTAGCATCAGTACCCAACTTGAGCGTCACACCTGCCGCAGCAAGCGCCGCACGATAGTAATCGACCAACCCAAAGAATTCTTCTTTGCCGGGTACTTGTTTGGCCATGTTTAACTGTCCACCAATTTCATCCGCACGATCAAATATTGTGACCGACATCCCCCGTTCGGCCGCGGCCAAGGCCGACGCAAGGCCCGCAGGCCCCGCCCCGACAATTCCGACAGATTTAGATGAAGGGGAAAGCACCAATTCGGTTTCATGGGCCGCTTTGGGGTTCACTAGGCACGATGCGATTTTCATCGAAAATGTGTGATCTAGGCAGGCCTGATTGCAGGCGATACAAGGTGCGATCAAATCAGCCTGACCCGCCGCAGCCTTAGCCACGAAATGCGGATCCGCCAGGAACGGGCGCGCCATGCTCACCATATCAGCGCAACCATCTGCCAGAACATCCTCGCCGACACGCGGCGTGTTGATCCGGTTGGATGTGATCACAGGGATCGACACTTCGCCCATCAGTTTTTTGGTGACCCATGTAAACGCGCGTCGCGGCACTGATGTGGCGATCGTTGGAATGCGTGCCTCATGCCAGCCGATACCTGTGTTTAAAATACTAGCCCCTGCTGCTTCAACCGCTTTGGCAAGCATCACAACCTCATCCCAGGTCGATCCGTTTGGGATTAGATCAATCATGCTCAATCGATAGATAACGATGAAATCCTCACCTACCGCCGCACGGACACGTTGAACAACTTCGACCGGGAGACGCATACGGTTTTCATAGGATCCACCCCAGCGGTCCTCCCGTTTGTTGGTTTGGCTTACCAAAAACTGATTTAGGAAATACCCCTCCGAGCCCATGATCTCCACGCCGTCATAGCCCGCCTTCCGTGCGCGAACTGCCGCAGTAACCATGTCAGAAATTTGCTTCTCAATACCCGCTTCGTCCAACTCAACAGGCGGAAACGGCGAAATCGGGGATTTGATCGCAGATGGCGCCACACAATCCTTAGAATAGGCATAGCGCCCGGCATGGAGAATTTGCATCGCAATTTTGCCACCAGCGTCATGGACGCGATCCGTGACAGTCTTGTGGTTGGCAATGTCATCATCAGAAAACAATCCCGCAGCACCGGGAAACACGCCACCTTCTTTATTTGGGGCCATCCCGCCTGTCACCATCAACGCGACGCCGCCCCGGGCCCGCTCTGCATAAAATTCCGCAACGCGGTTCCAGTCCCGTGTTTCTTCAAGACCGGTATGCATTGATCCCATCAGGACACGGTTCTTCAACGTCGTGAACCCAAGATCAAGCGGCGCCAAAAGATGCGGGTATTTAGCCATGACAAAACTCCTCATTCACCCACACACTGCCCAAGGCTGACGTGCGCGTCACCCAAAACGCAACGTCACCTTGGTCTTTGCTTCTTTCAAACTCTGGGGGGTGTGGGGGGCTAGCCCCCCACGCACGTCGGATTGGCAAAGCCAATTCGATCCTAATTCTCGACCGTTTCCACACAATGGCGGCGAAATGCTTGTTTCAACATATCTAACTCGGCGCGCAACAGGGCCAACTCCGCACGGATGTCTTCAGCAAGCGCATCCCCAGCCACGATTGAAAAACTCGCCAACACACGTTCCTCGCGTCGATCCCGGATCACAAACGTCTGGACGCCGTCACCGATCCGATCAATCGGGATGGGCACGCTCACCCGCCAATGCTCTTCCACACGGTCTTCTTCGACAACCACGCCTTCGACCGCAAAATCAAGGTGCGTGACTTCTAGGTTGGGTGTCCAATCATCACGACCATGATATTTTAAGGCGCCATGCCAGACACCTTCAATCAGCCGCAATTTGGTCAATTGGATCTGTTCGCTCATGACACTTCCCTAAAGCTCGGCACGTGGATTTCGCGACAATGTGACGTCGCGCAGGGTCACTTGATTCATTTCAGGCCCTTCGAAAATCAGATCGATCCACATGTCTTCGATGCGTTTTTCGTTCAGCTTTGTGTAGGCCAGATCAAATTCGACCATGATCTTATCATCGTAAAGCGGCAGCTCCCGCACAACTTGTTCGGTATTTGGACCATGCCGTATGTTCAACCGCGCAAAAATCTCAAGCGGCTTCTCAACTTCGATGATGGCTTCCATGCGCAGAAGATGCCGTTTGGTTAGCCCATCACAAGACGCCGTCGGAAGGTTCAGCACGAGGCTTAGGAAAGAACCGTCAAAACGGAACACATCCAAACGCAACCCAAAGGGGGCTAAATCTGCCTCTCGGGTATTGCGAAGCTGTCGCAGCGTCAGTTCTGAGACCGTGCAATCGTGAAACACGGTCACCTCATCTCCGAGCATGGTTTTGCTTGCAACGGCGCTAAGGCCCTTAAACGGAAGCGATCCACGCCACAATTGTGGACGCCATGACCAATCAGTGCCGGCAGGTTTGGGGAATGACGTTGATCCGATGCGCGGCAAGGCAAGACGATTGTCGGCCTGATGGATCAGTTCATCCATCTTTTGGCGCTGTATACGTGCTTCGTGGCGTTGCGCGCGCAACAGCGAAAGGTCCGTTGTGGGCGCGCCATTTGCGGCACGCGACCAAAATCCCCGCGCGCGGCGCAAAAGCACTTTTTCCAACAGTCCTGTGCGTTGTTGTCCCATTCGGTCCCGATAGAATCCTGATTGCGCGACCATATAAGCCAAATTGTTTCGGGAAAGGAAACAATTAGCCGGATTTTCGCAGCGGAATTATCCGTTTTCTTCAGTCGCAGTTTCTATGGTGTTCACTTTGGTCAGTTCGCTCATTGCAACGCGCAACAAACGCTCGCCTTCGCTTTGGGTTAATCCGTTGCGCTCAAACGTTAAGACGGACACTGTCACAAGGCGACTTTGAACATCCTGAAAACCCCGCCATTGAGGCCCCTGTGTCGCAGCGAACCCCGTGCTGGACATGTCATCAAAGCGCACCATAACGGCCCCATCGTCTGACTGGGTTAATACATTTTCGATGCTGCTTGCGTTTCCATCGGCCGCCAAAAGTGCGCGCCCTAAATCTGTTTGTAAAAAGGCCGCGAAGGCATCTTCATTGTTCGCAACGCTTGCCGTGTCTTCATCCCCGAATTGAACCGTAATCAATCCATCAAGAGATGGCATGACGGCCGCATCATCAGACAACAAGGCACAGCCGACCATAACGGCAAACCCACGGCGTGCGTTGCTGGCACCTTGATCAATGCAATAGCCTTCAGGGCCCCGCACGCTGACATCGCCACCCAACAGGGCCAAGGTCCGGATCCCTTCGCTCGTCGCATCAGGAGGCGCGCCAATACTTGCAATTCGATCGGCAACAACGCCGCCCACCTCAGACACTTGATCACACCCGCCGATACCTGACAAAGTCACAGCGGCCACACACAAACGCACCCACATGATAATTATAGATCCATGTAGATGTGGCGTTCATCTTTGGCACCTGGATGCGTGACCGCCCCTAATTTCGCACCACCCACGAGTTTCGCGTATTTCCAAAGCGCACCAGACGCATAGATTGTTTCTTTGGGCCCTGACCATTCAGAACGGCGCGCCGCCATATCTTCGTCAGAAATATCCACCGACAATTCGCCTGTGACCGCGTTCATCGTGATAACATCGCCATCTTTCAACAGCCCGATTGGGCCACCATGGGCGGCTTCGGGGCCAACGTGCCCGACACAGAACCCACGGGTCGCACCGGAAAAGCGCCCATCCGTGATCAATGCAACCTTTTTACCCATGCCCTGACCAGACAACGCAGCCGTGGTTGCCAACATTTCGCGCATTCCCGGACCGCCTGCGGGGCCTTCGTTGCGGATCACAAGAACTTCGCCTTCTTTGTATTCACGTTTCTTAACAGCTTCGAATGCATCTTCTTCGGATTCAAACACACGCGCTGGGCCAGTGAAGGACTGTTCCTGTGTGGCCATGCCCGCAACTTTGACGATGGCACCTTCCGGCGCGAGGTTGCCCATCAGACCCACAACGCCGCCGGTTGGCGTCAACGGCGCATCTACAGGGTAGATCACCTTACCGTCGGCATCACCGCGCACCATATCGATTTCTTCACCAATGACGCGCCCCGTCGCTGTCATACAGTTTTCGTGGATCAAACCCGCTTTGCGCAGTTCCTTCATGACCACCATAACGCCGCCCGCTTCATACAAATCCTTGGCGACATACTGACCGCCAGGCTTAAGATCGACGAAATATGGCGTGTCGCGGAAAATTTCGCACACATCCTGAAGCGTGAATTCGATCCCGGCCTCGTGGGCGATGGCAGGCAAGTGCAGGCCTGCGTTCGTGGACCCGCCCGTGCAGGCCACAACACGTGCCGCGTTCTGCAAAGATTCAAGCGTGACCACATCGCGCGCACGGATGTTTTTCGCAAGAAGGTTCATGACCGCTTCGCCAGAGGCAATGGAATATTGATCGCGGGATTCATAAGGCGCAGGTGCACCGGACGACTGTGGCAATGCCAACCCGATCGCTTCGGATACGCAGGCCATTGTATTTGCTGTGAACTGACCACCGCAGGCTCCCGCCGAAGGGCAGGCCACGCGTTCAAGCACCTCAAGCGCGGTGTCAGACAGATCGCCCGCCTGATGGCGACCAACGGCCTCGAACATATCCTGAACCGTCAGATCACGGTTGGCATATTCGGCTGGAATGTCGGCGCCGGTCGGCGCGCGCCCCGGAAGGATCGATCCGCCATAGATGAACACAGATGGCGTGTTCAGACGCACCATCGCCATCATCATGCCCGGCAAGGATTTGTCACACCCTGCAAGGCCGACCAGCGCGTCATAACAGTGGCCACGCATGGTCAATTCAACGGTGTCCGCAATCGCCTCGCGCGATGCGAGACTGCTGCGCATACCCTCATGACCCATCGCAATGCCATCGGTTACAGTGATGGTTGTGAATTCTCGCGGGGTTCCCATGGCCGTTTTTACGCCCATTTTCACCGACTGTGCCTGACGGTTCAGCGAAATGTTGCACGGCGCTGCCTCGTTCCAACAGGTCGCAACACCCACCAACGGCTGATAGATTTCCTCCTCGGTCATGCCCATCGCATAATAATAGGACCGATGCGGCGCGCGGGCTGGTCCGGTGGTCACATGACGGCTGGGCAGTTTGGTTTTGTCCATACGAGGTTTGGTCATCGCGCTATCCTTCGAAAACTATGTTGCAAGTGGTCTAAATTGCGCGCGCGTTTATCACAAGACGCAAGTGGGTTGGCCTTGGCGAGGTAGCAGTCCAAACTGTCTCTATGAAGATAACTTTCAGCGCCCTTCCAAACACCTATGCGATCACGCGCTTGCCTGCGGATCATTCGGTTCCTGACTGGGTTAACGGGCCGGGCCTGAGCAGTGTCACGAAAGCAGACGATGAGATTTCAATCGTGTGCCTCGCCGAGCGTGCGCCCAAGGATGCCGATGCGGGCTGGACGGCGCTGCGTGTTGATACGCTTGCGGCGTTGGATGAACCGGGGGTGATCATGGCAGCGGTGGCGCCGATTTCATCCGCGGGACTAGCTGTATTTGTCATATCGACACATCTGCGCGATTATCTACTGGTGCGAAGATACGAAATCGACAAGGTAAAAGCCGTTTTGAATGCCGCAGGTCATCGGTTTGACTGATCGCTACGCATTGATGCGCAACCGTGCGGAACCTTATCGCGGCAGTGCCAATTGGGCCTTTATTTTGGTTGTCCTCGGAGCGCTATGGTACGGTTTCAATATCATCTTTACCGCAGCATTCAGCCTATGGAGCCAAAGCCCGCGTGTTGTCACAAACCCGGACGTTATAGATCAGTTCATTGCTGGATCGACCCCTGCCGCAGTCCGCTGGTCATTGGCGGCATTCGCACTTTATACGATAATGCTTGTTTTCATGATCCGGGCGATGCACGGCATTGGACTGCGCGCGATGATTGGCAAAACTTCGCTGGCACTTCGACAATTTGGTCGTATCAGCCTGTATTTGTCGCCCTTCTATCTGTTTTTGATTTTGCCATCGATCTTTTCACCCGAAGCCTATCAACAGTATGGTTTCGCCACGTGGATTGCCATGTTGCCCATGATGTTGCCTTTGCTTTTTATACAGATCAGCGCCGAAGAACTTGTATTTCGAGGATACTTGCAAAGCCATTTGGCCGCCTTGGTCAATTCCCCGATTGTGTGGATCGGTGTCCCTTCGCTGCTCTTTGGTCTCATTCACTATGATCCGTATGCCCCCAGTTATTCCGCTTGGTCCTATGTCGTTTGGGCCAGTGTTCTGGGGGTCGTGTGCGCCGATGTCACGGCACGATCAGGAACACTTGGCCCTGCCTTTGCGATCCATTTCGTCAACAACATTGGTGCGCTTTTGGTTCTTGCGGCAGATGATTGGCTTTATGGCGCTGCCTTGTTCGTCTGGCCGATGTATGGCCAGGCATGGGAGCCTTGGATTCCGTTCGAAGCCCTCGTTTTGCTTTGTGTTTGGCTGATTGCACGGCTGGCATTACGGCGCTGATTGCATTTCACACGGTGGCGGCTTATTTCACGGTCAACACCGAACCCGAGGATCCCATGAACTGGATTTCCAACTACATCCGCCCCCGCGTCAATTCCATCTTTTCGCGCCGTGAAACACCCGAAAACCTGTGGTCGAAATGCGATTCCTGCGGGACGATGCTGTTTCACCGAGAATTGTCAGACAATCTAAACGTCTGCACATCTTGTGGGCATCACATGGCGATCACGCCACGTGATCGATTCAGCGCGCTGTTTGACGGTGGCATCTTTGTTGATGTCGACGTGCCGGAACCAACGGCTGATCCATTGAACTTTCGCGATCAAAAGAAATACCCGGATCGCATGAAAGCGGCCCAGCGCAGCACGGGCGAAAAAGAGGCGATGCTGGTTGCCGAGGGCGAGATCGGACGCACGCCAATCATCGCGGCCTGCCAGGATTTCAGTTTTATGGCCGGGTCGATGGGAATGTATGTGGGCAATGCCATCATTGCCGCCGCTGAACGTGCCGTCGCCACACATCGCCCGCTGATCCTATTTTCAGCCGCTGGCGGCGCGCGGATGCAAGAAGGTATTCTTTCGCTGATGCAGATGCCGCGTACCACTGTCGCGGTGGAAATGCTGAAAGAGGCGAACCTGCCGTATATCGTTGTGTTAACCCACCCGACGACTGGTGGCGTAACGGCGTCTTACGCAATGCTGGGCGATGTTCATATTGCCGAACCCAACGCGCTGATCTGTTTTGCCGGACCTCGCGTCATTGAACAAACGATCCGCGAAAAGCTACCCGAAGGGTTTCAGCGCGCCGAATACCTTTTGGATCACGGAATGCTGGATCGCGTCACACCGCGCGGTGAAATGCGCGACGAACTCATCACGATCACGCGGATGTTGTTGGGGCTGGATCCTGTCGTTGCAGGCGACCTGCCCGCGCCAGAGCCCGAAAGTGCCGCACCACAACCGACAGACGATCCTAAGTCCGAATGATCATGATGCTTGTTGGAATTGGGGCGGCGTTAAACGATTTTTCGCGGCAATCATGAATCCGTGTTAGAGACTGATTTTTGACAGCCCTGCGCAGGAGCGACCCTTCGTGATCCAAACGTCTGACAAAATACTTGCGCAAATGATGGCGCTACATCCCAAGATTATTGACCTGACACTGGATCGAATGTGGCGTTTGCTGCATGCGCTAGGCGACCCGCAGGACCGCCTGCCACCCGTGATCCATATTGCCGGCACCAACGGCAAGGGATCAACGCAGGCGATGATCCGCGCGGGGTTAGAAGCGCAGGGCAAACGGGTCCATGCCTATACATCCCCCCATCTGGCCCGTTTTCATGAACGTATTCGTTTGGCAGGAACCCTGATCACCGAAGACGCCCTAAGTGCGGCTCTGGATCGCTGTTACGCGGCCAATGCAGGTGAAAACATAACGTATTTCGAAATCACGACTTGCGCGGCATTGCTCGCGTTTTCTGAAACGCCTGCGGATTATACCTTGCTTGAGGTTGGTCTTGGCGGACGATTGGACGCCACAAATGTCGTTGATCCAATCCTTAGCATCATCACGCCTGTCGATCTTGATCATCAGCAATTTCTTGGCGATACGCTGGCCAAGATTGCCGCAGAGAAAGCCGGAATTATTAAGCGCGGGGTCGCGTGCATTGTCGGCCCTCAACAAGACGACGCGATGGATGTGATCGAAAGAACTGCCGCACGTCTTGGCGCCCCAATTATCGCAAATGGCCAACATTTTCATGTCACATACGAACACGAACGGGTGGTCTATCAAGACGAAACCGGGTTGCTGGACCTACCTGTTCCGGCCTTGCCCGGGCCCCATCAGGTTCAAAATGCAGGTGCCGTGTTGGCCGCATTGCGCCACCTCGGCGCCGATGACACAGCCTGTGAGGCGGCCCTGACGGACGCCACATGGCCGGCGCGTATGGAGCGGCTTACACAAGGGGCATTGGTTGACTACGCACGCCCCGCTGAACTGTGGCTGGATGGTGGGCACAATCCCGCTGCCGGTCATGCGATCGCCGCGACGCTGGCGACGCTGCCAAAACGCCCGACCCATTTGATTTGCGGGATGTTGAACACTAAAGACGTCGCTGGATTCATGAAGCCCTTGGCACGTCATGCCGAGACACTGACGGGCGTCGCGATTCCAGGTGAGGCCAATACGCTGCCCGCCGAGACCACCGCCGACGCCGCCCGCGTTGCGGGCATTGCCGCAAAAACGGCACCAGACGTTTACGCCGCGCTTGATGATATTACTTCGACCACACCGAACGCCCGTATCTTGATTTGCGGATCGCTCTATTTTGCGGGCCACGTGATGCGGGAAAACCAATGATCCGGGCGCTGATCCTTTCGGCCCTGATGTCCACTCCAGTCGGTGCCGCGAATTTCGAATTCTGCTGGGAAGGTGACAACGGCTACCGCATGGAAGGTTTCATGCAGGTGCCCGACGCGCTGCTGAATCAATCCTTAATAACACACGATGATGTCACAGGCTTTTTCATACAGGGGTTCAAGGATGATGTGCCCCTTGGCGCATGGGACTTGCGACAATTGACCCCCACCACCAGTTGGAACCTGAGCTTTGATCCACGAGGCATGGTTTTCCCAACGGGCGGGATGCACAACAGCGAAAAAGGCCAAGCTTGGAACGCAGGCGGGCGCGCGGATGATTGTGGCGATCCAGGGTTCGGTTTCAATTCCGGCACCAACGCCCAGGATCTTTGCGTGAACAACGTTTGGCGCACGGACAGCATGATCAACCGCTACACCCGTTTTCCAGTTTTTGCGGCGGGAACCGTCAATCTTGACTGTGGCGGCGTCGCCTTGTTGGGCGGATTGCCCCGATTTGGCCGTTCAGCAAGCCAATAACCCGACGGAATCCAAAAAATCGAATCAGTGATTCGTTTTTCCTTTGACGGGTGATTCGCAATGGCTCTATATCTAGGGATTAATTCTATTTGAGCTTTGGGCGGTTTAATGACCCACAACATTTAGGGCTCAGATCGTTGGGGGACGAAGAATGGGACGCACCGTTTGGGCGTGCATACTGATCGCAATGTCATCTTCGCTGGCAGCCGAAACCCTGCCAGTGACGGCAGACGCGGTGTTCACGTTCAACGGGCAAGAATTTGTGATCTCGCGGTCCAGCACCCCGAATTCCGAAACCCTGAACGCCATTTCCCAAGCCAACAGTGATTGCCCCGCGCCCTGTCTGTCCCCTATGGCCGTCGCGCAAGATGTACCAACGCTAGGCGAACTCGACGTGATCCAATTCATGTCTTCGGATGTGGCGGCAGGTGATGGGCTGCTGATCGATGCGCGGTTGCCCGATGATCGCGCGACGGGATTTATCCCGGCTTCCGTTAACATTCCGTCGGCGACCGTTTCGCCAGAAAATCCCTACCGCGATGAAATTCTCATGGCGCTAGGGGCGGAACAATTTCAGGGCATCTTTAACTTTAACGATGCAATTTCACTGGTCGTTTTTGATGGTGGCCCTGCCACCCAAGACGCGCCTTCATTGATCACCGATTTACTCGCCGCAGGCTACCCCGCCAATAAGATCGCCTACTACAGAGGCGGCATGCAAGTTTGGGCGACGCTTGGTCTTTCTACCGAAGGGGGCACACCATGATGCCGCCGAATACAAGACGCCGTGCGCGGGCTGCCAGCCACGCGCGGCCACCAAACACCGGCGTCTGACAGGCAGGCACTGGTTCGACATTGGCAGGGCGGGGAAACGCATGTTTCCACGTTTCAACAGGCAGAACTGACAAAGCCATGTGGGGCGCGCCCACTTTGTTGGTCACACATAAGGGCGCGCCCCAACGACACCGAAGCCGACGACCCAAGTTGAGGAGCAGCACATGAAGACCCCCTTCGCAATTCTGGCGCTTGCTGCCAGCATGATCACAACCGCCGCACAGGCCCAAGACGTGCGGATCACCACATTCAAGGATGATGCGACATTCACTATGAACGGGCGCACATTTACGGTCGCGCGGGACCAAGATACATCCGCGGTCGTTCGCGGTGAATTCGCCCGAACGTCACGCGCCTGTCCACCCAATTGCATTCAGCCGATGATCGCAGCCGAGGGCGTGATGACTGTTGGTGAACTAGAAATGCTCGCGTTTCTGGAAAACGAAGTTACGGACCGGACGGGCCTTTTGCTCGATACACGTGGACCAGCAGTGTTCGCGGTCGGGTCCATCCCCGGCGCAGTCAACGTCCCGTTCGAAACCTTGGCATCCGAAAATCGGTTTCGCGATGATATTCTGCGCGCCCTTGGTGCCGTTGATACGGACACCGGGCTTGATTTCACGAACGCAATGTCACTGACCGTGTTTAGTGGTGGTGTCTGGTCGTCTGATGCGCCGAACGCGGTGGATCATTTGCTGGCCGCAGGCTATCCGCCCGAAAAACTGTTCTATTACCGCGGCGGGCTACAGGCGTGGGTCCATGTCGGCCTGACACTTCATCAAACTCAAAACCCTGGTTAAATCCCAATCTCTCCACAAGGCGTCATTTCATGATCCGTACTACAGTAGCTCTTTTTGTTTTCGCCGTATTTCTTTGCGGATTGATCGTCTTTCGCCCTTTTGGCGATGATGAAACCGTCGCGAGCGATCGCCTCGGGACTCCGATTGAACCCGATGTAGAGGTCACGCGGGCCGCAACGCCAGATCTGAACACCAATGTTGAACCCGCCGCGGCAACTGACCCCAGCCTTCAGGCGCTTGCGCTCGTCGCCGCACCAGAAACCGCTGTGGTCGAAGCCCCGTTGCGGATTGATGTCGAACGCCCCGATACCGATGACACGCGGTTGTCGGATATGACGAATAATGTTCTTGCCGAACTTGGATTTGAAGGTGTTGAGCCCGTCATGACCAATAGCCAGGCCCAGCGTCAATCCACGTCCGAGATTCTTGCAGGAATCGAAGCAGCCACCGGCCAGCGTTCAATTCTAGAAGAACGCGATACCCTAGAGGCGATTGTCATCGCCGCCTTGCGGGCAGGTGAAAGCGATGACGCCATTGATGGCATCGTAAACACCGCAGCGGACAACGGTGTGGCCGTGCCTGAGATCCTCGTAACGTCGGATGGACGTGTGGACACGCATGTCTTGTTAAACAACATTGTGATGCAGGCCGAAATTGCAGCGGGTGGCGAAGCGCCCGCTATCCCTGACGTGTCACCAGACGAAATTCAGGGCATGGAAGTCCGTGTTGTTCAGCAAGCGACGCAAGACATTCAGGCACGGTTTTACACGGTGCAAAGCGGCGACAGCCTCGGCGCGATTTCGATCAAGTTTTATGGGTCGATTGAATACTACGCGGATATTTTCGAAGCCAACAAAGGGTTGCTTTCCAGCCCGGACAGAATTCGCGTGGGCCAGCGTTTGGTAATTCCGCAACTCAACGCTTAATCGCCCCAGCCATCGCCCTGCATTTCCCGCAGTCGGCTCGCGGTGCGTTCAAATTCGAACACGCCCGTCCCTTCGAGGTAAAGCATATCTGGGCTTGCCGCAGCAGACACGATCAGACGCACCTTGGCTTCGTAAAGTGCGTCGATCAGCGTAACGAAACGCTTGGCTTCATTGAAATTATCACGGCTTAGCCTCGGGACGTCTTCTAAAATTAAAACCCTGACGGCATCGGCCAACGCAAGGTAATCTGCTGCCCCTAAAGGGACGCCACACAGATCGTGAAACCGCGCACGTGCCACACCGTTCGAAAATGCCGGAATAATGACGTCCCGCCCCTTCACCCGCAGGTTCAAAGGCCCGACCTCCCCCAGTGTTAGGCCATTCCATAAGGCATCAACTCCGGCACGGGCGGTCGCATCGTTGGGCGTGAAATACACAGGTGATCCGGCCATTACCGATTGGCGATAATCGGTATCACTTGCCAGTTCATGAACCTCCATCCGGTCCTTAAGGAGCGCAATAAACGGCAAGAAAAGCTGACGGTTGAGCCCATCTTTATACAAGTCATCAGGCACACGGTTGGATGTGGTGACAACTGTGACACCCGCCGCAAACAGGGCCTCGAAGAGGCGCCCTACGATCATTGCATCCGTGATGTCGCTAATCTGCATTTCATCAAATGCCAGAAACCTGACACGCGCCGCAAGATCAGCGGCCACGGGCGCTATCGCATCGTCAACGCCATCTTTGCGCGCCTGCGCGATCGCGCCGTGGACCCATTGCATGAACGCATGAAAATGGCTGCGTTGTTTGGGCACATCGATCTGATCATACAACAAATCCATCAGCATGGATTTTCCGCGTCCAACACCACCCCATAAATATAGCCCCTTGGGTCCAACAATAGGTGCGGCTTTGCGAAACAGCCCCTTTTTGGGTGCCGCTGGAGCGTCCTGAACCGCCGCCCACACCCGTTCTAATGCGATCAAAGCAGCGCGTTGCACCGGATCATCACGCAGGGTGCCGGATTCTATACGCGCATCATATTCTGCAATTACACTGGCCATAGTTTTCCCTACAGCGCGGGGTACCTTCGTTCAATCACGTTCCGTGATGGCCTAGGGATCAACTGTTGAATTGACGACCCGTCGCGGCTCCCTCAGGATCATAGGATGGACCGTCAATCAAACCTCATGACACCCGTTTTGGTCGCGGGCTGCATCATCATAATGGTGAGCTTTGCAGTCCGTGCATCATTTGGAGTCTTTCAAATCCCTATTGCCGAAGAATTCGGTTGGGCGCGGGCGGAATTTTCCCTCGCGATTGCGATACAAAACCTCGCTTGGGGAATTGGCCAGCCGATTTTTGGTGCTTTGGCGGAACGCTTGAGTGACCGAAAGGCCATCATTCTTGGTGCGGCCATCTATGCGATTGGGCTTGTTCTGTCTGCCGGGTCAGGCACGCCGATCGCGCATCAAACCTATGCTTGGCTTGTTGGGTTTGGGATCGCAGGAACAGGGTTTGGTGTTATCCTAGCTGTGGTTGGGCGGGCCGCGGCGGACGAACACAGATCAATGGCACTGGCGATTGCAACTGCAGCCGGTTCGGCCGGACAGGTTTTTGGCGCACCCTTGGCTGAATTTCTACTGGGGTTCTTAACGTGGCAATCCGTTTTCTTGGTCTTTGCAGGTCTGATCGTTGCCTCTTTGCTCGTGCTGCCCATGATGCGCGCGCCACAAACAGCAGGCCGACAAGAACTTGAAGAATCGATCGGGCAGGTCATCACACGCGCATTTCGTGATCCCAGTTACACGCTGATTTTCTTGGGATTCTTTTCGTGTGGCTATCAGCTCGCATTTATTACTGCACATTTCCCTGCAATGATCACCGAAATGTGCGGCCCGATCCTACCCGGTGGTGCGCTTTATGCTGTCGGGATCACAACGACCTCTGCACTGGGCGCAATCGCAATCTCCCTAATCGGGCTCGCCAATATTGCAGGCACTTTATTGGCGGGATGGGCCGGGAAACGATATTCCAAGAAATATCTTCTCGCCGGGGTTTATACGGGACGCACGATCGCAGCTGCTTTGTTTATCGCGTTTCCCATAACCCCAACAACCGTGATCCTTTTTTCTGTTGTCATGGGGGCACTGTGGCTGGCAACGGTTCCGCTAACAAGCGGGCTCGTCGCGCATATCTATGGACTGCGCTACATGGGAACCCTGTATGGAATCGTATTCTTTTCCCACCAACTCGGTTCATTCCTTGGTGTGTGGTTGGGTGGAAGGCTTTATGATGCGTACGGGTCTTACACCGCTGTCTGGTGGGTCGGTGTTGCCGTGGGGGCCTTTTCCGCAATCGTGCATTTGCCGATCCGCGAAAACCGCTCAGCGGCGGCCCCAGCTTAGGTCAAATCTTCGTGCAGGACGTCGCGCAGAATGGCCACAACTTCGCGCGAATGCGTAAAGCCAACGGCGTGATCTGCATCAGGGATGATTTCTTGGCGGACAGCGCGATTCCACTGGGTCATGGTCCCAAGTGATTTAAGAGGGATAACCTCGTCGTGTTCGGCCCAAATCCCGATGACAGGGAGCCCTTTCCGCCCAATCGCACGATGTGCAGATTCTTGCACGTCGGCCAACATATGTCGGCGGCTCGACAGCACTGACCGCAGGAAGCCACGACTTTGGAATTCGGCCAGTTGCAGTTCGACGATCCCGTTGATGTCAAATGTCTTGCCCAATTGGCTTCGTAGTTCACGCCGCGCTGACCGCGCACCAATAGTTCCAAATAACCAATCCCCAATGACTGGCAATTTTCGGCTCCATTCCGTCACACGATCCTCACGCAACCAAACCCCGCCAGACGCCAAAAGGATCAATCGGCGAACGCGGTGGGGATACTTGGCTGTGAAATGCGTGGTGATGGACCCGCCCATTGAATAGCCCATCAATATAACAGGGTCTGAAAGGCCTTGATGATCCAACAAGTCCATCAGCTGCGTCGCGAAAAAATCACCATCTTGGGTTCCACGCGGTGCATCGGAAAACCCCCTGCCAAACAGATCATAAAGCAGTACACGGTACCCAAGCGCGCCAAGCCCCTTGGCGATGGCATACCAAACGGGGCTGGGCGTCGTCAGGCCATGAACACACACAACAACAGAGCCGCGGGTGCCACCCAGCCATTGATAGTGCGTCACGCCTTGACTGAGTTTGGCAAAACGTCCGGGCGCTTGGGCGCGAAACGCTTCGGACGAGTGCCGCCGTTTTTCAGCGAACGTCGGAAGCGCCGCCAGGCCTGCTATGATTAACGCCAGAAAAACCCAACCCATCATGCCGAACGCGCCCGCCAAACATCCAAAATGTAACGACTCGTCATCAGATCTAGATGCGCACCGCCACCATTCTTGAACAACGTAATTTCGTCGTCTGATTGGCGTTTAAGCGCGTCGAGCGTATAGTAATCTGCGCGGATATGGGCGGGATCAATCACGCCGGATTCCAGAGGAATCCGAAGTTCCCCGATATGACCCATCGTGGTTTCATAGCTGTCGACAAAAACGCTCGCGCAGCGAAGCGCCGCATCATCCACTTCGCGCATGTCAGGTCTGTATGCCCCGATCAGATCAATGTGTTGTCCGGGTTGAAACCAGTCGCCCCTTAGGATTGGGTCGGTCGTCATAGTGGCGGAGGTTATGATATCGGCGGCCTTCACTGCCACTTCAAGATCGGGTGCGATAGATACTCCGGCGCAATCGGCTGCAAAGCGTCTGGCACCGGCCGCGGATCGGTTCCAAACGGTGAACTCTGCATCTGGAAACGCGGCACGATAGGCCTGCCACAACGACCGCCCAACAGTTCCTGCACCGACAATCAGAATTTTTTTGCTGTCCGGTCGCGCCAATCGCCGCGCCGCCAATAGGCTGTCGCCCGCTGTTTTCCATTTTGTGACCAGATGGAAATCAAGGATCGCGTCAAGCTGGCCGTCTGCGTCGGAAAACAAATTTACCGCACCATGGATCATTGGTGCGTTTTTATTAGGATTATCTGGGAAGATCGTTGCGCATTTTATTGCCAATCCCATCCCGTCTATCCAAGCAGACCGGTTCAGCAATGTATCGGGATCACGGTATAAGAACACATCTTCGACAGTGGCTTTGGGTCGGGTGTGCCCTTCGGCCAAAGCATCTGTGAGCGCGATCCAATCCAGGCCGATCTGACCCTCTTCAAATGAAATCATCTGGGTCATCGCGCTGCCGCCTCCGTTAGTAGACCTTCGACGACCAACCGCGCAGCAAAAGGCTCCGGGCCGTCAAATAAATGGGTTTTCCAGCCCCGCGCGGCGGCGGCATCTATGTTTTCCACGCGATCATCTACAAACAACAACGCGCTGGAAGGCAGGCTGCATTCGGTTTCAATGTGCTGATAGATCGCAGGATCCGGTTTGATCAAACCCAATTCTCCTGAAATGAACCGCTTCTCGAATTCTTCTAAGAACGGATATTCAAGCTGCGCCATTTCAAGCGTTTGAACCCCGAAATTGGATAACGCGAACACCGGATGCCCCGCACGGCGCAGGCTGCGCAGCAAACGCACGGAATGATCAATCGCGGGGGACGCCATTTCGATCCAACGGTCGCGCCACAACGTAATTTCATCGATCCAATCGGGGTATTGCGCAATCATATCCGCTATTGCGTCTTGAAAATTCTCACCAAGGTCGACGCGTTCATTCATATCAAGCATCGGTACGGCATCAAAGAACGCCTTGCGCTGATCGACCCCAACCACACGGTCGAAAAACTGTTCCGGTGCCCATTCAATCAGAACGTTGCCAATATCAAACACCACCGCGCGAATGCCCATGTCACGAAGTCCCCCTATTTTTACACAGTCTAACAGATTTGTGCGGGCGTCCTAGGGTCAGGCGGACGTAGCAGCACGAAGTTCGCGCTCTAAGGCATCGAGGAACCGTGAACGGTCTGCCCTTGAAAACGCTTTGCCGCCACCCTGGCGAAATGGATCGGCCGCCCGAATGTCCGCCATCAAATCACGTGTCGCTAAGATATTACCGATGTTTGCTTGTGTCAGGGCTTCGCCGTTGTGTTTCAAGACCCGCGCACCAGCTTCGACACATTTTGCCGCCAACGGTATGTCACCAGTTATGACGACATCGCCGGATGTGGCGCGATCCGCGATCCACATATCGGCGACGTCTGGCCCATCGGGGACGATAACAGTTTCGACCAACGTGTTTCGGCTGGGCCGCAAACCGCCGTTTGAAACCACGAACATCTTCACGCCATGGCGTGTCCCGACCTTTTCGACCTCTGCCTTGACGGGGCAGGCGTCCGCGTCGACGTAGATCACCGCCAAAGCGCCTCGGCGTGGAAGTTCACGTGGTCTTCCATAAAGGTCGAGATGAAGAAATAGCTGTGATCATAGCCCTTTTGCAGCCGCACCAACCCTTCTTGGCGTTTGGCCGCAAAGGCAGCAGCAAAGGCTTCGGTGCCCAGCAAATCCCAAAACTGATCATCGGTACCTGTGTCAATCAACATCGGGCCGTCAAACCCGGACCCTTCCATCAACATCGTCGCGTCGTGTGGGCCCCAGTTTTCCTCATCGCCCCAGTAGGCGGCAAACTGTTTGCGGCCCCAATCGCTTTGGGTTGGGTTGCAGATCGGAGAAAACGCAGACACTGACCGAAAGCGCCCCGGTAAGGCCATCGCCATCGTCAGCGCACCGTGCCCCCCCATAGAATGACCCGTGATGGATTGACGATCCATGTCGATCGGAAAATTGGTGCCGATCAAATCAGGCAGCTCTGTCGCGGTGTAAGTCCACATTTTGAAATGTTCAGACCAAGGGTCTTGCGTGGCATCAATATAGAAACCGGCCCCTTGGCCCAAATCATAGGCATCATCATTCGGCACACCGTCGCCACGCGGGGACGTATCGGGAAAACACAGGGCAATGCCCTGATCTGCGGCCCAGGCTTGGGCGCCTGCCTTTGTCATGGCGTTTTCGTGGGTGCACGTCAGACCAGACAAAAACCACAGGATTGGCACAGGCCCATCCTTCGCCTCAGCCGGCAGAAACAAAGCGAACGTCATATCCGTTCCCGTCGCGGATGATGCGTGTTTGTACACGCCTTGCGTTCCACCAAAGCAGACGTTTTCCGAAAGGGTTTCCATTAATTTTTGTCCTCGTATGTGGTCATGATTTCATTCAGGTGCTTTTTGCGCTTTGCAACGGCAGGCACAGTGGCCGTATCCGCCGGATGGCCGACTGCCAAGATCATAATCGGTTTTTCAGCGTCAGGGCGGCTGCACAATTCGTTCAGAAACTTCATCGGGTTCGGCGTGTGGGTCAGGCAGGATAAACCAGCGGTATGCAGCGCCGTGATCAACATTCCCGTTGCAATACCGATGCTTTCTGGAACGTAGTAATGTTTTACGCGTTCCCCGTCCCGCTCGCCCCATCGCTGTGCAAAAACAATAATTAGCCAAGGCGCAATATCAAGATGTGGCTTAGATGCGTCTGTGCCGATGGGTTCCAACGCCTTTAGCCATGCATCACCCCCGCCGCCGCCATAAAATTTCTGCTCTTCGTCCTCGGCTGCTTTGCGAATGCGCGCCTTCATTGCCGGGTCGCTAATGGCAACAAAATGCCAGGGCTGTTGGTTTGCACCCGACGGGGCCGTTCCGGCGGCGCGCACGCAGGCTTCTATTACCGCCCTTGGAACGGGGCGATCTGTAAAATCCCGGATCGAATGGCGTGTTTTGATATGCGCATAGAAATCATCGGCTTTGGCCAACATTTCTTGATCATCATAGTCCACACGGTCAGGCAAGGGCAGTGCGCTATAGGTTGGGGCGGGTTCTGACATTGAGGGCCTTCAGGTAACTGCAGCGATCACCACGGAAACCGTAATGACACTAAGCGCGGTGGATATCAGGATCGACGCAGACACCCGTGCCGGGGCAACGCCGTAATGTTGCGCAAGGATGTAGACATTTCCGGCGACGGGCAAGGCCGCAGCTGCAACCATCACACCTGCTGCATATGGGGCGACCGGAAACATGAACACCGCAGCAAACGCGACAGCCGCGGGATGAAGGACCAATTTGGCAAAGGACAACCAGCCTGCCACGGCGAGTCTTTCTGCTGATTTATTTGCCAGAGAAGCACCAATCGCGAACAACGCACCCGGTGTGGCTGCCCCACCAAGCACCATTAAGAATGAATTGAGAGGGTCAGGGACATCAAGCCCGACAACCGAGACCAACAAACCCAAAGTAATGGATACGATCATGGGGTTCTTCACCAGCCCAAGCCCAACAGTGCCAAGTACCCCGATTGACATCCGCCCGTCCCGCGAACCGGTGATCAGGATGACAATCAATGATCCAAAGATGATCAGATCAACGGCAAGAACCATCATAACAGGGCCGATGGCCCCATCCCCTAACAACAGAACCAACATCGGAATCCCGAGGAAACCCACATTACCGATCACCGCGCATTGTGCTTCGACGGCGGCTTCTTGGATGCCGCGCCGCCGCAAGAGCGCCACCCCAGTGGCGATCAAATAAACGAATAATGTCCCCCAAAGATATGCGAACACAAACGGCCAGTCGAGTATTTCGCTAAGCGTCAGGTTCGCGGAAAATCGAAACAACATCGCTGACAGCGCAAAATAGAACACAAACTTCGTAAGGTAGGCTGTCGCTTCGGGTGTGAAAAAACCTGTGACCCCAGCCCCATATCCAAGGCCAATGAGCGCAAAGAACGGCAGTGTTTGAAGAAAAATCTCAAGCATTACTTTGGCCTATCACCGCAACGCAGCGGGAAAAAGGGGACGCGATAAATAAAATAAACCGTTCAGTTCACTTTTTCCTTGATAACTGAACTGATCAGTTTAGATATTTGAATATCAAGTTCACTTAATGAAGGATTGAGTTATGAAATCTATCGCAACACTCGCAGCTGCCACGGCATTGATCGCCTCTGGCGCGGGGGCATTTGGGTACTCTGTAGAGATGCCAAACCTGACGTTTCCACCAAAGACGGACACCATCGTCACACAGGACTGTTCGGACCTTGCCGTTACGTCCCCGACCTGTTTGCCAAGCAAGTAGCCTACTTTCCTTGCCGCTGCTGAACAGAATAGTTTATGTTTGCGGCAAGGAGGCCCCGATGGCAGATGGAAACGGCGAGGTGAAACGCGGGCGCAAGTTCGACCAAGTTCTGAAAGGTGCGCGCGATATTTTCATGTCGGACGGGTTTGAAGGTGCCAGCGTAGATGACATTGCCCGCGCGGCGGGTGTGTCCAAGGCCACCCTGTATAGCTACTTTCCCGACAAACGGCTTTTGTTTATGGAAGTCGCGAAAACCGAATGTGTCCGACAAGCGGAATCTGCGGTGGAAACGATCGACATGTCGCTCCCGGCGGATGTGGTTCTGACAGAAGCGGCTTGGCAGATGGTCAGTTTCTTTACTTCGGACTTTGGCCAGCGCGTGTTTCGCCTTTGTGTCGCCGAGTGCGATCGCTTCCCAGACCTCGGGCGCGAATTTTACCGAAGCGGCCCTGCCCTTGTTCAAGAAAAGCTGATCCATTTTATCAAAGTGGGTATTTCGCGTGGGGAACTTATTGTAGATGACATCCCACTTGCTGCCGATCAGTTTAACGAACTGTGCAAAGCGGATCTGTTTCCAAAATTGGTTTTCAGTTTGGAAACCCATTTTGATGATACGGCCAAAAAACGGATCGTCGAAGGTGCCGTTAAGACGTTTCTGGCGCGCTATGCAGCTTAAACCGCACGTTTTCAGACCTTCAATGGCGGCATTGGCATTGGTCACTATGGTCGCCTGTGGTGCGCCCGGTATCGCACCAAGCCCTGCGCCATCCTTGCCCACCGCAGACAATGATACCTGCGACGGATTGCAATATTCGGACCTAGTGGGGCAAGATTCTACGGCGCTTGAACGTGTCCTGATCCTCGGACAGGTGCGGGTCATCAGACCAGGGATGGCTGTAACACTGGATTTTAGACCTGAGCGCCTGAATTTCGAAATTAACGCAAGCAATCGGGTTGCACGCATTTTCTGCGGCTAAGGTCGAAGTCACCCTGAAGGCGCGCACTGGGTGGGGGCTGAAACAACGCACCCTCAGGGGACTTTCGATGCGTCTTGAATACCATCTAAATATGGCTGAATTGAGATGTAACAGCGGTCTTTTGGCGGTTGCGCTTTTTCTGGGGATTGATTTGCCGTGAAGATGGCGCAAGTTTAGACGTATGAATGCGCCGACTCCGTTTCCTGGCCCAGCGCCTGCACAGATTGCGTTTCACCGAACCGAACTGAACGCGATCCTTTCGCTTTATGGTCGGTTCGTTGCGGCGGGCGAATGGCGTGATTACGGCATTTCCCATCTTAAAGACGTGGCCATTTTTTCCGTATTTCGGCGCACAGCTGAACACCCGATGTATCGGATCGAAAAACGCCCAGCCCTGCGAAACAGACAAGGGCAATATGCTGTCATCGGTATGGAAGGTCAGATCCTAAAACGTGGCAACGATTTACGGCAGGTTTTGCGGGTTCTGGAACGAAAATTGATCCGCGCGGTTGACTAGCGGTCCTACATCACGCGACGCCGCGCAGTGATATCACCGTCGCCTTGCGCTTTTATCCGCAGAACCGCCTGCTGTAAGCCTTCGTAGACGACGGCCATGTGGTGCGCATTCGCATGGATCATGGTTTCGCCGTCCACCATCATGGCCACATGGCCTTTCCAAAACACCAAATCCCCCCGCTGCATCACCGCATCTGCGGCCAATTCTGTACCCATACTCTCGCGTTGAAGATCACTGTCGCCGTGGCAGACATAGCCGCAAGCATGATAGGCGGCCTGCACCAGACCGGAACAATCCACACCGCGCGTCGAATTTCCGCCCCATAAATAAGGAACTCCGAAAAACAGCTGTGCAACTGTTGCAGGATCCTGAAACACCTGCGCTAAGGGGCGAAGATGCTTTTTAGGAACAAACCCGTGGGGTGTTTCGAAGAATTTATGCCGCTCATCGATCACCGTGACCTCCGCCCCGAACGGAAGGTACAGCAAATCCTGCGACTTGAAATTTTCGCGGGCATAGGCGTGGGTTGCCGCTGTCGCAACGCGATGGGTTGGCATGGTTTGCGTGACAAGTGCAGCTTCGCGAACATATCCGACATATCCATCGCGTTTCGCTTGTACAAAGGCCCAACCATCACGCCGTTCATACACCGTGACTGTTGCGCCCAACAAAACCTGCCGATCCCGTGCCCCACCCGGTGTGTCGCACAAATCAACGATCACCTGACCAATCGACGCAGTTTCACCATCGACAAACGAATCCGCATCCACTTGGCCACGCAGATACGCCGCAGCAACGCGGCCGTTGGCCGGGGTAAGACGACGATCCGTCAAAGCGCCAAAACTTCGGGTAAGGCCGCCAAAAGCGCACGTGCGCCCATACCAACACCGCCCTTAGGGCGGGCAGGGGCAGAGGCAGGGTTCCAACCATAAATGTCAAAATGGGTGTAGGGTGTTTCTGTCACAAACCGTCGTAGAAACAAGGCCGCAGTAATCGATCCAGCAAACCCGCCCGACGGCGCATTGTCGAGATCTGCAATCTGCGGTTCGATCATAGTTTCGTAGGGGTCGTGAAACGGCATTTGCCAAACTGGATCAGCAACCTGCTTAGCGGCCTGTGGCAGGGCATGGGCCATGACATCATCCGTGGTGTAGAACGGCGCCAAATCAGGGCCAACCGCAACGCGCGCCGCCCCTGTCAAAGTTGCCATTGAGATAATGCAATCGGGCTTGTCTTCGTCCGCAAACGCAAGTGCATCTGCGAGGACAAGCCGGCCTTCTGCGTCAGTGTTATTAATTTCAACCGTAAGCCCTTTGCGGCTGGTTAACACGTCACCAGGCCGAAACGCTGAACCGTCAACCGAATTTTCAACCGCCGGGATCAAAACCCGAAGGCGCAGATCCAACCCCAAGGCCATAATCATGCTGGCAAGGCCAAGAACAGTCGCAGCGCCACCCATGTCTTTTTTCATCAGCCCCATGGATCCGCCAGGTTTCAGGTTCAAACCACCCGTGTCAAAACAGACGCCCTTGCCGACCAGTGTCAGGGTCGGACCGGATGTGCCCCAAGACATATCAATCAATCGCGGCGCGCGTGGTGAGGCCCGACCTACTGTGTGGATCAATGGAAAATTCTGAGCCAACAAATCATCGCCTTGGACCACCGAACAATTCGCACCGTGCGCGTCGGCCAGATCTTGTGCCGCTTGGGCCAGTTCCTCGGGCCCCATATCCGCCGCAGGAATGTTGATCAGATCGCGGGTCAGACATTCTCCTGCTGCAATCGCTTCGATTTTGCCTGCGTCGACACCCCGCGGGGCCACGAAACGTTGTTTTGCGCCCGGCGCTGACGTGTAGCGATCAAATCGGTAGGTGGACAACAAAAGACCCAGCGCAGCTTCGTCCAATGCCGCCCCGCGCAATGGCGTTTCCACGTGATAGGTCCCAGCAGGCAGTTTCCCCGTACCCGCCGCCAACGCGAACCGCACCCGCGTTTGCGCCGAATGACCCAGCCCGACATAGGCGGTTTGAAGCGAACCATCAGCATTCGCCAGTAGGGACACCGCGCCGACAGCGGCATCAAATCCCGTTGCTTTCAGCCACGTTGATGTTGCATCGGGCAGCGTCATCAGCGTGTCAGAAAAATCATCTGAATGAAGCGCAACGATTGGGACGGTATCGGCGGTTGGGGCTGCGAAAGTAAGGGACATGGGACCTCAATTATGATTGCGAGGCCAGCCTAGACTAAGCCCACACAGCGCCGCCACCCGAAACGTCACCGGTTGCCTTCTAGAACGCCGTCAGTGGACCCGCCGCATGATCTAAGGCCTGCGTCATAAGCCGCATGAGCCGCGACAATGTTGCGGCTAAGGCCACTTCATTAGAATCATCGATGCAATACATGACATCCGCCGCGACCTGCCCAACAAGCCGCAGCCCCAACTGATCCGCGAGCAGGACAACACTACGCGCCCGTGCGTCTAGGCGATCAAACCGGCCAGACTGATAGTCTTCATCAAGCCATTTGAGGTGTCGTGACATTTCTTCGAGCCCAGCGCACACCATGTCACCATGATCAAATTCGTCATCCACCAAATCATAGGGCGACAACGCCCGGACGTCCGGGCCAAAAGGTTCACGCGGTACCAGTCGGGCGACCGGTTTGGTTGGTATTCGGTTTTGCTGTGTCATAATTTTCCCACTTCTTTTTCACCCGATCTCCGGTGTAGGTCGCATAAGTTTCCAAGTGGTTTCTGAGAGGCGGCATTAATCTCTCGAAATTCGATAAAATTGCGCCCAATAGCGGGAAACACTTTCGAGCAGGCGCTTTGACATGCACATTGCCCGGCGGCATCGCGTTTCTTAGGCCTAGACAGCACGAAATAACCCTGTGGCCAATGTGCTCATTGGTGATCGAGCGCAATAAAAAGACCCGCCACCCCAATCAGGGCAACGGGCCATCTGGTTTGATAAAGTCGAGGCTGTATCAGCCCTTTTTCAAGCAACGTACGCCGAGTGTTTCGGCGATCTGCACAGCGTTCAATGCAGCACCTTTGCGCAGGTTGTCAGAAACGACCCACATGTTCAGGCCGTTGTCGATTGTGCTGTCCTGTCGGATGCGGCTGATGAACGTCGCGAAATCACCGACACATTCAACGGGGGTGACGTAGCCACCGTTTTCGCGTTTATCGATCACCATACACCCGGGCGCTTCGCGCAGGATGTCACGTGCTTCATCTTCATCTAAAAAGTCTTCGAATTCGATATTGATCGATTCCGAATGGCCAACGAACACTGGAACGCGCACACAGGTGGCCGTGACCTTAATGGACGTATCAACAATCTTCTTTGTCTCAGCGACCATTTTCCATTCTTCTTTGGTGTCGCCACTGTCCATGAACACGTCGATGTGCGGGATCACGTTAAACGCGATTTGCTTGGGATAGACGGAAGGTTCAACTTCCTGCCCCGGCACGTAAACGCCTTTGGTCTGGTTCCATAGTTCGTCAATCGCGGCAGTGCCAGAACCGGAAACAGACTGGTAGGTGGACACAACAACGCGCTTGATTTTGGCACGATCATGGAGCGGCTTGAGGGCCACAACCATCTGAGCGGTCGAACAATTCGGGTTCGCGATGATGTTCTTTTTGGTGTATCCATCCACGGCCTCGGGGTTCACCTCTGGCACGACAAGCGGGACATCAGGATCGTAGCGATAAAGCGACGAGTTATCGATAACCACACAGCCCTGTTTTGCTGCGACAGGTGCGTATTTCTTGGTCGCATCTGAACCGACTGCAAAAAACGCGATGTCATAACCGCTGAAATCGAACGTGTCCAAATCCTGCGTCTTCAGCGTCGTGTCGCCAAACGTTACTTCTGTGCCCAGCGATTTGCGGGATGCCAACGCGACAACCTCATCCGCTGGGAACTGGCGTTCCGCCAGAATGTTAAGCATTTCGCGACCCACGTTACCAGTGGCGCCGCACACGACGACTTTGTAGCCCATCTGCTAAGTTCCTTTGTAAAGACTCATATCCCAATGCGGGACAGGGGCCTCTTAGCCCCTTGTGGTCTTGAACGAAAGGGGTTCAGTCCGTGCGGTCAGCGCTGAACGCATATATCGCAAGACCGCAACAGATCAGGGCTCCGTAGTACAGGAAAAGAAAGGAATAGGCCGACTCTGCTGCTGGTCCGCCCAGGGTCTGCCATCGCGCCATCAACCGCCCCGTTACGATTTGCATTATACCAACCCCGCCAATTCCAAAGAGATTCAGCAATGTCACCCCCCGCCCCGTCAGATGGTCAGGAAAATAGGGACGGGCATGGGCAATGAGTACCGGAAAAGACGACCCGCCAAATCCAATCAACGCAAGCAATGACGTTGCCAGCCAAATAGACGCATCAACGGGAAGCAGAAACAAGGCAAAGCAAGCCGCAGCGCCCAAGGCATTGCCCCAGAAAACGACCCACTTTCGCGATCCAAACAGGCGTTCCATCGGGCCGTAGCAAAAAACACCAACAATCATCGCAATTGCCATCACCAGCGTCATGATGCCGATGGTTGGCGTATCCGCGCTGAATTCATCAACACCATATGGCCCGATCCATAGGCCGCGCAAACCGGCGGCCGGGGCATAATTAACGAACATGATCGGGAAAATCAGCCACAGTGCTTTGATCCGCAATACATCAAGGACTGAACCCTTTGGGGCACTTCCTGTGGCTTTTGCAGGGTCTTTCACAAATATCCAAAGCAGCACAGCAATGAAAAAGCAAATTACGGCCAGTCCCATCATCGAACCGCGCCAGCCGACAGCGCCCACCATCCAAGCCATAGGGGCTGAACTGGCCAAGTTGCCGAGGCTGCCAAACCCGATCATAGCCCCTGCGAGGGTCGCAAAAATGGCTGGCGGATACATTTTTGCAAAAATATAGTAGGCTGCCATTAGAACCGGCGAACAGCCGATACCAATCAATGCCATCGCGTAGTTGATATGCGCAGGTGTTTGGGCCAGCGCAAACACCACCGCACCGCCAGCACCACCAAATGCAAACAGGACAACCGACGTTATCCGCGGGCCAATCCGATCCAAGGCTTCTCCAACGGGGATTTGCATCGCTGCGAAAACCAGAAACCAAAGTCCCGACGCAAAGGCCAGATCACCAGACGTCGCGCCGATGTCCGTTTCTAGCACAGGCGTCAAGACGGCGAGAAAAGCGCGATAAAACTGGCTGAGGACGTATGCAAGCACCAAGCATATCAGACCTAATCGCATTGCATCGCCTTTCATTATTCTGGGACGAAGTCGCACGCCATCGCGCTTCGTGCAAGCAAGAGTGTCGCACCAAGCCGGGTTAAACCGTTAAGCTGAATTCCCAAACCTGACTAAAACAATCGCCCATAGATGGACGGCGCATCTACGATGCGCTAGCAAGCGGTTATGGCTGACTCACCAACACACCAAGGCATCCCGGCGAAATATTCGTGGTTCATGGCTGACAAGATCATCGCCGGATTGGTGTGTTTGATTGCGACGTTCTGCATGTTGCCACATGTGGCGGTTTTGGTCGCGTCACTCATGGGGACAACCGACACATTGCACCACCTTGCGACAACAGTGATGGATGATTACGCGCGAAACACGGCGGCGTTGGTCATCATTGTGGGGATTGGAACGTTTCTGATTGGTACGGGCGCGGCTTGGCTAGTCACAATGACAGAATTTACGGGGCGCAGGTGGCTGGAAATTGCGCTGGTGATCCCCTTGGCATTTCCCGCCTATGTGCTGGCCTATGCTTATACCCACGTTCTGGATCATCCCGGCGTCGTTCAGTCCGCCTTGCGGGATTTAACTGGATGGGGACCCCGCGACTACTGGTTTCCAGAAATTCGCAGCTTGGGCGGCGCGGCGGCGATGCTTACGCTGGTGTTATACCCCTACGTATATTTATTGGCACGGGCTGCGTTTCTCGCTCAAAGTGCGACGACGTTTCTCGCGGCGCGGTCGCTGGGCAAACGGCCGATGCACGCGTTCTTGTCAGTATCACTGCCCCTTGCACGGCCCGCAATCGCCGCTGGTGTGCTTTTGACGATGATGGAAACCATCGCGGATTTTGGGACAGTGTCCTATTTCGGGGTCCAGACCTTTGCGACAGGCATCTACAACAGCTGGTTTTCGATGGCGGATCGCGGCGCTGCGGCGCAGTTGTCGTTGGGATTGCTGGTATTCGCGCTATTGCTTGCAATGCTGGAACGGTCCAACCGTGGCCGTGCGCGGTTCAGCAACGGAAAACGCCAAGACGTGATTGCGCGCATTCCGCTAAAGGGTGGCGCACGGGTCGGCGCAATGGTGCTGTGCGGGCTGCCCGTTTTGCTGGGTGTCGTGATTCCAGTGATCGCATTGACCGTTATGGCAATCGGATCACAACAAGATCTGCTGTCGCCGCGCTACATTAAATTCATCGCCAATTCACTGACGCTCGCGACGATTGCAGCATTGGTCACTGTTGCCGCCGCGGTCCTGTTGGGCAGTTTTTCACGCCTGCGCGATACGCGTGCTGCATCGGGCGCATTGTATGTAGCCCGGATTGGATATGCGGTGCCGGGCGGTGTGATCGCGGTGGGTTTGCTGGTTCCTTTTGCTGCGTTTGACAATGCACTGGATGCGTGGATGCGCAGCACGTTTGATATATCAACTGGCCTGCTGTTCACCGGTTCTATTTGGCTTCTAATTGGCGCCTATATGATCCGATTTCTTGCCGCCGCGCTGGGTGCCTACGAAGGTGGAATTTCAATCGTCAGCCGCAACATCGACGCTGCATCGCGTGTGTTGGGGCAAAATTCAATAGGTACGGTAAGGCGAGTCCACATTCCGCTGGTGACGCCCAGCTTGCTGACCGCTGCCTTGATCGTTTTTGTAGATGTGATGAAGGAACTGCCCGCAACGCTGATCATGCGGCCATTCAATTTTGACACATTGGCCGTGCAGGCCTATCGGCTGGCCAGTGATGAACGCCTGAATGGTGCTGCCGTGCCCAGCCTATTGATCGGAGCGATTGGTTTGCTGCCTGTGATGCTACTGTGCCGTCGCGTGGCGCGGCATCAGGCATAGGCAACACCACACAATAAAGGGCGCATCTTATGACGCGCCCTTGCCCTCTTTCTGGATCGCTTGTTTGACTATTTCCACCCGACATCATTGAAGATCGTCAAAGCCAGCGGAAGTTGTTTTGCAACTGCACTCAGGCTCACATCATCCGCGACAAATTCACCAAGGGAGGCGACATCTTCGCTTAGCGTGACACCTTCGACCGCTGGAAACTCGTCATTTCCCGCTGAAAAATATTCCTGGGCCTGATCAGACGCAAGGTATTCAAGGAACAGGATAGCGTTTTCAAGGTTTGGAGCATGGGCCGCAACGCCAGCACCCGACAGGTTCATATGGGCCCCTTCATCGTTTTGGGCTGGCCATTGAACGCCAATCATTTCGATATCCGCTGACAGGCCATCAACGTCGGTGCGCAACGCACGGGCGAAGTAATAGGAATTGGACACCGAGATTTCGCATTCGCCCGAAACAATGCCACGCAGTTGGTCTGTGTCACCACCTTGGGGCGCACGGGCCATATTCGCGACGACACCCGCAGCCCAGTTGCGCGCAACCTCTTCACCGTGATTTTCGATAATCGAAGCGAGCAGCGTCTGATTGTAGGTGTTGGTAGATGACCTAATGCAAACGAGGCCTTCGTAGGCCGGATCGGCCAGATCAAGATACGTCTGGGGTGGGTTCGAGACATCGGCTTTGTCATAAAAAATGATACGCGCGCGTTGGGAAAACCCGAACCATTGATTGTCACTGTCTTGTAGGTTCGCCGGGATCAAGGATTCCAGCGTTGCGCTGTCGATGGACTGTAGCAGACCGTCGTTCTTGGCGCGCTCTAGACGGGATGTATCAACTGTCAAAAGAACATCTGCCGGTGAATTGCGCCCTTCGGCCAACATGCGCGCAGAAAGTTCGGTGGCTTTGCCTTCGATGCGGTTGATGGTGATACCTGTCGCATCTTCAAAATCGGAATAAAGCCGTTCATCCGTATCGTAGTGACGTGCCGAATAAAGATTCAGTTCACCATCTGCAAAGGCGGGCACTGCGCTGGACATCAAAAGCGCAGTCAGAGTGATAAATTTCGGGTTCATGGGGGAGGTCCTTTTCCTGACTATTTCAGTCGGATAACAATGAGTGCGACTGGGGTCAAGTAATCCTGAGTGATTTTATCGGATTAAATCACCAGGCCATTAGTCTTGACCGTTCGACGGATTTACCCCCCACTGCGCCAGCAAGGAGAACCAGAATGGCCGCAGCAAAATTTGAAACGTCGCCATCACGCGCGGCCTATGATGTCGTTATTATTGGCGGCGCAATGTATGGATCCAGCGTTGCGTGGTTTCTGACAGCGAACCCCGGGTTTGATGGATCGGTTCTGGTAATCGAACGGGACCCAAGTTACGCAAAGTCCGCGACGGTACATACGAATTCCTGTATTCGGCAACAGTTCAGCAATCCCTTGAACGTGCAAATTTCGCAATTCGGCGCAGAGTTTATAAAGGGGTTTCACGACTACATGGGCGGCGATCCGCGGGTTCCGCACCTGTCGATCCAGAGTTACGGATACATGTATTTGGCTGACACGGCGGACTTTGCAGAAACGCTGCGCGCGTCCCATGCGATCCAGAAACAGGCGGGTGCTGCGACGCAACTGATGGACGCCAACGAGATCAAGGCCGCCTACCCGTTTTACAATGTCGACGATATCAAACTGGGCAGCATCAATACAGTGGATGAAGGTTACTGGGATGGTGGCACTGTGTTTGACTGGTGGCGGCGCAGCGCGCGCGAACGTGGGGTGGAATATGTCGCAGGCGAAGTCACAGCAATGACAGTAGGCCATGGACGCGTAGAATCGGTTACGCTGGCCAACGGGGATGTCGTCGCTTGCGGACAAGTCGTAAACGCGACAGGCCCACGAGGTGCACAGACTGCGAAGATGGCGGGCATCGACATTCCGGTTGAACCACGCAAACGGTTTACGTGGGTGTTTAGCGCCGAACAGCCGTTGGATCGTGATCTGCCGCTCACGATTGACCCATCTGGTGTTCATGTCCGCCAAGACGGGCCGCAAACTTATCTAGCGGGCGGGCATTCGCACCCCGACCCAGCGGTCGATTTTGACGACTTCACGATGGATCATACCCTGTGGCAGGACAAAATTTGGCCAACAATCGCCACGCGCATCCCCCAATTCGAAGCGATTAAGGTCATCACGGAATGGGCGGGGCATTACGATTACAACACGTTGGATCACAATGCCATTTTGGGACCCCACCCCGACATTACCAATTTCATTTTCGTAAACGGGTTTTCGGGCCACGGGTTGCAGCAATCCCCCGCAATGGGGCGTGGTACTGCCGAAATGATTGTGCATGGCGGGTACCAAACGCTCGACCTGACGCCATTCGGTTATGAACGCATTGCTGCGGGCCGCAAGTTTGAAGAAACGGCTGTTATTTGATCTTAACGGCTGTCCGGATGTCGGCCAATCAGACGCAACAAGGGCCCCGCGCGCATATAAGTCCCCGTTTCGTGACGCGACCGTGTGCGCAGCACGGGCGTGGTCGCTGAGGCGTCAGAATTGCTTTCACGTAGAACAATATAAAGGCCCGATGCGATAATGATGGTGGTGCCGATGATCGTTGCCCGGTCTATTGTTTCGTTGAAAAAAACCGCGCCATACACGCTGGCCCAGATAATCTGACTGTATTGCATCGGCGCGATAACCGCCGCCTCGCCCGCCTGATAGGCTGCAATGATGCAGCGCCCCGCAACCCACGCAAATGCCGCAACCAAGGCGACAAGCCCCATGTGTTCAATCGGCATAGGTTCATAGACAAATGCAAGCGCGGCGCCCATCAGAACAAAATTCGCCACCATCGGGTACAGCAACATCACAATTGGGCGTTCATCCGCACCAATGCGACGCACGATGATCGAAGCCACGGATCCCCCGACCGCCGCCGTTAGCGCAGCGGCATGCCCCAATGTGAGGTCCGTCGCACCGGGGCGCAAGACAACCAGGACCCCGGTCAGACCAACGATAACCGCCAACCAGCGCCGCAGTCGGACCACCTCGCCCAAGACAGGGATTGCCAAAATGGTAATCAACAAGGGGGCTGCGAACAAAATGGCGTAGGTTTGTGCCAATGGCAGCACCGTAAAAGCATAAAACGCTGACACCGCTGTCATGACGGACGCCAATGTGCGCAACGCCATCCACCAAGGGTGGCGCGGCAACAAGGTGCTGGGCGTTGAATCACGCATCAACATGACCGTCGCCAACGGAAAACTGAACAGAACAGAGAAGAACACAATCTGAATCGGTGAATAATGCGCACCCAAGATTTTGACGAAAATATCGTGCGTTGCGAATATTCCGAAGGCGAGCAGCGCCAGCATAGCGCCCTTGGCATTGGGGGACATGGGATCGGGTTCCGTGTTTGGGTTTGAATCTGCATTAGCACCCGTGGGAGCGTTGGACAAAGGCGCAATTGGCAAGGCCGGTATGCTTGGATAGGGTTTCAACATGAAGCAAACTCACAAATCGGTCGCCCTATTCGGTGCCACGGGCACAATTGGCAAAGCGACCGCGCAGGCATTGATTGAATACGGACACGATGTGACATGCGTTGTTCGTACGGGCGGCACTGCGGATGAATTGCCCGACTCCGCGCAGCTTTGGTTTGGCGAGATTGCGGACATGGATTTGGCCGGATTCGACGCTGTTGTTTCATGCCTTGCGTCCCGCACTGGCGTACCAGCAGATGCTTGGGCTGTGGATCACGACCTGAATATAAAAATCCTAAACCGTGCAAAAACTGCCGGTGTTGCGCATTTCGTGCTGCTGTCGGCGATCTGCGTGCAAAAGCCAGTTCTTGGGTTTCAGCATGCCAAACTGGCATTCGAAAACACACTGCGGACCAGTGGGTTGATCTATTCGATCGTGCGCCCCACCGCATTTTTCAAATCATTGTCAGGGCAAGTCAAACGGGTGCAATCGGGCAAACCATTTTTGCTGTTCGGGGACGGATTGGCGACGTCATGCAAACCAATTAGTGATCGTGACTTGGCGCGTTTCCTGACCCGATGCCTAGATGACCCTATACTGCAGAATGCGGTTTTACCCATCGGCGGGCCGGGGCCAGAGATCACGCCGGTTGCACAAGGACAGATGATTTTTGAGGCCGCCGGACTGGACCCGAAATTCAAATCCGTTCCTATGGGCCTGATGAACGGGATTATCCGGGCCTTATCCATTGGCGGCGTGGTGATCCCAGCACTCGCGCGCAAAGCAGAACTGGCGCGGATCGGGCGCTACTATGCGACCGAGTCAATGTTGCTATGGGATGGAGAACGCTATGACGCTGAGGCGACGCCATCGTTTGGGCAAGACACGCTCGTTGAGCACTATCGCGACGTTGTCGCGGGGGACG
>CAYOSK010000004.1:0-53715 GCA_964406585.1 uncultured Octadecabacter sp. | reverse complement strand
AACTTTTCGATCACGTCGGCCTGTTCCACGTCGCTCCATTGCATCGGCATGGCCGCCCAGCAGATCGCCCTTGGCACCCAAGACATCATGTTTGGCGGCGGCGGTGAAGAACTGGATTGGACCCTCTCCTGCCTATTCGACGCTATGGGCGCGATGAGCAGTAAGTACAACGACACCCCAGAACGTGCCTCCCGCGCCTTTGACGCAGACCGAGACGGGTTCGTGATTGCAGGTGGCGGTGCGATGGTGGTGCTGGAAAGCCTTGACGGCGCGTTGGCGCGTGGTGCGAAAATCTATGCAGAAGTCACGGGCTTTGCCGCCACATCGGATGGCGCCGACATGGTCGCGCCTAGCGGTGAAGGCGGCGAACGTGCGATGCGCGGTGCGTTGGCTACCTTGCCTGAGGGCCGCCAGGTCAGCTATATCAACGCCCACGGCACATCCACACCGGTGGGCGATGTTGGCGAAGTCGAAGCCGTTCGGCGCGTCTTTGGGGAGGGTACGACACCCCCAATCAGTTCAACCAAATCCATGACTGGCCATTCCCAAGGGGCGACCGGCGCTCAAGAGGCGATTTATTGTCTTCTTGCGCTACAGGGGGACTACATCATCCCAAGCATCAACGTCGAAACCCTGGATCCAGCGATCAACGCGGGCGAAGTGGCCACCGAATTGGTCGAAAACGCAGGGCTGGACACCGTGATGACAAATTCATTTGGATTTGGCGGCACAAACGGGTCAATGTTGCTGAGCAAATACCACGGCTGATATGCTAAGCTCTCACGATCCTTTGTGTTTTGGCCGACAGGAAGAATGTCATCTGATATGACCATTAAACCATATTTTGCTGGCATCTTTGGAGCATTCACTTTGCTGGGCGCATGTGTCGGTGGTCCAGTTGTTACGGACTCGGCAGCGCAGCAAACCTTAGTCGTTAAGGAATGTGCCATCTATTTGGCGGCAGAACAGCAATTGAATGCAGAGGGCCGCGGCATGGGCGGCAGCCTTAGCGCAGGCTGTCCAGACGGCGTAACGCCGGGCAACATTTCTGCGACTGGGGTCGCAGGCCAAGCCACCGGTTTTTCCGATATCCTGTTTCGACGCATGATCGCCCGTGGAATGCCCCAAGACCTTGCGGTTCAAGTGGCAACTTCGCCTGCGTTTAAAGATCTGGTAGATTTCCACGCTGCGAACGCGAGCTAAACGCCCCCCACGCCTAATCGGATTATGCACGACAGGCCCTGTTTGTCGTACGAGCATTGCCAACGGCAACCCTTTGAAAAGGTTACACTTGATAGATTCTAGGGAATCGCGCTACCGTAGGTTGTTGTAATTGAGAGCGAGTAAAATCGATGATTGAAACGCCTGCAGAACTAAATAACGTGGTGTCCGGCCACGTCATTTCTCAGCTTTTTGCAATGCCCGAAGCAACCGTGCTTTTCGGCAGATATGACCGCTTAAACGATGAAGAATTCGACGGGATCTCAGGGTACTTCTCACTCGATAATCTAGAACTTCAGCAGGACGATCTCATTACCTTGCACGGTTCTATCGAAGATCACGTCGCACAGGGGTTTGGAATCGTCGCCATTTCGGGCGCCATTAATGAGGTGGGCTATTTCTACGATCCTTTCAGTGGCATAGAAAATGAAGTTTACCAAAACGTGGAATTCTACGCGGCTTTGCTGGTGGATTATTCGACTGGTACGGTCGTGGATTCCGATATCACCTATGATGTAGCCCGCAACGAAACCTTCGACGAAAGCACCGTAGAAGAAATCCGCGATGGGGTCGTTCTATACGAATTGAACCCCGAGACGACAGCGGTCTTTGGGTTTGACGCACCGAGCGCTGGCGATACATCTTTGGTTGAACGTGTCGGTGACGCGCTTTTTGAAGAACCACAGCCCCCTATAGTTCCCGACTCCTTGACGCTTGAGGGCAGTTACGGCGATGACACCCTGACTGGCGCAGACAGCGATGACACACTGTTGGGCGGCAATGGCGACGACAAGCTGCGGGGCAATGACGGCGATGACCTGATTAAGGGCGGATCTGGCAATGATGAACTGCGTGGCGGCAACGGCAATGATTTGTTAAATGGCAATCGTGGTGATGATGTTCTTTACGGTTTGTCCGGCGAGGATCGTTTGTTGGGCGGTGGGGGCGATGATTTTTTGCATGGCGGCCACGACGCGGATCGACTTTACGGCCATCAAGGGAACGATGCGCTCTATGGCGGTCGCGATGGTGACTACCTGAACGGTGCCGAGGGCGATGACAGCCTATTTGGGGAAAACGGAAACGACACCCTTTTCGGTGGACAAGGCGATGATGTTGTTTCCGGCGGTCGCAACAACGACATCTTAAATGGTGGCGCCGGTAACGATGTACTATCGGGCGGTCAGGGGAGCGACGTTTTTGTCGTTGGCATTCAGGACGGCGTCGACACAATTTCTGATTTCACCATAGGCGAAGACCTGATTGCGCTTTCTGGATTTGACGGCGACTTGTCAGATCTGTTTCTAAGCCAAGAAGACTCCGCCGTTCGGATTCAATGGGGTGAAACAGAAATCCTGCTGGAAAACATCAACCAAGACGACCTGTCCCAGTCGGACTTTGTGATCTAAATCGAAGGGTGAAACGTTTTGGGGCGACGCCGCCGCTATGACTTACCCTTTGCCATCGGCTTGACCCTCGCCCCCAAAACATCGCAAAGGTAGGGTCAGTGGCGGAGAGCAAAAAATGATTACAATGAACGGTAAACGCGGTCTCATTATGGGGGTCGCCAACGACCGATCCATCGCGTGGGGCATTGCATCTGCAATGCATAAGGCCGGTGCAGAACTGGCATTTTCCTATCAAGGCGAAAGTCTGTTGAAACGGGTTGGGCCTTTGGCAGACAGCGTCGGGTCCGACACATTGGTGGAAGCGGATGTGATGGATGATGCGTCCCTCGATGCCTGTTTCGAAACGCTTAAGGCCAAATGGGGCAAGATCGATTTTCTGGTGCATGCGATCGCTTACTCAGACAAAAACGAACTGACCGGTCGCGTATCAGATACAACCCGTGCGAATTTCACCAATTCAATGGCGATCAGTTGCTACAGTTTTATTGATGTTGCCCGTCGTGCCGCGGAAATTATGCCGGACGGTGGAACACTGCTGACGCTGACCTATCAAGGCAGCCATCGCGTCACGCCTAACTATAACGTCATGGGCGTCGCCAAAGCAGCATTGGAATCTGCCACCATGTATCTTGCGGCTGATCTTGGCCCACAGCAGATCCGCGTTAATGCCATCAGCCCCGGCCCGATGAAAACGCTGGCAGGCGCTGCCATTGCCGGCGCGCGGCGCACCTTTAAATATGCAGAGGCCAACGCCCCTCTGCGCCACAACGCAACCCTTGAAACCGTTGGCGGAACGGCCGTTTATCTGGCTTCTGATGCGGGGGCCTGCACAACGGGTGAGATCATCCGCGTTGATTCCGGTTTGCACACCATGATGATGCCCGCGTTGGAAAACCTTGGGTAGGTTGAAATCGGCTATTTCTGCGCGCCTTTTCGGACTGATCGGTGATAGGGTCGCGTTAGCGCGCCGCGCGCCATTCGCTTGGCGCAGTTCCAACCACCCGCAAAAACTCGCGGTTAAAATTCGACTTTGTGTTGAACCCCGACGCGAACATTGCATTGGTCACGCTGTCCCCCGCTGTTAATGCATCTTGCGCGGCTTTGATCCGTGCCCCGTTAATATAGCGGGAC
The DNA here is from genome assembly GCA_964406585.1 of uncultured Octadecabacter sp. GTDB lineage: Bacteria > Pseudomonadota > Alphaproteobacteria > Rhodobacterales > Rhodobacteraceae > Octadecabacter. Next base: position 49,954 of record CAYOSK010000004.1, on the reverse strand, counting down.
ACGTTTTCGCCGGTGACTTTGTTGATCGCACCTGACAACTGTTTGACAGGGACGATCATGCGCCGCGACAACCTTTGCAGCGTTAAATCGGGGTTCAAATACAACTTTTCATCCGCCATCAGGGCATCCAAACGCGCCACAATGGCCGCGTCTTCTTCGCTGGCTTGCGCGGCGGCTGGGGCGTCTTCGTCTTCTTGTGTTGTGTCCAGCGCGCCGGATAAACTCAACGCGCCAATAACCAGCAACATCGTGCTGGAATAAACGCTGATGATCCACGGCTGGAGATACGCCACATCAAGAATTTGCACGATAACAATCAGCACATCCGAAAACGCTGACCCGATCAAGGATGCGCCAATGATTGTCCAAATATGTCCGGGCAAATCCCCAAACCCCAACCGCAAACGTGGCAAGGCATCCGCCCCTTTTAGGGACTGCCACAAAATCGCAAACCCATAGCCGACAAAGACCGCAGGGATAAGCGTATCCAGCGCATAGGGCTGTATCACCAGCGCGATGACAGACAAAACAGGCGCCGCAAGATGCGCAAGGTCCGAAACCTGTGGACTACGCACCGCAGTAATCTGAAACGAGACCCACGCCATTGGCGGAATAAACGTCGCAGTGATTGCCTGCACGGGCCGCATGGCCTCCACACCATAGTGCTGCGCCAGCGATATAACGACGCCTTGGACTGCACAAAGGGCCAGTAGCACCACCAAAGGCCCCCGTCGCCCTTCGCCGCGATGATCAACAAACCACATCCGAAGCAACAAGAACCCCAGCACAAGCGAGCTAATCAATGGTACCGGAAGGCTTGGCATGGGACGTCCTTAAAATGTTTCTCAGGTCAGTGTTTAGGTCCTAAAACCGGTTCTTGGCGACCTCAAACCGGTTCTAGGTCGCGATAAATTTTGCACCCAGCCAACTTCTCCTCATCAACAGTCAAATATTGGAGACGAAAATGAACCGTACACTTATCCTTACCGCAGCCGCCCTCGCTGGGGCCGCCGCCTTGTCCGCTGCCACACTGGCCCCCGCCCGCGTCACGCTGAACGATGCGCCCGGTCTAGTGACGTTCAGCCTGCCTGCACCCCACCATAACCGCGACATCAATGGTGTGGTTTGGTATCCGTCAGAATCCGATGGCCGCGATGAAATCTTCGCCGAAAACGGTGTGTTCTATGGGGTTGAAGCCAGCCAAGATGCAACCTTTGTTCAAGGCACCTATCCGTTGGTCATTCTCAGTCACGGTATGGGTGGGCACTATCGCACGATGGCATGGTTGGCGTCCGAACTGGCCGATCAAGGCGCCATTGTTGTTGCGCTTAATCATCCCAATTCTAGCTGGGGGGACTTTGACCTAAAGGCGGGACTGAACCATTGGACCCGTGCACAGGATCTGAGCCTTGCGTTGGACATGGTGCTGGCCGACCCGATGTTTGCCGATAGCATAGATACAAGCCGTATCATGGCCGCAGGGTTCAGCTATGGCGGTTGGACAGCACTGTCTGCAGGTGGTCTGCGCGGAAGCCATGCGGGCTATCTGTCGCACTGCGAAACATATGGCAGCGCGTCCAGCCACTGCAATGATTTGATGAGCGCAGAAATCCAACTGGGTGATGCCGATCCGGCTATGTGGGATGCATCTTATGCTGATCCACGGTTTTCCCATTTGGTTGCCGTTGATCCAGGGCTAATCTGGGGGTTGGATGAACAAGATGTTGCTGACATCTCCGCAGATGTGCGCCTGATCGCGCTTGGCGAAGGCGAAGATCGCCTTTTGGCCACGGATTTCGACGAAAGCGGATTTGCCGACCTTTTGCCGGACGCCCAAATAAACCGCTACGCCCCGGCGTCGCATTTTATGTTCTTGCCGCTGTGTAAGCCAAATGGGCCCGCCATTCTGGAATCGGAAAATGATGATCCAGTCTGCACGGACCCAGCGGGTTCAAATCGCGCACAGCTGCATGATGACATCATCGATCTGATTGCAACGGACCTGGGCCTTTAGAAACGTCAAATAACAAAAATGGGCCGCGCGATCTTCGCGCGGCCCATAGACGTTTAGGCGTGTTGTGCTTAGGAGGCTTTGATTGAGACAATCTCAATCGCAAACGTCAAATCCTTGCCTGCCAAGGCGTGATTGGCATCTAGCGTGACACTATCGTCAGACAATTCCACCACTGTTACAGGCATTGCATGTTGCCCGTCCGGCGATTGCATTTGCAACGTCAAACCCAATTCAAGCGGGATCTCGGCAGGGATCTGTTCACGCGGGATCGCCTGACGATTATCCGGGTTGGCTTCGCCGTATGCCTGATCACACGGAATTTCGACGACCTTTTTGTCGCCCATATCCATACCTGGCAGCGCGCTGTCTAAACCCGGAATAATCTGGCCAGAACCGACCACAAATTCCAAAGGATCGCGTCCGTCGCTGGAATCGAAAACGGATCCGTCAGCCAGTGTTCCGGTGTAGTGAATGGCGACAGTGTCGCCCGACTTAATCTGACCCATTCTGTGTCCTTCAAATCCAGATAATGGTTGCGTTGCGGTCCGTACCAATCTGGTGTCGTGATTGCAATTACAGCCTACGCCGTGCATGTTTGAACGATGCCGCTTGTTTCTCCTCCGCCCGCCGTTGAAGCGGCCTTTGCAAAGTACGACATTGCGCAGCGCCAGCATTTGATGGAACTCCGCACCTTGATTTTCGACATTGCAGCCACGCTGACCAACTGCCGCATCGCGGAGACGATCAAATGGGGGCAGCCATCCTACACCACTGCAGACACAAAGGCGGCGACACCGATGCGGCTGGGTGTGACCAAGAACGGCGATGTCGCAATATTTACGCATTGCCAGTCAACGGTAATGTCAGATTTTCGCGCCCTCGCGCCGCGTGATATGCGTTTTGACGGCAATCGCGCTGTTTTGATGGCACCGGACGCCCCGCTGCCACTGGACACAATCGCCCCTTTGATCCGATCCGCCCTTACGTACCGCGTTTGAGGGTTCCAAAGCTATGCGACCCGTGACAAGCTGTTCCCAAATGAAAGGCAGCGCATGACAATCACGACCTGCATCTTTGACGCCTATGGCACCCTGTTTGATGTGGACGCAGCCGCCAGGCAGGTTGCATCTGAACCCGGACAGTCACAGCTAGCTGCCGTTTGGGGCACGTTGTCAGCCGACTGGCGGCGCAAACAATTGGAATACTCTTGGTTGCGCGCCATTGGTGGGCGCCATATTCCGTTTTGGCAGGTGACACAGGATTCACTGGATTGGGCGATGGAAAACAACGGCTTGGCTGACAATGCCCTGCGTGCCAAATTGTTGTCGGTTTACAAAGAACTACCCGCCTACCCCGAAGTACCCAAGATGCTGAGCGCGCTTAAGGAAAAGGGTATGAACATCGCCATTTTGTCCAATGGATCGCCTGATATGTTGGTCAACGCAGTGCGCTTTGCCGGAATTGGCGAGTATCTAGATGATGTTTTGTCAGTTGAAGAAGTTGAAATTTTTAAACCTCATAATCTCGTCTATGACATGGTCTGGGATCGCTTTGATGTGCCCCAAACCGAAGTCCTTTTTGCGTCAGCAAATGGTTGGGATGCAGCAGGTGCCGCGGGCTACGGGTTTGCGACAGTCTGGGTAAACCGCGCGGATGCCCCGCAGGATAGACTCTGGGCTGCTCCGCATCGGACGCTCAAGAACCTCAAGTCCATTCCTGATCTTGTCTAATGCCTTTTGTCGCGGCACCTGACGGAACGAAGCTGCATTTCACTGATGAAGGTGACGGTCTTCCGATTTTGGCTTTGTCTGGATTGTCGCGCAACACGCATGATTTTGATCACGTCGCGCCACATCTGTTGAACCGCGGTGGCATTCGTTTGATCCGAATGGATTATCGCGGGCGCGGGCAATCAGATTGGGCCGATTTTGCCAGCTATACGATCCCGCAAGAAGCCGCAGATGTTGTGACGCTTCTGGATCATCTTAACCTTGAAAAGGTTGCTATTCTGGGAACGTCGCGCGGCGGACTTATTTCGATGATGCTGGCCGCCACCGCCAAAGACCGCCTATTGGGGGTCGCACTGAACGACATTGGCCCAGAAATCGGCGAGGCAGGCATGGCCAACATCATGGACTATATCGGCCGGAACCCCGCACAGAAAACCCACGAAGACGCCGCAGCGTTTCGCGCCAAGGCATGGACCCATTTCAAAGGTGTGTCCGATGCGCGATGGCTGGCAGAGGTGCAAAACCATTATGCCGCAACGCCCGATGGACTGGTGATAAAATACGATCCAAAATTGCGCGATGCCGTGTTGGCAGGGCGCGACGAACCGATCCCGGACCTATGGCCGCTTTATGATGCGTTGGGTGGATTGCCGCTGGCCATCTTGCGCGGAGATGCGTCTGATTTGCTAAACGCGACCACCTTCGAACACATGCGCAACCGCCGCCCTGACGCTATTGCCGCAACTGTATTGGGGCGGGGGCATGTGCCATTTCTGGACGAACCAGAATCCCTGAGTGTGCTTAATGACTGGATACAGGCCCTATGAACATTGACATGATCCGCGACGCGGCCAAACGAATTGACGGCCACGCCCGTCGCACACCGCTTTTGACGTCTCCGTTCTTGGATGAAGTGGCCGGGCGCCGCGTTTTTATCAAACCGGAATGCTTGCAACACACGGGCAGCTTCAAATTCCGCGGCGCATGGTCCGCCCTGTCCGCGCTCGATCCTGACGTCCGCACACGCGGCGTTATCGCATTTTCATCCGGCAATCATGCGCAGGGCGTCGCGCTGGCGGCGGCCCGCCATGACACAAGTTCTGTCATCGTCATGCCATCTGACGCCCCGCAGTTGAAAATTGAAAATACGCGGGCGCTGGGCGCCGAGGTGGTTCTATATGACCGAGACACCGAAGATCGTGATGAAATAGGAACCCGAATTGCCACCGAACGTAACCTGACGTTGATCCGCCCCTTCGATGAACCGTTGGTCATTGCAGGACAAGGAACGACTGGCCTTGAAATCGCCGAAGATGCAAACGCCTTGGGGCTGGAAAACATCGACGTTCTGGTGTGTTGCGGCGGCGGTGGTCTGACATCGGGAATTGCCCTAGCATGCGAAGCTGACGCCCCAACCTTGCGGGTGCGCCCTGTGGAACCTGACGGCTTTGATGATGTGGCGCGGTCGTTGCGCTCAGGCCAGATTGAACGCAACGCGTCAACATCAGGCAATATCTGTGATGCAATCATTACCGCACAACCCGGTGATTTGACCTTTCCCATCATGCAACGTCTGTGCGGACCCGGACTAACCATTGGTGAAGATGCTGCATTGGCCGCGATGGCGCAGGCGTTTTTGCGTCTGAAACTGGTGGTAGAACCCGGTGGCGCGGCAGCCTTGGCCGCCGCCTTGTATCAACACGACAACATTCAGGGTGACGCCGTTATTGTGACCATTTCGGGCGGCAACGTCGACGCAGATTTATTTGCCAAAGCCCTTTCAACCTTGTCTTGAACACAAAACTTTCAAAGGCCACGAAATGACCCATTTCACTATTGCCAGCTTCAACGTGAAAAACCTGATCGGATCGGATCAAGAATATTATAAGTTCCAGAAATATACGCCCGAAGAATACGCCTGGAAACAAGATTGGTTGGCGGATCAATTGCTGACGATGGATGCAGACATCGTCGGGTTTCAGGAAATTTTCGAAGAAGACGCACTGCGCGATGTGATTGCACAAGCGGATGAACACGGGATCGAAGCCAACAGCGCAACGATCCCGGATCGGTCCAAACGCTATCATCGCAAGGCCATTTTTCGCAAACTGGCCTATACACCTTATGGCTCCGAAGGGCTTGCCGTTGCCCCCAACGCCGCAGATGGCGGGCCCGGCGCGCGACGCCCCGGCGTTGCGATCCTGTCACGTTTCGGGTTTTCGGAACCTCCGGTTGTGTTGCAAGACCTGCCTGAACCTGTCGACATACCATTCTCAGCCTTACGCGGGAGCGACGATGAAGACGCCGGCTATTTCCGCATTCGTCGCATAAGTCGCCCTATTTTAAAGGCACGTATACCTATTCCGACTGACTCTGGCCCCCAAATCGTGACCGTGTTCAATTGCCACCTGAAGTCCAAACTTGGCGAACACACCACGCCCGAGCCCGCCGATCTGACCAACTATGACCCCGCGGCACGCGCGCTTGGGTCGCTGCGGGCTGCGCTGCGCCGCATGGCGGAAGCATGGGTATTACGCCGTGAAATTATTAGCGAACTTGATGCCGGTCATCCCGTGATGGTGCTGGGGGATTTCAATGATGGCGAACACGCTGTCAGTTCTGAAATCATATCTGGTGAAACCCCTTTCAAGAATTATGCGTGGATGTTGCGCCATGATGCGACCACTCCGCGTGATCGCTATTCAGACGCTGAAAACCTTCAGATCACAGAAGACATCGAACGGGTCCGCCTCCATTCTGCCGAACGCATGTTCGTGCGCAAATCGGCGCGTGACATGGTCTATACATCCGCGTTTGGCGGGGTGTTTGAATCCATCGATCAGATTTTCATGTCGCGGCATTTTCATCCTGACTACCCTGAGAAGTTGGGCGAGATGGAATATTTTTCCGTTTTGAACGACCATCTTACAGATGGGTCGCACCCCGAAGCGCCCTACAATAAACTGGCATCTGATCACGGTCAGATCATCGCACACATGCGCCTTGGCGATGCAAAAGACTGAGACCAAGGGTGCCGCGCTCGCCGTCAGGCAAGATGGCGCAGGGCCGCCGTTGGTGTTCCTTCACGATCTAGGGGCCACGGCACAACACTGGGATGGTGTGTTAGGCCGGATGTCGCACCATCATTGCACAGCACTTGATCTGCGCGGTCACGGCACATCCGATGTACCACACGGCCCCTATAAGATGGGTGGATTGATTGGCGACATCGAAACGGTGATGGATTCTTTCGAAATTCGTGATGCGGTCGTCGTCGGTGTGGGGCTTGGTGGAATGATTGCCCAAGGGCTGGCCGTGAAACGGCTTGATCTGGTGCGTGGGCTTGTCCTGTGCGCGACCGCAGCAAAGTTTGGCCAACCCGACCCTTGGCACACCAAAGCAAAGATCGCGCGCACGCAAGGAATGCGCGTGTTGGCCGAAGATACATTCACCCGCTGGGGAGGTGCCGTCCCGAACACCGCCAAGGATCAATTTTTATCGACCACACCCGAAGGATACGCTGCCTGCTGCGAAGCAATCGCTGGAACAGACTTCTACACCCCGACATCCGGCCTGCGTTTGCCAACACTGGGGCTGTGCGGAACCGCGGATAAAACCACACCACCCGATCTGGCACGCGAAACGACCGATTTGATCCCCGGATCAGAATTTCATCTTATTCGCGGGGCAGGCCATCTAACGCCCCTCACCCACCCAGCGGATGTTGCGCTACACCTGACGCAATTTCTTAGAAATATCGGACACATCTAATGGAATAACGGTGCGTGATGTTAGGGCCTGCAGCGCGCGCAAACACAAAGATCACTTTGCGAACTGCTCAGTTCACTTTATGCCATGAGCCATGGAAACCGCTCAGCGCAAACGCGCTTTTACCTTTATCCTGATTACTTTGACTCTTGATGCGATGGGCATCGGGTTGATCTTGCCCGTGATGCCGGACCTGATCCGAGAAGTTGAAGGGGGCACCATCGGCGGGGCCGCCGTGTGGGGCGGTATCCTTGCAACGACGTTTGCAGTGATGCAGTTCGTTTTTGGTCCGATTTTAGGGTCATTGTCGGATCGCTATGGCCGTCGCCCGGTGCTGTTGGTGTCTTTGTTGGTGATGACAATCGACTATCTGGTCATGGCCGTGGCGGGGTCAATCTGGTTGTTGTTCATAACCCGCGTGGTGGGCGGCATTACTGCTGCGACGATGTCGACCGCGAACGCCTTTATTGCCGACATTTCCGAACCCCATGAAAAATCCGCGAACTTTGGCCTTGTCGGCGCGGCGTTTGGGTTTGGTTTTGTGCTTGGCCCTGTCGTTGGGGGGCTGCTTGGCGAACTTGGAACCCGTGCGCCGTTTTATGCCGCTGCGGCGTTAGGCGCGCTTAATCTTGCATTTGGCTACTTTGTGCTGCCCGAAACCGTAACTGACCGTATCCGCCGACCGTTTTCGATGCGCCGCGCCAACCCTTTTGGTGCATTTAAGGCATTGGGGCAATTAGATGGCGTGCGTCGGTTGATATTCTTGGTCTTCCTTTATGAATTCGCCTTTATAGTCTATCCCGCGACATGGGCCTATTTTACGAAAGAAGCCTTTGGCTGGTCTTCGGGTATGATTGGCGTGTCCCTAGCCCTATTCGGTATCGGAATCGCGATTGTTCAAGGGGCACTGATACGGCCTGCGCTGAAACGGTTTGGCGAACGCGGGACGATTATCTACGGGATCGTCTTCAATTTTTCGGCTTTTGTAGTTTTAACGCTAATCACCACGGGGTGGATCGCATTGGCATTCATCCCTCTGACTGCCCTTGGGGCGGTGGTGACGCCCGCATTGCAAGGGCTCATGTCCCAACGCGCGGGTGATGATCAGCAAGGCGAGCTGCAGGGCGTGATTTCATCAGCGAAATCTGTCGCCATGATCTTTTCGCCCCTCGCGATGACCCAGATCTTTTGGATTTATACAGACTCACCCGGGCTATACTTTCCGGGCGCGGCCTTTGCGTTGTCTGGCTCGATCATGATCGTGTGCTTGATCGTCTTTTTAGGTGGACGTCGCGCCACGGCGACGTAAACGACACATCCTGTCGTTTTGAGGATGGCAGGCGGTCCGACCCGCCGCCCTACTGGGATAAATTAAACAAACAGGTGTCCCATGCCCCGGATCAAAGCCGCAGTCTGCCATGAATTTGGCCAACCCCTCGTGATTGAAGACATCGAAATTCGTGCGCCACAGGCCAGCGAAGTCGAGGTTACTTTGGCGGCCTGTGGAATATGTCATTCGGATATTTCATTGGCCGAAGGCATTTGGGGCGGGTCGCTGCCAGCCGTCTACGGTCACGAAGGCGCAGGAACCGTCACGGCTGTTGGCCCCGATGCAAAGGGCGTTAAAGTCGGGGACAAAGTTGTCGCGACCCTAATCTGGGCCTGCGGCAGCTGCCCGGCTTGCGATGTGGCCCAACCGACTAAATGCCAAACGCCCTATGATGGCGACAAGGGCCCGATCACAACCATTGAGGGGGGCAAATTGCATCATGGCTTGGCCTGTGGCGCGTTTGCGGAACGTATCGTTGTTGATGAAAGCCAAGTCGTTGTGCTGCCCGACGGTATTTCAATGGAAGCTGCTTCACTTTTGGCATGTGGCGTCATCACCGGCATCGGCGCCGTCGTAAACGGAGCGCAAATTCGACCCGGGCAGGATGTTGTTGTTATTGGCGCTGGCGGCGTTGGCCTGAACACTATTCAAGGCGCAGCCATTTCAGGGGCCCGTCGGATCGTTGCGGTGGACATGGAACCAACCAAACTCGACGTTGCACGTGAATTTGGTGCAACAGATGCGGTTCTCGCCAGCCAAGACAAACCCTGGCGCGCGGTCAAAGACATTATTGGCGGCGGCGCGGATGCAGTATTTGTCACCGTGGGGGTCGCCAGTATTTACACCGACGCCCCGCGCTATGTTGGTATGGGCGGCAAGGTTGTTATGGTGGGCATGCCACCATCAGGCGCACTCAGCGAGTATGAGGCCGCGACAGTCGCGTACAACGGACAGGCTCTCATTGGGTCGCGCATGGGCGACGGAATAATCAAACGCGATATTCCATGGATGGTCGATATGTACACCCAAGGTCGGTTGAAATTGGATGAGCTGATTTCAGGCACATGGACACTTGATCAAATCAACGACGCGATTGAAGATACAAAAACTGGGGCCGCAAAAAGAAACGTCATCCTGTTCAATAGGGAATAGCGCATGCCTAAATTTCAAAAACCGTCCATGAGGGATGTGAAACATCTCTTTATGCCTGATGCGGATATTGAAGAAAGCACGGCTGAAACCTCGGGCAATTTCGATTTGGACGAGGTCGTCCCGTTTCTCGAAAGACTGGGCGAGCAACCTGGCGTTTCGTTGAACGTTGGAAGGCTTTTGTTTTCAGGCGAAATGATTGCTGACATTCCTCACAATGAAACCCGCACTTTTGAAAACATTGGTCATGTAGATGGCAAATTGCAGATTTTGACAATCGAAGCCTTTATGGATGACCTTGACGCGCCTGACCTAACATTCTTCGGGACGGAACGACTGATTGGCATAATCGATGCCATGTTGGTTGAACGTGATCCGCAAGATGAAACCGAACAAACGGACCTCTTCGAATAACACAGTCCCAACGACCCGAAAAACGTGCCCATCAGAGATGTGGTGATAAACCTACCCTTGTGACGCATTTGCGTTGGAGCATACATGAAACTCCAAGACCTAGACATAATCATCACCGCCCCCCCCGCCCCCGGCTGGGGCGGCAGGTATTGGATACTGGTCAAAATCACGACGGACACAGGCGTAAAGGGCTGGGGCGAATGCTATGCCAGCTCAGTCGGGCCGGACGCAATGACGGCAGTCATCAAGGACGTCTTTGAACGCCACATGCAGGACGAAAATCCTGAAAACATCGAACTTATGTTCCGCCGCGCGTATTCTTCCGGCTTCACGCAGCGCCCTGATCTCACGGTCATGGGCGCGTTCAGCGGCCTCGAAATCGCCTGCTGGGACATCTTGGGCAAAGACCGCGACCGCCCCGTGCATGCCCTGATCGGGGGTCGCCTGAACGACCGTATCCGCGCCTACACGTACCTCTATCCAGCCCCTCACCACCCGCTACCTGATTTCTGGGCCAGCGCTGATATGGCCGCCGAAGTCGCAGTTGCTATGGTGGAAAAGGGGTATACGGCTGTCAAATTTGACCCGGCAGGCCCCTATACCATTCGCGCAGGCCACATGCCGTCGTTGCATGACATAGAAACATCTGTCGCCTTTTGCAGAACCATCCGCGAAGCCATAGGGCCTGATGCTGACCTTCTGTTCGGCACCCACGGGCAGTTTTCCACAGGCGGGGCCATACGCATGGGCCAAGCGATCGAACAGTTTTCGCCGCTTTGGTACGAAGAACCGATTCCGCCCGATGCGGTGGACGAAATGGCGAAGGTCGCCGCGGCAGTCAAAATCCCCGTGGCGACGGGCGAACGCCTCACGACCAAGGCTGAATTCGCCACCGTTCTGCGCAGCGGGGCTGCCAATATCATTCAACCGGCTTTGGGCCGCTCGGGTGGGATTTGGGAAACCAAGAAAATCGCGACGCTCGCCGAAGTTTATAACGCCCAAGTCGCTCCGCATCTTTATGCAGGGCCGATTGAATGGGCCGCCAACATTCAATTGGCCGCGACATTGCCCAACATTTTAATGGCTGAAACTATCGAAACCCCGTTCCATGACGCGTTGATCAAAGGCAGCATAAAAATCGAAAACGGCTATATTCCCGTCCCAACGGCACCGGGTTTGGGTCTTGATGTAGATGAAGACCTTGCACGTGCGCATCCGTTTAAAGACGGCGGGCTGCACCTCGAAATGCAGGGCGATCCCATCAGCTACCACGGCCCCAATCTTTTTGCGGGCGGCGCACCTGTAAAGGAACAATAAAACCTCCGCTTTTACCTCAAACTTGGGCGCTACAAATCGAATCCCCTTTGCAGCCAAGCCTAAGGCCCGTAAGATTGAACGAAGTTCAACGGAGGCCCGATGGCTGGAAAAGTAGAAGCGCGCCGCGCCGCGTTGCGTGAAAACCTAATCGAACATGCAGAAACGCGGATCGTCGCAGACGGGATCAAGAACCTACGCGCGCGCGATCTGGCAAAAGATGCAGGTTGCGCGCTTGGGGCGATATATAACGTATTTGGCGATTTGGATGACCTGATCCTAACGGTAAACGCGCGCACGTTTCATCGTCTGGGGGCGGCAGTGGCAGAATCGCTCGCTGATGCGCCGCAAGACGCGACCGAGCAGTTGATCGTCATGTCACACGCCTATCACAGGTTTGCCGCTGAAAACTTCAACGCTTGGCGCGCCCTATTTGATATCGAACGCGCCCAAGGCGACACCGCACCAGACTGGTATTTGCGAGAAATGGGTCAATTGTTTGCCTATATTGACGCGCCCCTATCGGTCATTTTTCCCGACCATGACGCGAAAACGCGCGCTTTGCTAACCAAGGCACTGTTTTCAAGCGTGCACGGAATCATCCTTTTGGGTCTAGAAGAAGCATCTGCAGGCGTCCCCGCGCGGCATTTGGAAGAAATGATTTCTCTACTTCTCAGACACTTGGCGCATCAAAACCGAATTTCTTGAACATTGTTCAAAAAATAGCTTGAAAGCAGCGCCCTATCTGGCTACTTCTATTTTATGAACAACGTTCACGAAATAGGTGAGCCGTAGACATGAAAGGACGCGAAATGTTCAAAACACTTTCAACCCTGATTGCCGGGGTCAACGCACGCTCAGAAGATCGTGTTCGAGATGCCTTTGCGATTGAGCTGATCGACCAGAAGATCCGCGAAGCCGAAACATCGCTAAAGGCTGCAAAGGCAACACTTGCGTCCTTGATCCAGCGTCAACGCTCAGAAGAACGACAACGCGACGCGCTGATATCACGGATCAAAGATATGACAGCGCGGGCGCAGGACGCACTGGGCAAAGACCGCGAAGACCTTGCCCATGAAGCCGCACACGCCATTGCGCAGATGGAAAACGAACTGACGCTTCGCAAAGAAACCTGTGATCGTTTGGATCAAAAGGTCATCCGCCTACGCAATTCGATCGAGGCCGGCCACCGCCGCATTATTGATCTGAAACAAGGTGCCATTCAGGCCCGCGCCGTACGCCGCGAACAGGCAATCCAAACACGGTTGAATTCAACAATAGGGCACACGTCATCGACCGAAGAAGCCGAGGAATTGATCCAACGTGTCATGGGCCGCGATGATCCGTTCGAACAATCCGAAATCCTGCGCGAAATTGATCGTGACCTTGGCCACGAAACCCTTGCAGATCGGATGGCTGACACAGGTTGCGGCCCCGCAACTCGAACAACTGCCGACGACATTCTTGCCCGACTCGCCGCACAAAAATCCGCATAACATCTCAATCACAAAGGAATAGACCCATGACTAATTTCAATAAATCCGACAATGGTATGATCATTTTATTCAACGGCATCGGCGTCGTTGTGGCCTACGGAATGTTGGCGTTGTCTCTTTACATGTCACCAGACGTGCCGCTGTCCACCAAAGGCTACTGGGGGATCGGGATTCTCTTGCTCACCCTCGCCTTGGTGAATTTCGTAAAACTGCGCTTTGATGAACGTCTCTCAGAAGACCGCATCACCCGCGTCGAAGAGGCCCGCAATGAACGCATTCTCGCAGAATATGTCGGCGGGGAAGACCCCAAAGACTAAGCCTGCGACACCGAGTTGCCGCTCACGGCAAGTGCCCCGCCCCCAATCCTGTCCCTCAGGTGGGCGGGGCGCACCCTTTTCAATTGCGACAACCTCAGCCAAAGTCACGAAGATGAAATCAATACTCACATTCCCGCGACGCATCGCAGCCAAATTTGTGGGCCTCGCTATTTCTTTGCTTGTGCGGTTCTTGACGGCGGTGCGTGCCGATTGGCAGGGCATCGAACCGATTAACAAACAGCGCGTTTATTTTGCCAACCATGTGAGCAATGCGGACATGCCAATGATCTGGTCCTGCATGCCCCCCAATATCCGTCGCACCGTGCGCCCTGTCGCGGCGGCAGATTACTGGTTGAAAAACAAACTACGCGCCTTTGTCGGGCCCGAAGTCTTCAATTGTGTGTTGGTCGACCGCCGCCCAGAAGCACGCGAAGCCGATCACGACCCAATGCAAAACATCCTTGATGCCTTGGATGCGGGAAGTTCTCTTATCATATTTCCCGAGGGCAACCGCAATATGACTGAAGATCCCCTTTTGCCGTTCAAGGCCGGGTTGTACAATATGGGCAAGGCGCGCCCGGATGTGGATCTTGTGCCCACATGGGTGGCCAATGTCACAGAGATCATGCCAAAGGGCGAAGTCATCCCCTTGCCGCTGATCTGTACGGTTACCTTTGGGGAACCAATACAAGTCCACGACAACGAAACCAAAGACGCCTTTCTAAAACGCGCCTCTGATGCGTTGGTTGGACTGGCCCCGCTTCAGGAGGACCGATTATGACATCGACCCTCACGGAAATCCTATGGTTGTTTGCAGCCGTGTGCGGGTTGATGACAGCGCTGTCGTTCTTTGGTGAATTGTTGCGTGTTCGCGCAGGCAACGACAATCCAGTGATCGAAACCTTCATGACCCGCGTGCGCAGTTGGTGGGGCATGGTTATCTTGTTTTCGCTCGCTCTGATGATCGGGCGGTATGGGGTGATTGCGCTGTTTGCATTCACATCCTTTGCCGCATTGCGTGAATTTTTGACGCTTACCAACAAACGAAAGGCCGATCACCTTGCCCTGGCCTTGGGGTTCTTTGTGGTCTTACCGTTGCAATACCTGTTCGTCGCATTTGGCTGGCAGGGGCTTTATACAGTGTTCATCCCGGTCTACGCGTTCTTGATGTTGCCGATCGTCTCGGCCCTGCGCGGCAATGCTGACCGTTTTTTGATCCGTGTGGCTGAAACCCAGTGGGCATTGATGATCACTGTGTTTTGTATTTCCCATGTTCCCGCGCTGATGATGATCGATTTTGATAGTTATCCGGCGGATCGCGGCATCTTGTTGATCGCGTTCTTAATCATGGTCGTTCAGTTCGGGGATCTTCTTGATTTCTTTTTCGGACGCCGCATCGGCAAAACCCGTATCGTTCCAAACCTGTCTGCCAAGACATGGGAGGGCATGGCCTGCGGCGTGGTCTCCGCGGCCGCGATTGGCGGGCTACTGGCGTGGATGACCCCGTTCGGTTTGACTGGTGCGATCGCGATGGCCGCAATCGCGTCAACAGCGGGCATGTTTGGGAACCTTGTGTTTTCTGCCATCAAGCGTGATCGTGGCGTCAAAGACTGGTCCCATCTTATCCCGGGTCAGGGCGGGTTTGTGGACCAGTTCGATTCCGTAATTTTCGCGGCGCCTGTGATCTACCACATCACCCATTTGGTCTGGGGCTAGGACCGTTGCTACCGCAGCGTGAAATCACCAACGACAGGGTAATGATCCGTTGGCCATTCCCCATCGAATTTACCACGGACCGAAAACGCCGCCCCCACAGGCGCTGCGCCCTCTGTCCATCCAATGTGATCAATCGCACCGAACAGGTTTAGCCCACTGTCAAAATGAAATGTTGATCCCTGAACTGGATCAAACATCACGCCTTGGTTTTCTAAAATACCCAACGTTTTTGACCCACCGCGTGCGTTGAAATCACCGACCACAAACACAGGCATACGCTGCATGGGTTCCGCGATCCGCTGCGCCACAAGTTCGACCGATTTTTGGCGATTGGACCTGCTCCTGAAATCCGTGTGGAGGTTATAAACGCGAAATACCTTGCCCTGTGGATCTGAAAATTCAGCCCAAGACGTATACGCAGGGAATGACCCATTGAAGGTCCGCGAATAAATCACGTCCGGTGTTTCGCTAAAGAAAAACCACCCTTCGTCGCGCAAGGTCAGACGGTCCGGGCGGTACAGGATAGGCTGCGTGTAGGGGAACACATCGGGATCGCCAGCGGCTGCCACCGCATAATCGGGATTCTGGGCCATAAGAAAATCGAGAGTCAGATTTGCGGGCGCAGAATTACGGCCGAAACTTTCCATTTCTTGAAATCCGACGATATCTGCCTGAAGACTGCGAAACGCCGATTGCAACGGTGCCTTGCGGCGGTCCCAATCCCCGACAGACCAATCCCCCGTTGCGCGGTCCAGCCATATAT
The DNA here is from genome assembly GCA_964406585.1 of uncultured Octadecabacter sp. Taxonomy (GTDB): domain Bacteria; phylum Pseudomonadota; class Alphaproteobacteria; order Rhodobacterales; family Rhodobacteraceae; genus Octadecabacter. The sequence goes on along the minus strand of CAYOSK010000004.1, from coordinate 33,943 downwards.
AATGGACATTATAGGTCGCGATGCGGATGGATTGCGCGCGCGGGTCTTGAACAGGTTGGGGCAACGAATTGCAGGCGACCATTGTGCCCAAGATTAAAAGAAGGATCGCGAAAAGCCCTCCAATGCGTTGCAACCATCGCGTCATGGCATCACCAAGAGCGCGCGGAAATCATTCACGTTGGTGAGCGTCGGGCCCGGCACCACTTGTCCATCAATGGCTTCGAAAAATCCATGTGCGTTGTTCGCTTCCAGTTGCGCATCAGGTGATATGCCTTGCGCCTCTGCAAAGGCCAATGTTGTGGGGTCTGCGATTGCGCCTGCGACCTCGGCGGCACCATCAACGCCATCGGTATCGCATGCCAGAACATGCACCCTAGGATGCCCCTTAAGCGCGATGGCGGCAGCCAGTGTGAATTCTGCGTTTGGGCCACCGACCCCGTCGCCACGGCGCGTTACGGTGCATTCGCCGCCCGACAACAACAAGACCGGATGATCCAGGTTTTGCGCCGCGATTTCAATTGCCAATGCGGCCTGCGTTTCGGCCAATTCACATGCTTCGCCTTCTAATGAATCGCCCAACATACGCACCTCAACTCCGCGCGCGCGCGCAATATCGGCCGCTGCGTCAAGGGATTGGGATGGCGCGGCGATAATCACGTTTTCAACAGCCGAAAGCCGCGCATCATCCGCAGCCAAAGGATCGCCCCCTTTGGCCAAATATGCACCGATCGCGGCGGGTGGTTCAACGTTCCAAGTGTTCAATGTCGCGATAGCCAAGGCCGCATCGCCATTGTGACCAACTGTCGGCCCGCTCGCGATGTCGCTGGGGTCATCACCCGGCACGTCAGAAATCATCAATGTGATCAATCTGGCTGGATACACAGCCGCTGCCAAACGCCCACCCTTCACAGCAGACAGTTCTTTGCGAATGCCGTTGATGTCCCCAATCGGCATACCAGATGCAAGCATGGATGCGCTGAGCGTCTGCTTGTCCGCCAGCGTGAGCCCGTCGCCCGGAGCACAAAGGAGCGCAGAGCCACCACCAGAGATTAGCATGATCACCGTATCATCGGCCCCTAACCCCTGCGCAATTTCCAAGAGCCGTTTGGTCGCATCAATCCCTGCTTGATCAGGCACAGGATGGGCCGCTTCTACGATTTCGATCCCAGCACAGGGCCGCGCGTAACCGTATCGGGTGATTACATAGCCGTCACACGGTCCCCAAACGGATTCAACGGCCTCGGCCATCCGCGCTGACGCTTTGCCCGCCCCAAGGACAACGACCCGACCTTTCGGTTTAGGGGGCAGTGCAGCCGGCACGCACAACATCGGATCCGCGCGTGCGACAGCCGCTGCAAATAGTTCGCGAAGAAACACATTGGGGTCGTCCAGTTGGGCCATATCATTCTCTCGCTAAGGTCTGTCGCGGCAGCGCGTGTTTGCGGATTTGGGATTAGTCTTGGCACAAATCAAACAGGTGAACAAACTACACATCCGTGTTTGAAAACCCGACATTTTTGCGCAAGATGCCCCTAGGTTTGAATAGGTCGGGCTTTGCGGTTGCGATATTTCTCGGTCAGGTCCGCGTCTAAGTCCCCTTCAGCATAGGCACCGATGATCACGCCTTTGGTGCTGCGTCCTGATCGAAATTTGACAAGGTCAGCGTTCGTGATTGTTGTGCGCTGCGCCGGACGGCGCGCCCAAGTGCCCAGCGCGCCAGACAGCCGCACTATGATGTCAGCGTGTTCATCGCTTTGGCCAAGGTCAATCAATTCATTGGGGTCCGACCGAAGATCAAACAGCATAGGGCGAATACCGCCGCCGAATTCGATCAACTTGTACCGATCGTCCGTCACCATAAACAGCCGCGCCTCGGCGGTATCAAGGGCAAGTTTAGCCGCCAAAGGTGACATCGAAAAATCGTATTCACAGAACGAAAATTCACGCGATTGATCTTGCCCGTGCAACACGGGCAAAAGCGATTTACCTTCGAGAACATGATCAAGCGCAGCGGAATTGCCGCCCGCGACATCAACGAACGTCGGCGCCAGATCAATCAGCTGCACCAAAGCATCCGATGATGTGCCGCGTGTCACGTCAGCTTGCGCGGAGGGATCATAAACAATCATCGGAACCCGCACAGATGTGTCATGGCAAAACGTCTTTTCGCCCAGCCAATGATCCCCCAGATAATCCCCGTGATCCGACGTCACGACGATCATGGTGTCGTCCATACGGCCCGTCTGTTCGAGCCAATCAAATAGAACGCCCATTTGATCATCACATTGCTTGATGAGCCCCATATAGGCGCTCAGGACTTTTTCGCGCACGTGATCTTGGGAAAACGCCTGCCCAACGGGCGCGTTCATCATGCCACCAAAGACAGGGTGATCGGTTTGGCGTTCTTGGTTGCTGCGCACAACATCCAAAAACTGATCATGACTGTACATGTCATGGTACGGCGCAGGGACAATGTAGGGCCAATGCGGTTTGATGTAGGACAGATGACAACACCATGGCGCCGTACCGCGACCTTCGATGAACTCCATCGCGCGGCGGGTCAGATAGGGTGTTTCGCTGTCATCTTCGACGATATTGGCGGGTTTGTCGCTGTTTTCAATAAACCAGCCCGACAAGACATTTCCAGCGCCATCATTGGCAGAGTTAGCATAGTCATGCCAAGGATTGTCCCCCTTATACCCTTTGCTGCGTAGATACGCGTTGTAGTTTACCGCACCACCTTCGTCATAAAACCCGTCTGGGCCTTCGGGGCGCATGCCGTCATCCCGTTCAAACACGTCAAACCCACATTCAGACACGCGCGCGCCAATTACTGAATCCGCCTCAAGCCCAAGCCGCGACATGCCTTCGGCATCTGCCTTCATGTGGGTTTTACCAATCAGCCAGCAGTCCATCCCTAAATCACGCAGATGATCGCCCATCGTTCGCTCGCCCACTTTCAGGGGAACATTGTTCCAAGATGCGCCGTGGCTATGCACATAGCGCCCCGTATAGGTTGACATCCGCGACGGCCCGCAAAGCGGCGATTGAATGTAGGCGCGATCAAATCGCACACCCTTGGCCGCCAATTTGTCGATATTGGGTGTCTGCAAATGAGGGTGCCCATAGCAACTTAGATAATCCCAGCGCAGCTGATCAAACATGATGAACAGGATATTTTTGGGTTTGGACATGCGCGGGGCTCCGGAATTTCTTTCAGGCAAGGGCCTGAATTAGCCCGCGCACCATCGCTTACTTTTGAACCGGCGACCAGATGCTATTGCGCATTCAGGGGCGTGTTCGCACGGCCAAACGTTGGACCCAACACCCGTTAACGATCAGATGCCGTTTTGATCTGTGTTTGCCCGGTTTGTGCCATTGCGATGCTGATTTCTTCGCTCAGAACATCCCACATTGCGTGCAGCCCCGCTTCACCACCCGCCGCGATAGCAAATTGCAGTATGCGGCCCAAGAAAATGAAATCGGCCCCTTGGTCGACCGCCCTTAATACGTCTTCGCCTGATCGTATACCGCTGTCAAAGAACAACGGAAAATCCGCGCCGACTGCGGCCCTGATATCCGGAAGCACCGTGATTGGTGCAGGCGCACTATCGAGCTGACGCGCACCGTGGCTGGACACTTGGATCGCGTCCACGCCGGCGGCCTTCAGGGCAATCGCGTCTTCGGCGTCCAGAACACCTTTGACGACAAGGTTGCCCGGCCACATGTCACGCACGTCGCGCAGGGTATCCCACGTCACACGGGCACGGGTTAAGCTGCGGTCAAAGTCATACCCGGGCATGTCAAAATTCGCCATTCGAGGTTTGCCTTGCAACAGCGTCGCCAAAGACCATCGCGGATGCAGAGCAAAATCAACGAATTGCTTTGGCCCGATTTTGAAGGGCATCTTGAACCCATGCCGCAATTCGCGTGGGCGGCGTCCGATGGTCGGCACATCAACCGTTAGCACAAGGGTTTGGTATCCACTGGTCTTGGCCCGTTCAATAAGCTTGAACGATCCTTCCCCATCTCCGCTGAAATAGATTTGAAACCACGCATGCCCTTGGGCCGCTTCGATGATGTGTTCCAGTGGCGTCGACGCGACGGTCGATACGCCATGTGGCACCTGATATTGCGCGGCCAAACGGGCCAGCATCAGATCAGCCCCGGGGGCGGACAAATTGCACATTCCCATGGGTGCAATGCCAAACGGACGCTGGGCTGTTGCGCCAAACAACGTCGTGGCCAATGTTCTATCGCTTACATCACACAAAATGCGCGGGCGTAGCGTTATCGCATCAAGCGCCGCACGATTGCGCGCCGCGCCTGTTTCCGCCCCCGCAGCCCCATCAATATAGTCAAACACCATCCACGGCAGCCGTCGCTTGGCCAATCGCCGCGCATCATCCGCTGAATGAATGGTCGTGTTGATCATTTTGCAGTGAACCCCCCATCCACCATTAGGACTTGTCCAGTGACATAGGCCGATGCGTCCGAACACAAGAACAAGATCGGGCCATCAATATCTTCTAGGGTGCCATTTCGCCCGACACAGGTTTGCGCCGCATTGCGCGCCGCCCGTTCCGGGTCATCAAACACCGCAGCGGTCAGTTCGGTTGGAAAGAACCCCGGTCCGATGGCGTTGGCGGTGATCCCATCCGCAGACCACGCTTCGGCCATGGCGCGGGTTAGTTGCGCAATACCACCCTTGGTCGCCCCGTACGCAATGCCGCCCGGAAAGGCACGTGTGGTTTGAAGGGACGCGAAATTAACGATCCGCCCCCATCCTTTCGCACGCATATCCGGCACAAACGCCTGTGAAAGAAAGAAGGGCGCGGACAAATTCAGCGAAAGGGTCTGATCCCAGCCTTGCGCGGTCACATCATCGGCCGCCTCGCGGGTGTTGATGCCTGCCGCATGCACTAAAATATCCGGTGGTCCAAATGGAACGCGAATTTCGGCAGCCGTTTTGGCCAAAGCATCACGATCCGCGACATCGGCGATGACTGCCGCGGCAGCATCACCAATTTCACCGCTCAGCGCGTCCAATTCCTGCGCTCTGCGGGCAACGCAAACCACACGTGCCCCCGCCGCGGCCAAAGTCATCGCCGCACGCCGCCCAAGGCCCGAACTCGCGCCGGTAATACACGCGACCTTTCCAGCCAGATCGAAAAGAGAGGGTGATCCGCCCACCCCCCTAGCCTTCTGCGCTTAGGTCAAAATTTTCACCCGGAAAATATTTTGCCAATCGCACATCTGCAGCGCGGGCATGGCCCTCCATCCCTTCAAGTCGTGAAATACGGGCGGTTGCGATGGCCACGTCTTTAGACGCGTCTTGCGTCGCACGCTGCCACGTGACGATTTTCATATACTTGTGAACGCTCAGCCCACCCGTATAGCCCGCCGCGCCAGATGTCGGCAAAACATGGTTGGTTCCTGATGCTTTATCCCCGTAGGACACTGTTGTTTCTTCGCCCAGAAAGAGAGATCCATAACAGGTCAGATTTTCCAGCCACCAATCCAGATCATCCGCTTGAACCGTCAGGTGTTCTGGGGCGTATTCATCGCTGCATCTGGCCATATCTTCACGGTCCGCGCACACGATCACTTCGGCGTAATCGCGCCACGCAGCAAAGGCATTATCGCGGTTCAGTTCTGGCAAATCCGCGATCAAATCCGGCACACGCGCCATCACGTCTTGGGCCAATTGTCGATCATCCGTCACCAACCACACCGGGCTGTTGTAGCCATGTTCGGCCTGACTGACCAAATCAACCGCTACGATTTCGGGATCGGCAGTTTTGTCCGCAAGGATTAGGGAATCCGTCGGCCCAGCAATCATATCAATCCCGACGCGCCCGAATAGGATGCGTTTGGCTTCTGCAACAAACTGGTTTCCCGGACCGACAAGGATATTGGCCTTTGGCAGGCCGAACAGCCCGAACGCCATAGCGGCGACACCCTGCACACCGCCCAACGCCATGATCTTATCCGCGCCGCACACATGAGCGGCATAAATGATCGCAGGTGCGATCCCGACACCAGGGCGTGGCGGCGAACACGCGGTGATATGTTTGCATCCAGCAACCTTGGCGGTCGTAACAGTCATGATTGCGCTGGCGATATGGCTGTACCGGCCACCGGGGGCATAGCAACCCGCCGCGTCAACGGGGATGGCCTTTTGCCCAGCAACGTATCCTGGCTGCATTTCCATTTCTACGTCCGCAACCGTGCCCTTTTGAAGCTGTGCAAAACGTTTCACGTTGTCATGGGCAAAATGGATGTCGGCCTTTAATTTGTCGGGGACAAGCGCGCTGGCGGCTTCGATCTCGGCCTTGGTCAGTAGGACGTTGCCGTCATATTTGTCAAATTTTGCGGCATATTCCAACGCCTTCGCATCGCCGCCCTCTTCGATATCTTTCAGAATAGACACCACAGTTTCATGGACGTCAGACGCACCGGATGTCGCCGTTAATGTCGCCTTCTTAAGATAGTCACGCACCATGTTTTGGGTATCCCTCTTCCAAACGTTTGCGACCAGAATCGCACAACGTATCTGCCCCTCAAGAGCTGTATTCCATTCAGCCTAAACGCTTTACCGGAAGCTATGCAAGCGTTTACATTTCTGCGTTAGCACCATACCAAATGGGTGTCCAACAAAGGCGAATGTATGCCTGAAACACCATTAATTCCGACTCTAGAAGATGTCGCCAAAGCAGCAGGTGTATCTACCGCGACGGTTTCGCGTTGCCTGAACGAACGCCAAAAGGTTTCGCCTCAGACTCGTCAGCGGGTTATGAATGCCGTTGAAACGATGGGCTACACACCCAATTTCAACGCCCGCGCAATGGCGGCCAAACGATCCCACACCATTGGCGCCATTATTCCAACAATGGAAAACGCCATTTTCGCCCGCGCATTGCAGGCGTTTCAAGAAACGCTGCACGATCTTGGCTATAACCTGTTGGTGTCCAGCAGTGGGTATCAACCGAAACTTGAAGAGGAACAAATACGCGAGCTGGTGTCGCGTGGTGCTGACGGCCTTTTGCTTATTGGATCTGAACGCGATGCCCGTGTTTATGACTACCTTGCCCGTCGGGCCATTCCGACTGTGCTGGCTTGGGCATCCAAGCCCCACGGCAACCATGTTTCCGTCGGTTTTAACAACCAACAGGCGATGCGTGATTTAGCGGATCATGTCATCGGCCTTGGGCATCGTAGGGTCGGCGTCATTTCAGGGATCGTGGCTGGAAATGATCGGGCTGCGGGTCGTTTGATGGGCATCCAAGACAGCTGGCAAGCGCATGGCTTTGCCACTCAAGATTTATTGATCCTTCAAACCCCATACGGCATCGAAAATGGCGCAGCAGCGTTTGAACAGCTCGTGCAAGGGCCTTTTCCGCCCAGCGCCGTGATGTGCGGCAACGATGTCTTGGCGACGGGCGCACTCGTTAAGGCGCGCGCACTGGGCATCGACATACCGGATGATGTGTCCATTACAGGGTTTGACGACATTGAACTGGCCAGCTGTATCCACCCCGCATTAACAACCGTTCACGTCCCACATCGCCAAATGGGCGAAATAGCGGCGCATGAATTGGTCAACCTCATCTCTGACAAACCCGGCAAAAGAAACACTGAATTGATCACCAGTATTGTACATCGGGCCTCGTTGGGCGCGCCGGGCGGATCACAACGGTGACGCCGCCTGAAAACGATTGATCCTACACAATTTTGCTTGAACGAATCTCGGTTGTATACTTGATGTATACAAAAGGGTTGAACGCTGATGATCCAATTTACAAAAGAAACCTGTCTGAATGATCTGCGCCAGCGCATTTTATCAACAGATCTGCCACCTGGGCACGATCTCGACGAAGCACGGCTAACTGACCACTACGGAATGTCGCGCACGCCTCTGCGCGAGGTGCTGCAGCGTCTTTCCGGCGAAGGCTACGTCGAATTATCCCAGAACCGTGGTGCAAAGGTCGCGTCGATGGACATTGCTGTGATGCGGACGTTTTTTCAAACTGCTCCGATGGTCTATGCGAACATCTCACGGCTCGCTTGTGAAAACTGGACCAAGGCACAGCTTATTGCCCTCAAAGACGCGCAGTTGAGGTTTTCCAAGGCGACCACATCACAAGAAGCAGAAGCTTCGGCGCTGGCCAATCATGCGTTTCATCAAATCATCGGGGATATGGCCAACAACCCCTATCTGGTCGCGTCCCTTGCGCGGCTTCAGATTGATCACACCCGCATGAGCCAGACATTTTACCGCCCCGCAGCGCCCTCAGAATCGATGCTGGTTCTAAAGGCAGTCGAACAGCACGACGCCTTGATCAGCGCATTGGAAGCCCGCGAAGGCGCACTCGCTATCGATATTACATTGCAACATTGGGACCTAAGCCGCGATCGCATGGAACGCTTTGTGCGCCCCGATCCATTGCCCGTCGATGTTGTTTCCCTAAAGGACCACCGCAATGCAATTTGAAGGTATCTATACCCCTGTTGTGACACCCTACCACGATGATTTTTCATTGAATGAAACGGTGTTAAAGCAAACCATCGAACACCTGATCACATCGGGCGTTCACGGGATCATCGTGGCCGGATCAACCGGAGAATACTACGCCCAAACCGCCGATGAACGGTTGGACATGATGCAGCGGTGCAAAGATCTGATCGACGGCCGTGTGCCGATGATCGTGGGCACAGGCGCAATCCGAACAGAAGACAGCGTGATGTATGCGCAGGCCGCCAAAGCTGTCGGCGCCGACGCACTGCTGATCGCGACGCCGCCCTATGCCTATCCAACCGGACGCGAGATCGCCCTGCATGCGTTAGCCGTGGATCGAGCCGCCAACCTTCCGGCAATGCTGTACAATTATCCGGGCCGCATGTCCGTAAACATGGACGAAGACACGCTGGATCGACTTGGCCGTTCCCCAAATTTCTGCGCCATCAAGGAGAGTTCTGGCGACATCAACCGCCTGCACATGTTGGCGCGAGATTACCCCCATATCGCATTGTCGTGCGGGATGGATGATCAAGCATTAGAATTCTTTGCATGGGGCGCACGGTCTTGGGTCTGCGCAGGATCCAACTTTGCCCCTGAAGCCCACATTGCATTGTATCAGGCCTGCGCGGTTGAGGGCGATTTCACCAAAGGGCGCGCGATCATGTCGGCGATGTTGCCTTTGATGCGGGTTCTCGAACAAGGCGGGAAATTCGTTCAGTGCATCAAATACGGGCTGACATTGCGTGGAATTGATGCAGGACCGCCGCGCAAACCGCTACAGCCGCTTAATAAGGACGACAAACGCGAATTGGCCGAGGTTATTCGCACAATGAACACGGCCATTTCCAGCATTACGGGACAGACACCATGAGCGACCTTCTAACGACCGCTGAATACCGCGCCATCGCGGACCAGTTGGACCTGCCCCGCAGCCCATTCATTGACGGAAAATATCAACGTGGCAATGGCCCGATGATGGTAACACTCAATCCCGCCACGGGGGCAGATATTACCGAAATATCGACGGCCAATCTCGATGATGTGGATCTTGCCGTAACAAAGGCTCGCGAAGCCTTTGATCAAGGCCGTTGGTCCAAACTGGACCCAAACGAACGCAAGGAGGTTCTGATCCGCCTGTGTAAACTGTTAACCCGCAATCGTCGCGAACTGGCCGTGATGGAAAGCGTGGAAAGCGGCAAGCCCATCCTTGATTGTGAAACCGTCGATTTGCCCGAAACCATCGAGTGCATCAAATGGCATGCCGAAGCTGCCGACAAGATTTACGATCAGACCGCACCAACAGGTGACGGCGCGATGGCGATGATTGTGCGTGAACCAATCGGTGTCGTGGCCGCGATCTTGCCGTGGAATTTCCCGTTGATGATGCTCGCTTGGAAAATCGGACCTGCCTTGGCCGCGGGGTGCAGCGTCATCGTGAAGCCCGCTGAACAAACCAGCCTGACTGCCCTACGGGTCGCAGAACTGGCGCATGAGGCAGGTATCCCACGCGGGGTGTTACAAGTGCTGCCGGGGGATGGCCCTAGCGTCGGGCAACCGCTCGGGATGCATATGGACGTCGATATGGTCAGCTTCACGGGGTCCACACAGACAGGGCGGCAATTCTTGCGCTATGCCGCGGACAGCAACCTCAAAAAGGTCGTCTTGGAATGCGGCGGCAAAAACCCTGCGGTGGTGTTTGATGATGCTGAAAACCTGGATCATGTGGCGCAGCACGTGGTGAATGCGGCGTTCTGGAACGCGGGGCAAAACTGTTCTGCGACATCCCGCCTGATCGTCCATACGTCCCTTAAGGCCGCGCTGATGGACAAGATCACGGCGCGCATGCGCGAATGGAAAACAGGGGATCCCCTTGATCCCGCGAACCACATCGGGGCGCTGATAGACGAGGATCATTGCACCAAAGTCCGCGGATATTTGGACGCGGATGAAACAGGTCCCTTCGTTACACCAACGATGTTCGAAGTCACCAAAGATGACCCGAAGGCGCGCGAGGAAATCTTCGGCCCGGTGCTGTGCGTCATTGAAGTCGCCAGTAATGATGAGGCCGTCCAAGTTGCCAATGACACGGCCTTTGGCCTTGCCGCTTCTGTGTTTTCCGCAGGCGGTCGCAACGCCATTCGCGCCGCACGCGATATCAAAGCGGGCACAGTTACTGTCAATTGCTACGGCGAAGGCAACATCGCCACACCATTCGGCGGCTATCGCCAATCAGGGTTTGGCGGGCGCGACAACGGGCTGCACGCCCATGATCAATATACCGAAGTCAAAACTATTTGGATCGACCTCAACGATCCGGCTGACGGGGACATCATCACATGAACGTTGAAGCCACAGGTTCTGTGCGACGAGGGCGAGGCGCGCGTAAAGCGGTACGTCAAACCCGCGATGTGACGATGCTGCCATCTCTCAAACGTGGCTTGCCTCTGACCGAACCGATGTCACCCGAGCAGATCGAAAAAATCGATGCCGCATCAATGGACATCCTTGAAACTGTTGGCGTCCAGTTTCGCGACCCTATCGCGCTTGAGGATTGGAAAAAGACAGGTGCCAAGGTTGTCGGGGAAATGGTCTATCTTGATCGCGCGCTAGTGCGTAGCCTGATCGCGACGATCCCCGAGACCTTCACCTATCACGCCCGTAATCCAGCCAACAATTTACCGTTCGGCAAAGATCACAGCATCTTTGTACCGATGACAGGCGCGCCGTTCTTGCGGGATTTGGATGATGTGCGCCGCAATCCAACGCTCGATGATTTGGCAAATTTTCACAAACTCAGCCACATGCTGCCTGCAATGCAATCCAGCGCACATCACATCGTTGAACCCTATGATCACCCGATCAGCCAACGCCACTTGCGCATCACCTACAGTTCGATGAAATATTCCGACAAGACGTTCATGGGCATGACCACCAGCCCCAAGAACGCCGAAGACGTTCTGGATATGTGCGCGATTTTGTTCGGCGACGACTTTCTGGAAACCCATCCTGTTGTCACCGGCAATTGCAACGGAAATTCACCGCTGGTTTGGGATGAAACCATGCTGGGCGCGATGCGCGCGTTTTGTCGGCGCAATCAACCCGTCCTGTGTTCACCCTTTGTGTTGGGTGGGGCCAACACACCTGCATCCACGGCCGCAACCGTGGCGCAATTGAACGCCGAGGCCTTGTCCGCACTGGCCTACACACAAGTGATCCGCAAAGGCTGTCCTGCCATCTATGGCCACTACCTGAGTACCGTGTCGATGAAATCCGGCGCGCCAATGGCGGGCACCCCCGAAATCAGCCTGATGAATTTCATGATCGGACAAATGGCACGGCACTACGGCGTGCCGTGGCGCACATCCAACACGCTGGGCGGGGCCAAAACATTTGACGCGCAGGCCGGCTATGAAAGCGCGATGACCTTAAATGCCGTTCTGATGGCGGGGGCAAACTACATCTGGCATTCGGCGGGCTGGAACGAAGCAGGCATGCATTGTTCCACCGCCAAATTTATCGTCGATGCTGAAATCTGCGCAATGGGGTATCGGATGGCGCAAGGCATCGATTGGGACGACTTTGATGCCGCAATCGCCGCTGTGCCAGACGTTGGGCCGGGTGGGCATTACCTTGGCCATCCGCACACTTTGGAGCATTTTCAAAAGGCTTTCTTTATGCCCGAAATGTTCGACAACAATTCCATCGAACAATGGCAAGCCGAAGGCGGGATCGAGATCACCGAACGCGCCTTGATACAGGCCCGTACGATGCTCGGGGAATACGAAGAACCCAAACTAGATCCAGCAATTGATGACGCATTGCTGGATTACATCGCGCGGCGAGAACGCGACATCCCGGCGACCGATGCGCTAAACCAAGATCACTGATGAAGGTCACGCGCCTCCCCAAAGATCCTGGCCCTGCTGGGTGGCAACGGCTTTTGCCGGACCCTGAACCGGCGGCACCTCTTGGGGGCAATGTAACCGCTGATTGGTTGGTGATAGGTGCCGGATTTGCCGGACTGTCAGCCGCCTATCGGTTGGCCAAGAACGCGCCAACTGATCGGATCGTCGTTGTAGACGCGACCCGCGTCGGTGAAGGCCCCGCAGGGCGCAATTCCGGTTTCATGATTGATCTGCCCCATGATCTGACATCGGATGATTATGGCGGATCGATAAACGCCGATCGCGACCAGATTGCAGACAACCGCCTCGGTATAGCTCATGCGCGTCAGATGGCCGAAGATTTCGAATTGGGCACAGAAGCCTTTTCAATGGCAGGCAAAATCAACGCGGCAGCAACGACCAAAGGTATGGCCCACAACAGCAGTTTCGCCAAGCATCTTGATGCGCTCGGCGAACCCTATGATGTCTTCGATGCCGCTCAGATGCGCGATGTGACGGGGACAGATTTCTACAGGGGGGGGCTGTTCACACCGGGGACGGCCATGGTGCAACCTGCGCAATTTGTGCGTGGCGTCGCCGCAGGCCTGCTGTCCAACCGCGTCACACTGTATGAAAACAGCCCCGTCGTTGAATTGGAAAAGGACGGCGATTGGATCGCACGAACACCCAGCGGGCGTGTCACAGCACCAAAGGTGATCCTTGCTGTGAACGGTCATTTGAACAGCTTTGGCTTTATGCAGCGCCGCTTGATGCATGTGTTCACCTACGCCTCAATGACACGCGTATTGACCTCCAGCGAAGTAAACCGCCTTGGCGGCACTGCCATATGGGGGCTTACGCCTGCTGATCCTCTTGGCACAACGGTTCGCCGTATTTCTGGCACCGGAGGTGATCGTTTGATCATCCGCAACCGGTTCACGTTTGACCCCACGCTTGAGGTTCCCGATCACCGGATGGACGCCGTGGCCAAGGATCATAATCGATCCTTCGCGGCGCGGTTCCCGATGTTGGGCGACGTAGACATGGCGTACCGTTGGGGCGGACGTTTGTGTCTCAGCCGCAATGGGGTGCAGGTGATCGGCGAATTGGAAACAGGCCTAATTTCGGCCTGTTGCCAAAACGGGCTTGGCACGGCCAAAGGCACACTTGCGGGGATGTTGGCCGCGGATTTGGCAATGGAGCGTACCTCTGAAGCATTGGATCGCGCGCTGAATGCAGACAGGCCTTCGCGGCTTCCGGTTGCGCCTTTGGCAAAGCTGGGCGCGAACGCCTATTTGCAGTTTCAAGAACGCCGCGCCGGCAAGGAATTATAGCGGCTAAATCTTGTAGCTTGGTAGTTTTTGAAACGCATCCCGCAACGCATCCCCCCAGCCGTTCGCGATGGCCTGATATACCGGATCATCCCGGTTGATCCGCTTTGTCCGATCCGCAACATAGGAGTCATTTTCATAGATTTGCAGATCAAACGGCAATCCAACAGACAGATTGGATTTCACAGTTGAATCAAAAGACACCAAAAGTAGTTTGATCGCGTCTTCAAAGGCCATTGATCGATCATAGGCCCGTACAAGGATCGGTTTGCCGTATTTGGTTTCGCCGATTTGAAAGAACGGCGTGTCATCGGTGATTTCAATGAAATTGCCCGCCGGATAGATCATGAATACCGTCGGTTTACCGCCCTTGATCTGACCGCCGACAATGATGGATGCGCCGAACTGATCTGCCGATGTTTGCCCCCCCGCCGATGACCCGCTGATAACCTCGCGCAGGGTGTCGCCAACCAAACGCGCAACCTGAAACATTGTGGGTTGGCGCAATATGCTAGGGTCGCGATCTTGTTCAGAAACAGAACGTTCTTCCAAAAGGCTGATCACCGATTGAGTCGTCGCCAAATTGCCCGCTGTCATAATCGTGATGGAACGCTCTCCATCGACTTGCCACGTGAACATCTTTTTACTGACGGCGAAATTGTCGACACCAGCGCTTGTGCGGGTGTCGGACATAAAAACAAGGCCGGCATCAAGGCGCATGCCAATGCAATAGGTCATCTTGGGCTTCTCGTTGAATATGGCTGCATCTAATTTACTGCTGAACCTGTAAAGATACCATGAGAGTTTCATCCGCACTTCCAAGACGCAGCCCCTGAACAGGCGCGGCATCAAACGCATCACGGCCACAGGCCACGCGGACATATCGTTCATCAGGTGAAACACCATTGGACACGTCAAAACCGACCCATCCCAACTCTGGCAAACAGACCTCAGCCCAGGCATGGGTGGCGTCCTGGTCGATGCGATCGTTGATCATCAAATAACCACTGACATAGCGGGCAGGCAGGCCGGACAATCTCGCAGCCGAAACAAAAATTTGCGCGTGATCCTGACAGACCCCGAACGATCCCCCCATCGCGTCTTCGGCGGATGTTCCAACATCGGTTTGCCCCGCTTGATACGGCAAGGCGGCCAAAATTGCGCCCGCCAAATCGTGCAGATCGCGCAAGTGCGCCTGTGGATCAGATGACACCGGCGGCAGGGCCTTGATCGCGTCACCCGCAGTTGTCAAAGGAGTTTGTTGGCGAAAATGCCAAAGCGGCGCTGCCCCGAATGCAGGGCCAAGTACGCCTGATTTATTTAACGTTGTCACCGCCCCCTGTACGCGCACTGTCAACACCTGCGCACTGGGCTGCATGCGAATAAGGTCTGTATGATTTCCATACTGATCATTGTAGCTGGCTTCGATTTTGCCACCAACGACATCAATCGTCCATTCTTTGATCGATTGAACCGACGAAGAATGCGGACGCAGACGCACCTTTTGCAAAGCATACTCTACAGGTGCGCTATAGGTATATTTGGTCGAATGGCGGATACGCACATCCATCTATGCTATAAACCTGTAGTCAACTTCGATTTGATCCGCGAGCGCACGCGTGTCGTCAATGATGGCACTGACAAAGTCGTGCAATCCCTCTTCGAAAACCGCCGCAATATCACGATCCTTCAACCGCGCGCGCAGCCTATCGGCAAGATCATGCGACACTGCCCGCGCGCCGTAGTCATCCGCCAAATGGGACAGACTGTTAACGATCTGCCCCGCAGAAAATGCCAGAGATCGTGGCATTCTGCGATCAAGGATCAAAAACTCTGCGATGGCTGGGGCAGTAAACTCATCCTCGACAGCCCAACGAAACGACCGATGGGCAGAAACCGAACGCAGAATCGTTTCCCATTGAACGTTATCAAGCCGACTGCCCACAAACGATGGTGACGGCAGCAAGGAATAGTATTTGACGTCAATGATCCGTGCGGTGCTGTCCATTCGTTCAACAAACGTTCCCAAACGCGAAAAGTCGTAGATGTCATTGCGCAGCATGGTTCCATAAAGCGCCCCGCGCACCAGCCCCGATTGCTGACGGATCACGGCCAGTACTGCTGGCAGATCGGTTTCAGGGATTGGGTTCTTTAACAGGTCGGTGAACAGCATCCATGTTTCGTTCACCGCCGACCAGACCTCGGTTGTGAGGGCAGTTCGGACCATGCGCGCATTATCCCGCGCGGTTTTAATGATCGACAAAACGGAACTAGGGTTGTCTGGCGCGCGCAACAAGAAATCCACGACCTGTGCGCTTGTGTAACCGTCATGCGAGGCTTCATAAGATGGTTGCGCTGCCAGTGTTTGGATAACCGATCTCCATTCCCCTTCGGCATTGGTGGACCGCGTCAATGCAATACGAAACCCCGCTTCGATCAGACGGGCGGTGTTCTCTGCCCGTTCCAATGACCGGAACATCCAATACAATCCACCAGCGGTCTTGCCCAACATATCAGTCTTCCAATACCCATGTGTCTTTGGTCCCGCCGCCTTGGCTGGAATTCACGACAAGCGACCCTTCTTGCAAAGCGACCCGCGTCAAACCGCCCGGTGTGATGCTGACGCCGTCGGGGGATGCCAATGCGAAGGGGCGCAAATCCACGTGGCGCGGTGCAAGGCCACTTTGTGTAAAAATCGGAACCGTGGATAAGGCCAGCGTCGGCTGGGCAATGTAATTAGCCGGATTGGCACGCAATTTTTCGGCGAATGCAGCGATTTCCGCTTTGTTTGCGGCGGGCCCAACCAACATGCCATAGCCGCCAGAACCATGGACCTCTTTGACAACAAGATCCGCAAGGTTATCGATCACATACTGCAGACTTTGGGGTTCAGAACAGCGATAGGTTTCAACGTTCTTAAGGATCGCGGGTTCACCTGTGTAGAATTTGATAATGTCCGGAATATAACTGTAGACTGCTTTGTCGTCCGCAACACCCGTACCAGGCGCATTCGCAATCGTAATGTTGCCGGCTCGGTATACGTCCATGATCCCGGGCACACCCAACATTGACTCTGGATTGAATGTGAGCGGGTCAAGGTATTCATCATCCACCCGCCGATAAAGCACATCAATCGTTTTATAGCCCTTTGTGGTGCGCATCGCGATGTGCCCATCCACCACCCGAAGATCGTGCCCTTCCACCAGTTCGACCCCCATCTGATCGGCTAGAAAGCTATGTTCAAAGTAAGCAGAATTGTGGATTCCCGGCGTCAAGATCGCCACACAGGGTCGCCCGGTGCAGGACGCCGGAGCATTGGCCGCCAACGATCGGCGCAGGTTTTTGGGATAATCGCTAACGGGCTGGACCTTAATGCTGCTGAACAGCTCAGGAAACATTTGCAACATCGTTTCACGGTTTTCCAGCATGTAGCTGACGCCAGATGGCGTGCGCGCATTGTCTTCCAAAACGTAAAATTCATCTTCACCTGTGCGGACAATGTCGGTTCCTACGATGTGGGTATAAACGTTGCCTGGTGGGCTAAATCCGATCATCTGGGGCAGGAACGCGTCGTTGCGCGCGATCAATTCAGTTGGGATCACCCCTGCGCGCAGAATTTCTTGACGGTTATAAATGTCATGAAGAAACGCATTGATCGCAATGACGCGTTGTTCAATCCCCTTGGACAGTTTTGTCCATTCCCGTGCAGATAAAATGCGCGGAACCAAATCGAACGGAATAAGCCGTTCTTCAGCGTCGCTTTGCCCGTAAACGTTGAACGTAATCCCAGTACGGCGAAAGAATGCTTCGGCTTCTTGGGATTTCTTCGCGAGCCGTTCGTTGTTTTGGTTTGCGAACCACGCATCATAGGCTGTGTAAGGTGTACGCGGCGCGCCATCGCCATTCATTTCGCAGAAAAATTGTGGAGGATTGACCATGCATTTAGGCTAAAACATTTGTCAAAGGGTGCAATTGAACTGCAATTCATGGCGACCAACACTTATGCTGTCGCGCAGTTTCGCGACGTTTCGCGGTCATACGCCTAAAAAGCAGTCAGCGCGTTAATACACATTAACAATCATCGTGCCGCGCGCGACATGTCTAAATGTCTTCACCCCGCGCAACCACGGCGGTGACCTGTGCGATGTCTTGGTCTGACAATCCATAATCCTGCGATGCAGTTTGTTCGGAAATATATCCACGAGCCAGATCGCGCTTTATCAAACCTATGTCCCTATCGGTTGCTTCTCCGTATCCAGCGCCGCCCGGAAACGCCATGACAACACGGCGCCCATGGGGCACGAACTGCTTGCCCTTTACCCGCATAGGCGTGCCGTCATCTTGCGCGATAATCGTGCGCGCACCATCATGCCCACCGTGTCGCCCGCGCGCGGGATGATCCGCCCGGTCAAACATGGCCTGAATATCAAACTCATGTCCGTCCTGCGCACCGACTTCCATATATTGGCCGAGCCCACCGCGTGTTCGACCGGCCCCACCGGAATCCGGCCGCAGTTCTTTGCGCCAGATGATCACTGGGCCTGCATGTTCCGTTGCTTCAATCGGCATCGTCATGACCCCTGATGGGAATGCCGTTGCGTTCAAACCGTCATGATCAGGTCGCGCGCCTGAACCGCCGGAATTAAATGTCAAAACCTCAGACCGGCGGGCATGTGCAGGCGCCGCAACATCCGTGCGCGGGCGCAAAGACACCTGAAAATTGCACAAACACCCCGCGCCCTCCGCTGGAACCACCCCCCCTATGATCTGATCAAACGCATTGAACACAACGTCCGGTACAAAATGCCCAACGATATGACGCAGTGCGACGGGCGCGGGATGTACAGCATTCACAATCGTGCCGACCGGAGCTGTAATTTCAAACGGCGCAAGGCTGGCCGCGTTGTTCGGGATATCAGGTGCAATCGCGACCTTAAGCGCGTAGCACGCATAGGCCTTGGCGTAGACCAGCGGGCAATTAATGCCCTTTTTGTCGATACCCGACGTCCCTGTGAAATCTGATACGATCCGGTCAGAATGAACCGACACTTTCACCTTCAACGTGATCGGACGATCAAATCCATCGACGGTCATGTCCCCGCAGCCTGATGTTTGCGGCAACGCCGCGATCCGTTCCAATGTCGCACGCCGAGAGTTGCTAAAGATGAAATCCGCAATTCCGCTCAGATCGCTCAGGTCAAATTCATCCATCATTTCGATCAGGCGGCGGTGACCAATCTCATTGCACGTTGCCAACGCGTAAATATCACCAATCAACTGGTCTGGTTCACGCACGTTCCCACGAATGATGCGGGTGAGCGTTTCATCCACCTCACCTTTGTCCGCGAACCGCATAATGGGAATATAAAGACCTTCTTCGTAAACGGAATGCGCATCCGCACCGAAACCGCGGCCCCCGACATCTACAACATGCGCGGTGCAGGCGAAAAACCCAACAAGAACACCATTGCAAAACGAAGGTGTGACCATTGTGATATCGTGCAGATGGCCCGTGCCTTCCCACGGATCATTGGTGATGTAGACATCCCCTTGCGCCATCGTTTCGCGCCCGATGCGACGAATGAAATGCGCGACAGCATCTGCCATTGCGTTCACATGGCCGGGGGTTCCGGTGACGGCCTGTGCCATCATCAGTCCGTCTGCATCATAGACGCCAGCGGACAAATCACCGGCTTCGCGCACAGATGTTGAAAATGCGGTCCGCACCAGCGCCTGCGCTTGTTCTTCAACGATGGAAATCAGTCGATTCCACATGACCTGATAGGCAACGTTGGAGGGCGTTTTGCTCATGTCTGGTCCCCATCGCTTTCAGGTTCTCTTTGGTACTTTGATGGCGCGGGCTGCGTCTTTTCGGACGCAACGACAATATCGATACACCCGTCCGGTTGGCGGATCGCCACCCTACTCTTGGGCACTATGATTGTTGTTTCGTCTTCGACGATCATGCCGCCATTTCTGATCAACGCGCCCTCGGGCAATTTGGCGCGTTCGTAGCGATACACATTGACCCTGCGCCCAGCACCCGGATCATAAAACGAACATTTTCCGTTCATCACAGCGGTGCGCAAGAGGTCCGATTCAGGGCTCGGCGCGACCGGCTCGGGCGGCGTTGTCGCGTTTACCGACCACACCGTAATTTCGATATCCATACCCGATACCGCGCGCCCAAACAGCTTGCTGTAGTCTTCAACAAACCGCGCTTCAAAAACCGCGCGCTCTGGGGCCATTGCCTGCTTGGGTGTCAACGAAATTGGGATTTCCCAGCCCTGCCCCGCATAGCGCATGTACACTTTGAACTCAGCTAAAATCGGGCTGTCGGCATCGCACGTGCGCACGAACCCCGTGGCTTCCGCCTCAAGCTCTGCCAACAAATCCTTAATCCGTTCTCCGTCAAAATCGCTTAGACGCATATAGACAGAACGGTTGGCTTCAAACGAAAACGGCGCGCGCAGAAACCCAATAGCAGACCCAACCCCGGCACCGGGCGGGATCAATAAACGTTCAACACCCAGCTTTTCGCACAATCGGGCCGCATGAAGTGGCGCAGCACCACCAAAGGCGATCATTGTGTACCCCGAAAGATCCTCGCCGTTTTCTACCGCATGAACCCGCGCGGCATTGGCCATGTTTTCATCCACCACTTCAGCGACGCCAAGGGCTGCTTGGGTTCTGTCCATCCCCAACGGCTTGCCGATGTGCGCAGCCAGCGCGGACACGGACGCGTCCCGATCAAGCGGCATGGAACCACCCGCAAACAAGGTCGGGTCCAATTTTCCTAATGCCACATCCGCGTCTGTGACCGTCGGGTATTCGCCACCGCGTGCATAACATGCAGGCCCAGGTTCTGATCCCGCGCTTTCGGGGCCAACCCTGATCTGACGTAGCGCATCTACATGGGCGATGCTGCCTCCGCCCGCGCCGATTTCAACCATGTCGATGACAGGGATCGATATCGGCATCCCCGATCCCTTTTTGAACCGATAAGTCCGCGCGACTTCGAAAACACGCGATGTTTTCGGCGTTTGGTTCTTGATCAGGCAAATCTTGGCCGTGGTGCCCCCCATGTCAAACGACAAAACCTTGTCCAATCCATATCGCGCGGCAATATGGGCCGCAAATACGGCGCCCCCCGCAGGGCCCGATTCAACCAAGCGAACCGGGAATTCTGCGGCATTTTCGATCGAAATGATGCCCCCGCCCGAATGCATCAGGAAAATTCGGCACGCCACACCTTCGGCGGCCAGCCGGCCCTCGAGCCGCCCAAGATAGGATGCCATCAACGGTTTGATATAAGCGTTCGCGACAACGGTATTGAACCGTTCATATTCGCGCATCTGCGGGCTGACTTCGGATGAAATGGACACCGAAACATCCGGAAGCCGCGCGGTAATCACATCGCGCACCATGCGTTCATGGTCGGGGTTCAAATAAGAATGGATCAACCCGACCGCGACGGATTTAAACCCCGCTGCTGCAATTCGATCAACGACCTCTTCCACATCGGACCGGTCCAACGGCACAAGAACCTGTCCGTTTGCGTCCACCCGTTCATTCACCGTGAACCGCATTTGGCGGGGCAAAAGTGGGTCAGGGAGCGTCAGGTTGAGATCATATTGTTCAAAACGCGATTCCGTCCGCATTTCGATCACATCGCGAAACCCTTTCGTTGTGATCAACGCCGTTTTGGCACCACGGCGTTCAATCAATGCATTGGTCGCAAGCGTTGTGCCATGGATAATTTGTCCGATCTGAGACGGGTTTACGCCGGCCTTGGCGCAGACTTGATGCATCCCATCTATGATGGCGTTTTCCGGGGCGGAATAGGTCGTCAGGACTTTGGTCGAAAAAGACGCGTCGCCATGTTCAAGCACCACATCCGTAAAAGTGCCCCCAATATCCACGCCCATTCGGACCGTTTTTGACGTCATTGTTATGCCTTTGATCAAGCCTTAGGCGATCATAGAACCCGCAATGGTTGGCAAAGACAACACAACGTCATCAGCCGAACACATGTTCCGGCAAAACACCTAGCTGCGCATCCGCGTGAACGACGGATCATACGGCCCCATTTCAATGACTTCGGCTGGGGCGGGTGTTCCCAAAATATCGATCGTCAGCTGCGTACCAACCTTGGCAAACGCGACGTCCACAAATGCATAGGCAAGGTTCATTTTCAACCGATGGCCAAATGCCCCTGACGTCACCGTGCCAATCACACGGTCACCATCCATCACAGATGCACCGCCGTGGGCGGCGGCGCTTATGTGATCAACATGGAAACACGCCAGCTTTTTGGTCGCATCCCCGCGCGCAAGCAAGGCATCGCGCCCGACGAAATCAGACTTGTCCATCGTTACAAATCGATCCAACCCCGTTTCAAACGGATCAAATTCTGTCAGCAGATCAGATTTCCAATGCAGGAACCCTTTTTCCATCCGCATGCTCTCCACGGCCAAAGCCCCGAACATCTTCATACCGTGGGCGGCACCGGCGTCGCGCAGTGCGGTATAGGCCGCGAACAGTGACGCATTCGGAATATGAATTTCATAGGCCAATTCGCCGGAAAAACTGACCCCCATCACAGTGGCTGGGGCGAAGCCTATGAAACATTCGCGCACCGACAGCCACGGGAACGCAGCAGCGGACCAATCATCGCGGCTGACAGACTGTAGGACATCGCGCGCCTTCGGGCCCGCGATCAACAAAATGGTTTGATCGTTTGTAAGGCTTTTGATCTGCACATCTGCATCGCCGATATGCGCCGTCAGCCAATCCATATCGTGATATTCCGCCGCAGCGGCAGAACCATACCATACACGCGAAGGCCCGCGATCAGATGCGGCAAGGTTTGCAAGAGTCGCCTCGGCCTTGACCATTCCACGGTGGTTCAAAAGATAGGCCAAACCAACGCGACCCGCGCGGCGGTTCACCCGCCCACAGATCATGCGATCCAGAAAATCATGGGCGTCCGCACCCGTAATTTCGAACCGATTGAAACCGTTAACTTCACAAATACCAACAGCGTTTTGCACGGCGTCCACTTCGGCGGCTACCAGATCGAAACTTTCGTCAAATCCAAACCCGTGTGTGACATGAAAATCCGGTGACGGTTTCATAAATTCCACACGTTCCCACCCATTTACCACAGTAAATTCAGCGCCTTCTGCGGCCAGCACAGGTGTCAGCGGGGTTGTCTTGGCACCCCGTCCGGCAGGGCGGTGTTCGTTGGGGAAATGAAACCGGAATTCATTCTGATAATCCTCAATCGCCTTAAGAGACGTAAATTCTGTGGTCGCGTGGCCGGTAAACCGCCGTGGGTCCAACACCCAAGTGTCATAACAGGCTTCGCCATGAACAATCTGTTGTGCCAGCAGCCAGCCATGACCGCCCCCTTCACCCAACCCAGCCCGCAATCCGATACAGCAAAACGCATTGCGTTTGCCCGGTATCGGACCAACCAAAGGCGCCCCATCTATGGTGTAAGTAATCGGGCCATTCACAACCGTTTTGATACCAACGTCCATCAGCGCAGGCATACGTTTAAACGCGCCCTCAAGAACGTCCATCACGCGGTCCAGATCGTCAGGGCACAACGCGTTTACGAAATGCGGGTCAATCCCGTCCATGCCCCACGTCTTACAATCCTGCTCATAAAACCCGACAAGCAGCCCGTTTTTTTCCTGCCGTGAATAGTAATCGCTGATCGGGCACCGCAGCAGCGGCATGCGGTGGCCTGCTTGGGCGATCGCGGGGATGTCTTCGGTGACCATATATTGATGTTCCATCGACGTGACCGGATGACTGACACCCATCATCGCGCCGACTTCGTTGACGCGGTAACCGCAGGCATTCACAACGACCTCGCAGGCGATATCGCCTTTGTCAGTATGAACAATCCACGTGTCGTCAGGCAATTGTGTGAGCCCGGTTACCGGTGTGTTGCGATACACCTCCGCTCCGGCTTTGCGGGCGCGTCGCGCCAAGGCCTGACACAGGCCAGCCGGATCAATGTCGCCATCTTCACCATCCCAAAGACCGCCCAACAGGTTTTCCGTTGAAATCAATGGGTGACGACGGGCGCATTCAGCCGCATCCAACACTTCATACTCAACGCCCATGCCTCGCGCCATGGACGCGAAATGGCGGTAGCCTTCCATCTGTGCTTCGGTATTCGCAAGGCGGATACCCCCATCCCCGTGGTTATATTGAACGGGATAATCGGGATCGTCGCGCAGGTCTTTGTACAGTTTGATCGAATGGGATTTCAAACCAACCATCGTTTGGTTCATACCAAAATTCGTCACTTGCGCCGCACTGTGCCATGTGGTCCCGCTGGTCAATTCATCACGTTCGACCAGTACAACATCGCTCCAGCCTTCTTGGGTGAGGTGATACAACGTGGAACATCCAGCGATGCCTCCGCCGATTACAACGGCACGTGTCTGCGTTTTCATTCTAGGGCCTCCATTGTGCCGAATAGGCAGGCCAAACCACCCACAGGTCAATCTTCATTTGGTTTTTCTGAAGGTGGATTTTATCTAGCCCCGCGACATTGTGGCTATGCTGCATCCAATCGACGACATAGGCTGGGGTCATGACTATTTCACCCCCTCCCCGGCGCGCGGGTGGCCGCGCAGCGCGACACGCTAAACGCGCCGTTCCTGTCACAATCAATCCAGCCGCACCGGGCCAGTTGGGCGGCCAATACCGCCCCCTAAGCGCAACAGATTGCAAAGCCATCTATGACACAGCGCTGCGCCTGTTGGCCGAACTCGGCATGGGAGAGGTGCCCAAACGTCTTTGGGATGACTTGATAAAGGCTGGTTGCGTTGATTTGGGCGAAGGCAGGATCGGCATGCCCGCCGCCTTGGTCGAAGACATGATCAACAAAGCCGCGAAAAAATTCCCGCTACACGGGCGGGACCCGAACCGCACGATCGAAGTGGGCGGAGATGCGGTGTTCTTTGGGACGGGTGGTGCTGCGGTCAACACCTTGGATCGCGAAACCGGCCTATATCGCCCTTCGACCCTTGCCGATCTGCACGATTTCACACGCTTGCAAGACGCGCTCGATAACGTCGCGTGGTTCACCCGCTGCTGCATCGCAACAGACGTGCCGGATATGTATGATCTGGACGTGAACACCGCCTATGCGTTGATGAAGGGCACAACAAAACCTGTGGCAACTGCGTTCACAATCGCTGATCACGTTGACCCTATTGTTGCGTTGTTTGATATCGCTGCCGGGGGGGACGGCCAATTCGCGCGCCGACCCTTTGTCAAAACCCACATCAGCCCGGTGATTTCGCCCATGCGGTTCGGGGAAGACGCCGTGGATGTCGTGTACAAATGCATCGAACATAACATTCCGATGTCGTGCATCACAGCCGCACAGGCAGGCGCGACAGCGCCCGCAACCTTAGCCGGCTTTCTGGCACAATCCTTGGCCGAAACGCTGGCGTCATTGGTGATGGTCAACGTAATATCACCGGGCTTTGCAATGGTGTTTTCCAACTGGCCGCTAGTGATCGATTTACGCAGCGGCGCATTTGCGGGCGGTGGCGGGGAAACCGCGGTTTTGAATGCGGCCTCAGCCCAATTGTCCAACTGGCTTGGTCTGCCATCCGGCGTGGCCGCATCCATGACGGACGCCAAAGCAATCGATGCGCAATACGGCGTAGAAAAGGGAATGACGTCCCTTGCAGCGGCGCTTGCGGGTGGAAATTTGATCTACGAATCCAGCGGCATGACGGCGTCGTTATTGGGCGCGTCGTTCGAAGCCTTTGTGTTGGATGACGAAATGCACGCCATGACCTACCGCACCCTACGCGGCATCGAGGTGACCGAAGACAATCTCGGCTTTGACGCCATTTGCGCGTCCATTCGCGGTGATGGGCATTTTCTGGGGTCAGATCATACCTATGGCGCGATGGAACGCGATTATCATTACCCCACACTCGCAGATCGCGAACAACCCAAAACATGGGCCGATGCGGGCGCCCAAACAGCGTGGGACCGCGCAAAGCAGCGCACCACGGACATTCTAGATACGCACAAACCCGCCTATCTTAGCACCAAACAAGACGCGGAAATCCGCGCGGCGTTTAACATCATCGACAGACCCGCTCTTGACGTTTGAGTGCGTCGCGTGAAACGCTAAGCGCCACGGCGAAAGGCATATCCATGACAAAACTCCATAAGAAAATCGTCCTGACAGGGGCCTGCGGAAATCTTGGCATGGAGCTGCGCGAAACGCTTGCGGCGTTGGCCGATGAATTGGTGTCCGTGGACATTGCCAGCGCCCCTGATCCTTTGCTTGAAAATGAGACCTTCGTGCAGGCCGATTGTTCCAAATTCGATGCTGTCCTCCCCATCATGGAAGGCGCTGACATGGCCGTTCACTTTGCATCTATCGCTGATGAACGCCCCTTCGAAGATTTGCTCGGTCCGAACTATCTTTCGTCCTACAATGTCTGGGAAGCCGGATACCGCCATGGGGTCAAACGGATCATTTATGCATCATCGGTTCATGCTGTCGGGATGCATGAAAATGCGGCGGGGATCGATGTAGATGCGCCCCATGCCCCAGACACGTTTTACGGGCTGGCCAAGTGTTTTGCCGAAGATCTTGGGAAATTGTACTGGGCAAAACGGGGAATGGAATCCGTCCATCTGCGCATTTTTTCCTGCACAAAGGTGCCCCAGAATGCGCGTGCGCTGCGCACATGGTTGTCATTTGATGACCTGCGTCACCTTGTTGATCGATCCATCACAGCGACAACAACAGGTTTTACCGTTGTGTTCGGTGTCTCTAACAATGATCGCGCGCCCGTGAACAACAACAAAGCGGCATTGCTTGGCTATAAACCCAAGGACAACGCCGAAAACTGGGCCGATAGTCTTTTGGCCGCTGCCGACCCTGCTGATTCAAGCGATCGCGCACAAATGACATTGGGCGGGCCGTTCGCAACAATTCCGCTAGGCGAAAGTGGCGTCGCAGCAATTCAGGCGATGAACGCTGATAAAGTCGATGAACCGGCACCAACGCAAAGCCCACAAAAACTGCCCTCGTTTTTGACCAAAAAGGGCATGAACCCCTAGAACGAAACCTCGAACCGGGCGCCGCACTCGCTTGGGACATGTGCAATGCTTGCGCCATGCACATCCAGAATACGCTGAACGATCGACAGGCCCATACCTGTCCCCCCGCTTTCGCGGCGTGTTGTAAAGAAGGGTTCGAAAATCCGGCTGGCATTGCCTGCGGAAATACCCTGCCCGTCGTCTTCGATCACCAGTGTCCCATCAAATGACACCTGAACCTGCGTGGCGCCGTGGGCCATTGCGTTGCCAACAAGGTGATCCAGCACAAGCGTCAGGGCATCTTTGCTAAGGGGCACGACACCATCGCGCAAAACCTTGGCGTCGCGCGCCACATCCGAAAGTCGCACAGATCCACGTGCGGCGGGTTCCTGCGCGCGGGCAAGCGCGCGTTGCGCCTCAAGTAGGGATGTCATGCGATCCGCCGAAGCCTCGATGCGCGCGATCAATTTGTCGCGCTCTTGTTGCGGCAAGTCCGGCGATGCCAACAACTCTGACGCGCCGCGCACCACTGTTAGCGGCGATTTCAATTCGTGGGTGACGTGATCAGCGTAGCTTCGTAAAACGGCTTCGCGGCCACGCAAGGCACGGCCCATATCCAGAAACGATTGCCCTAACGCCTGCATATCTGATGTCCCGTAATGTGACAAAGGATCAAGCGCGCCATCACGTCCTGCGCGCAAGGCCCCCGCGCGATCCCGCAACGCCTGCACCGGACGAAGCAAAATACGCCACAACGCCCAGCCCATCGCGAACGTCGCGGCCAACGTGCCGAACCCCGCGACCCAGACAGATTCGCGATACCCCAAGACGGGCCACATATAGCGGACGAAGACGATGCCGATCAGCGGCAGACACAAAACAACGCCCAATGTCACCGCAACCACCATCCAAAGTGGCGGGCGCCATTTCACGATGATTTGGGTCACGCTGCCGCCCCTGCGCAAGGGCCCATTCGGATGCCGATGCCATGCATCGTTTCCACAGCATCCCCACACCCCGCTGCGCCCAGCTTGGCGCGCAGATTGCGTAAATGGCTGTCCATTGTGCGGTCGCTGACATGGACATTGGTGCCATAGATCGCATCGACCAGTGCAGGCCGCGCATGGACCTGATCGGGCCGCGTGATCAGTTTTACCAGTAAATCCATTTCGCGCGCGGTCAGGGCAACAACCTGTCCGTTAACGCGCGTCAGATGGCGGGTCGGATCGACTTCGATGATCCCATGGCGCAGCGGCTGATCTTCGGCAACGGTGCCGCCGCGGCGCAAAATCGCCTTTACACGCGCAACCAATTCACGCGGGCTAAAGGGTTTCGGCAGATAATCGTCCGCCCCCATTTCAAGACCAACGATCCTGTCGATCTCATCGCCCTGCGCCGTGAGGAAAAGGATCGGAACATCTGACGTAACACGCACGGTCCGGCACACTTCAAGCCCGTCCATTTCTGGCAACCCAATATCCAGCACAACCAAATCCGGCTTGATCCGCGTCACGGCTTCCAGCCCGCTTAGCCCGTCTTCGGCCTCGCTGGTTTGAAACCCCGCCTGCGTCAACGCAATGCGGACCACATCGCGAATATCTGCGTCGTCATCTATAATGAGGATGTTCACGTGTTTGCCTCCGATGCGGGTACCTTAACGGCGCGAAGGCATTTGGGAAACGGGCGTCTGTCATGATCAAGCCACCAGCCATCTAGTTGCAATTTGCTGGGCACAGATTTCGTGAATGTCGTCATAGGGTCGGGTCCTTATTGATGTGTTGCAGCCATAGCTAACAAACCAATTGTGCAGACCCGTTCCCCTGTTTGTGCAGTTTATGTGCAGACGCTATAGCGCACTATTTGCAGCATTGCGAATAGCCGCAATATTGCTGCCATAGACATCGGGGGCTTCAACAGACCCGCCGCGGAATACGGCAGAACCCGCCACCAAAACATCCGCGCCAGCCTTTGCAACCAAGGGCGCCGTGGTTGGATCAATCCCACCATCCACCTGAATATGAATCGGACGATCTGCGATCAATGCGCGGCACCGCGCGACCTTATCAACCATCGCGTGGGTAAATTTCTGCCCGCCAAACCCGGGATTGATTGTCATGATCAGAACCATATCAATGTCATCCAAAATATCCGCAATCCCATCAAGTGGCGTTGTCATGTTCAAGGCAACGCCGGCTTTCGCACCTTCTGCACGCACAGACTGAAGCGAACGGTGCAAATGCGGCCCAGCTTCAGCGTGAACGGTAATCATGTCACTGCCTGCCTTGGCAAAGGCACCGATGTAGGGATCAGCGGGCGAGATCATCAGGTGCACGTCCATAAAGGTTTTGACATGCGGGCGGATCGCCGAAACCACATTTGGCCCGATTGTGAGGTTCGGCACGAAATGCCCGTCCATCGGATCAACATGGATCCAATCAGCGCCTTGGGCTTCGACCGCTTGAATTTCCTGACCCAGATTGGCGAAATCAGCAGACAGGATTGATGGTGCGATTTTGATGGAACGGTCAAATGTCATGGCAGGCCCCTTTTGTTTGGCCCGTCTTAGCGCCCGAGACACGGGATGCCAACATCAGGGATGCACTCATGTATCAAGTATGTTAATTTGACATTATGGAGTTTATTTCCTTATCCGCAAACGATGTCTTCGCACCAGAAGATGCCTTTGTCCTTAGTCGCGCCGAACTTGACACACGCCGCCCCCCCACGCTGCACACCCAAGATTTTCATGAACTGGTGTGGGTGCAAAATGGCACGGTGCGTCTGCATACGCCCGCAGGCAAACGCGACCTAAGCGAAGGCGACTTGTTGTTTATTTCGCCCGATCAACCCCATGGTCTGCAAGGACGCGGTGAAGCGGCGATTGTCGTGGCACTGGCCATCCGCCCCGGCGTGATCAAGGCCATCGGCAGCCGCCACGATGATTTAAACGGTGTCGCCTTTTGGTCTGACGAGGAGACGCCGGTCATCACCCATCGCGATATCCGCCAACTTGCGACACTCAATCAGGCAGCGCTCCAACTTGAACGCAGCCCGCGCCGCAAACTGTACCTTGAAGCGTTTTTGATGCCGCTGCTCGTGGTGCTGGATCGGCTGCCCGAAGGAATGACTGATGGCGCACCGGATTGGCTGATCACGGCCTGTAACGCGGCACAGTCGCCAGATGTGTTTCGCCAAGGGGCCGCCGGATTTGTCGCCATGACCGGACGTGCGCACCCCCACGTTTCGCGCACGATGCGCCGGTTCATGGGCCAAACCCCGTCTGAATTCATAAACACGATCCGGATGGATTACGCCGCGCGCCAGCTTGCCGGAACGTCCGATACTTTGCCCGAAATCGCGGCCAACTGCGGATTGCCCAACTTATCGCATTTTCACAAACTGTTTCTGTCGATCCATAATGAAACACCACAACGCTACCGTCGCGCCCGCCAAAAGGCCCTGATTCAGCCACGCGTCTGAACAAACCTTCACGCCCTTGCGTCACTTCTTGCGAAAGATTTGCGACCGTGACAGGATTTGGGATCATAACCTTAGGGACGCTGTGATGCAGACCACGGATCCAACCATAACTCACTTGCCTCAAGTGCAAGAGCCCAGAAACGATGGCCTTCCGCTTGATCTGTCTTGGGTAAAGGCTGTTCAGGCGAACACCTCAGCAATTGAACGCCGCGCCGCGACGCTGCCGGGGCGGCGAAGTGTTAAAAAAGACCACCAAGCCGCGTGGCTTTGCAAAGCCATCACATTAATGGACCTCACAACGCTTTCTGGTGATGACACCGAAGCACGCGTACGCCGGCTTTGCGCAAAAGCGCGCCAACCGGTTCGGGCTGATATACTCGACGCACTGGGGATGCAGGGCCTCACCACGGGTGCAATATGTGTGTATCACGATATGGTCGAAACCGCTGTAGATGCGCTGCGCGGAACAGACATTCCGGTGGCCGCCGTATCAACCGGCTTTCCTGCGGGTCTGTCGCCATTTCATCTGCGGATCGCCGAAATTGGCGAAAGCGTCGCCCACGGCGCCCACGAAATCGACATCGTCATCACACGCCGCCACGTTCTACAAGGCAATTGGCAAGCGCTTTATGATGAAATGTCACAGATGCGCGAAGCCTGCGGCACCGCCCACGTTAAGGCGATCCTTGCGACAGGTGAATTGGGCAGCCTGCGCAATGTCGCCCGTGCCAGTCTTGTGTGCATGATGGCAGGCGCAGATTTTATCAAAACCAGCACCGGCAAAGAAAGCGTGAACGCCACCCTGCCCGTCACGCTAACAATGATCCGCGCGATCCGCGATTATTACGACCGCACCGGACTGCGCGTCGGGTACAAACCCGCTGGCGGGATCAGCAAAGCCAAAGATGCGCTGGTCTACCTTTCGATGATCAAAGACGAACTCGGCGATCGCTGGCTGCAACCAGACCTCTTCCGCTTTGGCGCGTCCTCCCTCTTGGGCGACATCGAACAACAACTCGAACACCACGTCACCGGCGGATACTCCGCCAGCTGGCGCCACGCGATGGGATAACCTGATGTCCGAATCCCATCCACCCGATATGGGCTGCCTCTTATGTGGCTACCAGGATTATCAAGCCTTCGAAAACGGCGTCACCCTTTTTGAGGTTTGTCCCTGCTGCGGGAGCCAATCAGGCTACACTTATTCAGGCAAGGGCGATGAAACGGCCCACCTTGAAGCCGTCCGCGCCAATTGGTTTCACACAGAACATGCCCGGTGGTGGAGCAGCTTAATGCCAACGCCCCCCAATTGGGACGCCAAAGACCAGCTTTTGACAGCCCGCATTCCGTTGCCTCCTCATCCTTCAGTTCAAAACGAGACATCAAAACCATGACCGTCAAAGACATATTCGACACCATGGACTACGGCCCAGCCCCCGAGGACGCCAAAGAAGCGCTCGCATGGATCGCCGAACGCGGCGGTGTCGCGGGCCATTTCATCAATGGAAAATGGGACGGCGTGCGCGATGATTTCGACACGAAGAACCCCGCCACTGGCGAAAAGCTCGCCGGTGTTTCCAAAGGTACCGAGGCCGAGGTCGCCAAGGCCATCGCCGCTGCTCGCAAGGCCCAACCCAAATGGGCGAAAGACGGCAAGGCGCGCGCCAAAGTGCTCTATGCTATCGCGCGCCTGATGCAGAAAAATGCGCGCCTCTTGGCGGTGATGGAAACGCTGGACAACGGCAAACCCATCCGCGAAAGCCGCGATATAGATGTGCCGCTGGCCATTCGCCATTTCTACCACCACGCGGGCTTTGCCCAACTGATGGATGAAGAAATGCCAAACGCTGAACCGCTCGGCGTGTGCGGCCAGATCATCCCTTGGAATTTCCCGCTGTTGATGCTCGCTTGGAAAATCGCGCCCGCCATCGCAATGGGTAACACTGTTGTTTTGAAACCCGCCGAATATACACCGCTAAGTGCAATGGTATTCGCTGAAATTTGCACGGCTGCGGGCGTCCCCCCCGGTGTCATCAACATTGTCACGGGCGACGGCGAAACCGGTGCCGCGCTGGTCGACGCTGATGTCGATAAAATTGCTTTTACCGGATCAACTGCCGTGGGCCGCATCATTCGCGAACAAACAGCCGGAACAGGCAAGGCCCTGACATTGGAATTGGGCGGAAAATCCCCCTATATCGTGTTCGATGACGCCGATTTGGACAGCGCCGTCGAAGGCTTGGTTGATGCCATTTGGTTCAATCAGGGTCAGGTGTGCTGCGCAGGGTCGCGCCTCTTGGTGCAAGAAGGCATAGCGGATCGATTTTACAACAAATTGAAGGCGCGGATGGATGGGTTGCGGATCGGCGACCCAATGGACAAATGCATCGATGTGGGGGCCATTATTGATCCAAGCCAGCTGGCACAGATCAAAGCAATGGTCGATGGAAATACATCGGGGCACACCTACCAAACCCAAGCGCCAGAGGGCTGTTTTTATCCACCAACACTGGTCACCGGCCTCGCTCCGTCCGATCCCTTAATGCAAGAAGAAATCTTCGGGCCCGTTTTGGCCGCCACAACCTTTCGCACCCCCGCAGAAGCCGTCGAGATTGCCAACAACACACGCTACGGGCTCGCAGCGAGCGTGTGGAGCGAAAACATAAACCTAGCACTTGATATCGCACCTAAACTTGTCAGTGGTATAGTCTGGTTGAACGCCACCAATCTTATGGACGCCGCCGCTGGTTTTGGCGGTGTGCGCGAAAGCGGCTTTGGCCGAGAAGGCGGCTGGGAAGGTTTACACGCCTACACGAAACCCAAAGGCAAGGTGTCCAAAACCATCTCGCCAGAGGCCTATACATCACAAGATGGTGCACCAGCGGATCCGCTGGATCGCACAGCCAAACTTTATATTGGGGGCAAACAGGCACGCCCAGATGGCGGGTACAGCAAACCCGTGTTCAACAAATCAGGCAAACTGCTCGGCCATGCCAGCCTCGCCAACCGCAAAGATCTGCGCAACGCCATCCAAGCGAATTCCGCTGCCAGCAAATGGTCCTCAACAACCGGTCATTTGCGGGCGCAAATCCTGTACTACATCGGTGAAAACCTTAGCGCACGCAGCGACGAATTCGCCAACCGCATCAATGCGCTGACAGGTGCCCGCACCGGCGCCACAGAGGTCGAAACCGCCATTGATTGGCTGTTCACGTGGGCGGCATGGGCGGACAAACACGATGGCGCAGCCAAAGGCGTGCCCATTCGTGGTGTGGCATTGGCCATGCACGAACCCGTCGGAAACATCGCGATCCTCACAGACGAAACGCGCCCCCTCATGGGCCTCATCGAACCCCTGGCCCCCGCCCTTGCAATGGGTAATCGCATTACGGCTTTGGCCTCACAGGCCTTTCCGTTGGCCGCCACCGATTTCTATCAGGTGCTCGAAACGTCTGATGTCCCTGCCGGTGTGGCCAATATCCTGACCGGTGACGCTGCCGATCTCGCACCTCACATGGGAGCACATGCCAATGTCGATGCGGTTTGGTCGTTCTCAACCAGCGACGTCAGCACCGCAATCGAAAAGAAATCCGCCTCCACTCTGAAACGTACGTGGGTCAATTATG
>CAYOSK010000003.1:11860-59072 GCA_964406585.1 uncultured Octadecabacter sp. | reverse complement strand
AGGGCAGTGGTGTCAATATCCGTGCTGCAGTGCAGCGTTACTCCAAGACGTCTCCGCCTGTGTCCGCTGCTTTAGCGGCTGGTTTCTTCTTCGCGGGCGCCTTTTTCTTTTTTGCGGCCGTTTTCTTGGCCGGCGTCTTACGCGCAACTTTTTTCCCCGATTTTGCGGCACGTTCTTCGATCAGCGTGACGGCCTGCGACAAGGTTAAATCTGCGACCTCTATCGTGTCGGGGATCGTTGCGTTGATCTTTTCCCATTTCACGTAGGGCCCGTATTTTCCGTCAAACACATTGACCGGGCCACCGACATCGGGGTGCTCGCCAAGTTCGCGAATTGGAACCGCAGCTTTGCCACGATTGCCCCGCGACGCGACCTTTTCGGCCAGCAATTGCACGGCGTGGTTCATGCCCACAGTGAATACATCATCCAAAGATGGGAGGTTGGCGTTCGTGCCGCCCCGATCAGATGTGGATTCGGAGTGTTTCAGATAAGGACCGTATCGTCCGATATTGGCGAAGACGTTCACGCCGTCTTCTGGGTGTTGACCAATTAAGCGCGGCAGGGACAACAGTTTGATCGCTGTTTCCAGCGTAACCTCTTCTGGGGGCCATTCTTTCGGAATGGATTGGCGGTTTGGTTTTTTGTTATCCTCGGTGACTTCGCCGCGCTGGGCGTAGGGGCCAAAGCGACCTTTGTGGATCCAAATATTATCCCCGTCGTCCTGGCCGAGGTTTTTGCCCTCAGGCGGAATGCCGGAGGTGTCTTCGGCGCCGGGTGGGCCAAAAGCACGGGTGTATTTGCAGTCGGGATAGTTCGAACAGCCAATAAACGCGCCGCCGGATCGGGCGGTGCGCATGGACAGACGGCCCTTTTCACAATTCGGGCAAAGACGGGGATCGCTGCCGTCTTCATTGGGTGGAAAAATATGCGGCGCGAGGACATCGTTGATTTTTTCCAAGACTTCCGTGATGGAATTGTCCATCGCTTCGTCAATCGTAACTTTGAAATCTTTCCAGAAATCAGCGAGCACCTTGCGATAATCCGCGTCTCCGGCAGACACATGATCAAGGTTTTCTTCGAGCGATGCTGTGTAATCGTAGCCAACATATTTGCGGAAATAATTGGTGAGAAATGCGGTAACAAGCCGCCCCTTATCTTCGGGGATCAGGCGGTTTTTGTCTTTGCGGACATATTCACGATCCTGAATCGTCGTCACGATTGAGGCATAGGTAGACGGGCGCCCAATGCCGAGTTCTTCCATCCGTTTGACCAGCGTGGCCTCTGTGTAGCGAGGCGGAGGTTGCGTAAAATGCTGTTCAGGCGTGACGGATGATTTACCCATCGCCTCGCCTTCATTCATCTGCGCGAGGCGTTTGTCATCATCATCCGTTAGCTTGTCGTCTTCGTCATCGCGGCCTTCCTCGTAGACGGCCAAGAAACCGTCAAACAGAACAACCTGACCTGTGGCGCGCAGTTCGACCTGCCCATCATCCGACCCGATATCGACAGTGGTGCGTTCCATGCGGGCGGCTGCCATCTGGCTTGCGATTGTCCGTTTGTAGATCAAATCATAGAGCTTACGTTGATCCGGATCCGCGATCTTCGCGCTTTCTGTGTCTTTCATCATGTCCGTTGGGCGGACACATTCGTGGGCCTCTTGGGCGTTTTTGGCCTTGTTTTTGTAGATTCGAGGGCTGTCGGGCACGTAATCCTTGCCGTACTTGGCGGCAATAGCGTCGCGGGCGGCGGTGACGGCTTCGGGGGCCATGTCAATGCCGTCCGTCCGCATATAGGTGATCAAACCGGCCTCGTACAAACGCTGGGCCGCGTTCATTGTCATCCGTGCGCCAAACCCGAATTTACGGCTCGCTTCTTGTTGAAGGGTCGATGTCATGAACGGGGCCGACGGATTGCGGTTGGCGGGTTTTGCTTCAACCCGTTTAACGTTGAGGTCGCGCGACAGCACGGCCTGCTGGGCCAATTCGGCCTGTGTTTCGTTTTCAAGATCGAACTTATCGAGCTTTTTGCCCGCCAACACTGTCAGGCGCGCATCAACGGCTTGATTGCGCGGGGTTTGAAGCAGCGCCTTAACGGACCAATATTCGCGATTGTTAAACGCCTCGATCTCCATTTCGCGTTCGACAATGATGCGCAGGGTGACTGACTGCACACGTCCTGCAGATTTCGCGCCGGGCAGGCGCCGCCAAAGAACTGGGCTAAGTTTAAATCCCACAAGGTAGTCGAGCGCGCGGCGCGCAAGATATGCGTCCACCAGCGGTTGATCGACAACACGCGGATTTTTCATCGCTTCGGTGACGGCGGATTTTGTGATCGCGTTGAAGACGACCCGCGACACAGGAGTGTCTTTCTTGATGGACTTGCGTTTGCGCAGTGCTTCTTCGAGGTGCCAACTGATGGCTTCGCCTTCGCGGTCCGGGTCAGTTGCGAGGATCAATTCGTTGTCCTGGGCCAAGGCATCTGCGATCGCTTTTATGTGCTTTTTGGAATCACTTGCGACCTCCCAAAGCATGTCGAAATCGTTTTCGGGATCGACAGAACCGTCTTTGGGTGGCAGGTCCCGCACGTGGCCATATGACGCCAAGACGGTGTAGTCAGAGCCCAAATATTTGTTGATTGTCTTGGCCTTAGCCGGGGATTCAACAACAACAACTGGCATGGGAATCCTTTCAAGAACACAACCGATCTGGTCGCGCAAAATGTGGTGGGGCATTCCGGATTGTCAATGCAACATCTTCGGCAAACGTAATAAAGGCGGTGTCACGGTGTCCAAAATGTTGTGATGTTCAGGCGCTACGGGCCAGCATGCCACCTGCCTGCCGGATGATTTTACCATCCAATTCTAGATCCATAAGAATGGGCGCGACGGCCGTCGCAGCCGCGCCAAGGCTTCGGATCAACTGATCTTCTGCAATTGCATCCGGCCCAAGGCGAGACAAGATATCATCATGCAAAAGCGCCGTGTCACGCAGCGAATTGCGCGGGTGGGGCGGGGCATCCAGCGGAAGCTGGGGCGCAACCTGTTCCTGCGTTACTTTCGGGTCGCCAACATGTTCAACAATATCCGCCACGCTGCGAACCAATGTTGCGCCGTCGCGGATCAACATATTGCAGCCATAGGCGCGCGCATCGAACGGATGGCCAGGGACAGCCAAAACATCGCGCCCCTGATCTAGGGCACAACGCGCTGTAATCAGGCTGCCGGATTTTGCAGCGGCTTCGATCACGATTGTGGCCAAACTCATCCCTGCAACGATACGATTTCGGGACACGAAATGACGCGCATGGGGCTGCATGCCCATCGGTTGATCCGATAGGCGAAGCCCGGTCCTGATAATGTCTTTGGCAAGACCAGCGTTTTCGGCTGGATACAAAACATCCACGCCGCCAGCCATAACGGCGACCGTGCCGGTTGGCAGTGCACCCGTATGTGCAGCCGCATCAACCCCGCGCGCAAGGCCGGAAACCACTGTGAAACCGGCCTCACCCAGATCAGCGGCCAGTTTGCGCGCCATTCGAGTCCCGAGAGAGGACGCATTGCGCGCGCCGACCAATGAAATCAGCGGGCGTCTTAGGACCGACAATTGCCCTGTCATCCACATCGCCACCGGGGCGTCGTCAATTTCACAAAGACTGGCGGGGAAATCAGGCTCCCCAGCAAATACCAAACGGGCCCTAGCAACGCGCGCGGCTTTGAATTCTGATGCGATAACTGCTTTGGGACAGATCTCATAATTGTCAACGCCTGCCAAAGCGGCCACTTGCGGTAAGGCGGCCAGCGCTTCGCGTGCTGTGCCATGTTCTGCCATCAGTTTACGGTAGGTGGCCGGACCCACCCGGCGAGAGCGCAACAAACGAAGCCGATCAAACCGATCATCTTCCGTGGTGGGTGGGAGTGGGGGGTGAGTGGAAGAACTGTCGTCTTCGGTCATCCTGTCGTCTCCGCCTGTTGCAGAATCAGGTTTAGGCCCACGAGGTTAATGGAAGGTTAGCAATCGCTGCGGCGCCTAAGTCTTTTTTGACGAAGCGCGATCAATCCCCAAAACGCAGCCCAGACGGACAGGCCAAGACATGCGATCGCGACAGTCAAATGCACTGGAATTGCATGTTCATCGGTCGTCAGATCGCCATTGAGCGCGAGATGGGCCAGTGGCAGACCAAGAAAAACTGCGCTGAGTATGGCTGTTCCCCATCCAGCCCAACCCAACATCGCAGCGGCGCGAAGGCCTAACAAAGCGACCGGGGCGATCATCCACGACACAACGACAGACACGGACAAGCAGGCCAGCACGATGCCGATATGGTCTGCCAATCCATAGCTGTTCCCATCTTTAGGTGGCCCTGTAAAAACGGGACCGCCGTTAAACACAATCGCGCCCGCCAAGAGCGTAGGCAGGAACATCGCAATGATAATTGCTGCTGCT
The DNA here is from genome assembly GCA_964406585.1 of uncultured Octadecabacter sp. GTDB lineage: Bacteria > Pseudomonadota > Alphaproteobacteria > Rhodobacterales > Rhodobacteraceae > Octadecabacter. The sequence continues at coordinate 54,630 of CAYOSK010000003.1, read as the reverse complement.
GGGCGAAACCATCCAACTTGTTGCCCCGTTAACTTCGGGGTGCGAAACGGATGTCGCAAGGACAGGCGGAGATCAGTCAAGGAACGTCCATGTATCTGCTCCATCGAAGTGACGAAGAGGCAGTTGAGCAAGCTGAGAGTCGTCACAAAGCGCGGCATTCATTGCACGCCGTGTCGAGGCCGGATCGACTGATTCCCAATGGGTTGTAGCGCCGCAGGATCCGCAACTTACGAACGCCAGGTCGCCATCCCCATCTGTTCTGCGGTAGCGGATCATCGGCCCTGTTTCGGTTATTTCTATGTCGGGCAGGTCACCATGCGCCCAAAGCGCACCATAGCGGCGGCACGCCTTGCAATTGCAGCGCACTAACTTTTCTGGCGCATAATGGGTGATGGTCACGGCCCCACAAAGACATGTTGCATGTAATCGGGTCATTTTACCTCCGGCTTAGCTGGGATCCCTAGCAGACCGGGTATGATTTTCACTGCAAAAATCCCTGTCAAAAAGGGTATTGGTCCTGATGCGGGGAGACCAGCAGGATTGGTACGCCAAAATGGAATCCGCGTTCTTTGCATCACATGGCAACGCCGCCAACGGTTAGTCCGCCGATCATCAGACTTGGCTGACCAACACCGACGGGGACCCATTGTCCGGCCTTGCCACAATTGCCAATGCCGGGGTCCAGCGCCATATCGTTGCCGATCCCGCGGATGTGTTTGAGCGCGGTGGCGCCATCCCCAATCAGCGTAGCACCTTTCACGGGTGCGCCGACTTGACCGTTTTTGACGCGGTAGGCTTCGGTGCAGCTGAACACGAATTTGCCGTTTGTAATGTCTACTTGCCCACCACCAAAGCCGACAGCATAAATGCCGTCCTTTAGCCCTGCGAGCATATCTTTCGGGTCGTCTTTGCCACCCAACATATATGTGTTGGTCATGCGTGGCATGGGTATGTGGGCGAAACTTTCGCGGCGCCCGTTGCCTGTTGGCGCGACACCCATCAGCCGAGCGTTTTGGCGATCTTGCATATAGCCGACCAATTTACCGTCTTCGATCAACGTGTTTTTACCGGATGGCGTGCCTTCATCATCCACGGTGATTGAACCACGTCGATCAGGAATCGTGCCGTCATCCAGCACTGTTACCCCTTTGGCGGCAACCTGTTCACCCAAAAGACCGGCAAAGGCGGACGTGCCTTTGCGATTGAAATCCCCCTCAAGCCCGTGGCCAACGGCTTCGTGCAATAGGATTCCGGGCCAGCCGGGGCCTAACAGAACATCCATCACACCTGCAGGGGCGGGCTCGGCCTCAAGGTTCACGATGGCAATACGCAACGCCTCGCGCGCGACGGGTTGCCAATGCGAAGGCGCCATCAAACCGATGAGCCCCGCGCGCCCACCGCCGCCCATGCCGCCGCTTTCGCGTTGGCCATTGTGTTCTACGATCACCGAAATGTTCAGCCGCGACATTGGTCGTATGTCCGTCACCAGCGTTCCTTCGGGGCGAAGTATCACGACTTCTTGGTGGGAGGCTGCCAGCGTTGCGCTGACCTGAACCACCCGCGGGTCAAGATCCCGGCAAAACGCATCAATTTCTTTCAACAGATCAATCTTGGCGGGAAATGTTGCTTCGGCCATCGGATCCGCATCCGTGTAAAGGACTGTATTGGTGCGCGGCGGCGCATCTGCGAGCGTGCCGCCACCAGCGCCCACTGCCAGTCGTGTTGTTGCTACTGCGCGGTGCAGTGCGTGTTCGTCTATCGTGGTGGAATGCGCATAGCCTGCCACCTCTCCGCGGACCGCGCGCAGCCCGAACCCTTCTGACGCATCATAGCTGGCAGTCCGAATCCGGCCGTCGTCGAATGACAAAACCTCGGACCTGCGCCGTTCGAGGAACAATTCACCGTCATCTGCCCCCGCCGTGGCATCGCGGACCATCGCCAAGGCGGTGTCTTGGTCCAAATTGGTGTCGAACGGGCGGAAGGGATCGTCGGCCATATGGGTTTTCCTGACTGTTTCGCGGGTTTGGATCGAAAAGCGACGGTTTGACACGTCTGGATCGCTTGAGTTGACTGACAGGATATGGGATGAGCAGCACCGAATACAACGGGATTCCGTCCAAAGGGATTCCGTGGGGAACCAAAGACAGCGCGTTGCTCGCGCTCAGTTACTTAGGGATAGATATGCAAATGATGACTGTTGCAAAACGCCTTGGTCTTTCTGCCGTGACCGCCATGGTCGCTGGCGGTGTCGCAGCGCAAACCGCGATTGAAGATCTTGAGATTGTCGGCGCGCCGACACCGGGTGCCACCGGATTTCAGCCTGCGGCGACCGAATTGGCCCGCGATTTGCAATGGCTTGATGGCTTTCTGTTGATCATCATCACCGTGATTTCGTTGTTCGTAACAGGTCTGCTGGCTTGGGTCGTCTTGCGGTATAACGCCAAACGTAACCCCGAACCTGCCACGTTCACCCACAATTCGCCGCTTGAAGTTGCGTGGACGATCGTGCCGATTGTGATCCTCGTCTTTATCGGCGCGTTTTCCTTGCCGATTTTGTTCAAGCAACAGGAAATCCCTGAAGGTGACATCAACATTACTGTAACCGGTTATCAGTGGTTCTGGAGCTATGAATACACCGATGAAGACGTGTTCTTTGAAAGCTACATGATCGGCTACAACGAAGGTAACCTGAACGATGGTATCGTCGCGCAACTGGAAGACGCCGGATACTCGCGTGATGAATTTGGACTTGCGACGGACACGGCTGTTGTTGTGCCTGTCGGCGCAACGGTTGTCATGACAATCACTGGTGCTGACGTCATTCACTCCTGGACGATCCCATCTTTTGGCGTAAAGCAAGATGCGGTTCCGGGACGTTTTGCGCAATTGTGGTTTAATGCTGAACGCGAAGGCATCTATTTTGGTCAGTGTTCCGAACTGTGTGGCAAAGACCACGCCTATATGCCGATCACGGTCAAGGTCGTCGATCCTGCAGTCTATGAAGAATGGCTTGCAGGCGCGAAAGAAGAATTCCCAGCCTAAAGGCTGGGGTTTACCTGATTTCAACCGAGGATCGCAATGACCGACGCAACCAATCAGACGCAAACCAATGAGGCGCAGATGGGCGATTATTTCGCCCTGATGAAGCCGCGTGTGATGCAGCTGGTTGTGTTTACGGCGTTGGTTGGTCTGCTGGTTGCGCCGACAGGCGTGAACCCGTTTGTCGGTTTTGTTGCCATTTTGTGCATCGCGGTGGGGGCCGGGGCATCTGGTGCGCTCAACATGTGGTGGGATGCTGACATAGATGCGGTCATGAAACGTACGGCAAAACGCCCTATCCCATCCGGCGCCGTTCAGCCGGGTGAAGCGCTGGGCATTGGTCTTGCGCTTTCGGGTTTTGCGATTGTCTTGCTGTTCTTGGCGACGAATGCTTTGGCGGCTGGATTGCTGGCGTTCACGATCTTTTTCTATGCCGTCGTCTATTCTATGTGGCTCAAGCGATCGACCCCGCAAAACATTGTGATTGGTGGCGCAGCGGGGGCGTTTCCCCCGATGATCGGATGGGCCGTCGCGACAGGAAGCGTATCTGTAGAATCCGTTTTGATGTTCATGCTGATCTTTATGTGGACACCGCCGCATTTCTGGGCTTTGGCGTTGTTCGTTAAATCCGATTATGGCGATGCTGATGTCCCTATGTTGACCGAAACGCACGGTCGCAAAGTGACACGCAATCACATTCTTGCCTATTGCGTCCCCTTGGTTGTGGTCGCGCTGTGGCTTGGGTTTACGTCGATTGGTGGCCCGCTGTACTTGGTTGTCGCGTTGGGTTTGAATATTTGGTTCCTCAAGGGCTGCTTTGACATCTGGACGCGCACTGACGTTCAATCCGAGGCGGACAATCACGCCGTAGAAAAGCACACATTCAAAGTGTCGCTATACTACCTGTTTGGCCACTTCACCGCGCTGCTGATTGAGGCTTTGTTGCGAGCCTATGGGCTGACAGCTTGGGCGGGGTGGTAACATGGTACTGAAAGTAGAACATGAAATCCACGACCGCCGCAAAGGGCGCAACATGGGTGTTGGCCTTTTGTTGATTGGGGTTATTGGCATTGTGTTTGGATTGACAGTCGTCAAGGTGCTTGGCCTGACGGATATCCGGCAAATGGAACGATTTGATCATGTGGCGCGCCCCGCGCTGGAACCCGGTGCGATGGAAGCCGCAGAACAACGTGCCGCCGAACAAGCTGCCGCTGCGGAGGCGGGTGAATGAGCGTTAATCCATTCAAATACATCCCCGAAGGCCCGAATCGCACCGCGGTTCAGGCCGTCAGTGTTGTGCTGTTGATGGGTGGGCTCGCCTGGGCGTCGGTGCCGTTTTATGATTGGTTCTGCCGCGTCACAGGTTTTGGTGGTGTAACCAACGTGGCCACGACTGAATCAGATACGATTCTTGATCAAACAATAACGATCCGCTTCGAATCTTCTACAGCGCGTGACATGCCGTGGACGTTCAAGCCCGCACAGCGCGAAATGGAAGTGCGCATTGGGGAAACTGCGCTTGCCTTTTATGAGGCTACTAACCCGACAGAAGACCCTATCGCAGGCGCGGCGTCGTATAATGTGGCGCCCTACGAAGCTGGTGCATTCTTCGACAAGATCGATTGTTTTTGTTTTGAACAACAGATCTTGCAACCGGGCGAGACCATTAACATGCCGGTGTCTTTCTTTGTCGATCCCGCGATCGTCGAAGATTACGAAGGCCAGTATATACACACCATCACGCTGGGTTATACGTTCCACCGGAACGATTTGCCTCAGGACTACGAACAAGCTGCAGCTGATGTGCTGCTGCAAAACGATCTAAATTAAGACCAAGCCGTAAGGGAACGCGAGACAATGGCCCACGAAAAGAACCACGACTATCACATTTTGCCACCCTCTATCTGGCCATTGCTGACGGGAATTTCCGTTTTTGTGATGCTGTTTGGCGCTGTGATTTGGATGGACAACAATTCCAACCCCTACCTGTTCTTGATGGGTTTTGCGGGCGTTCTTTATAACATGTACGCGTGGTGGGCCGAGGTCATCGTCGAAAGCCATCAGGGTGACCACACCCCGGTTGTGCAAATTGGCCTTCGCTACGGTTTCATCATGTTTATCATGTCTGAAATCATGTTTTTTGCCGCGTGGTTCTGGAGCTTTTTCAAACACGCGATGTACCCGATGGGGCCACAATCGCCTGCGGTTGACGGCGTTTTTCCCCCCGTTGGCATCGAAACGTTCGATCCTTGGCATCTGCCACTGATCAACACGCTCATCCTGTTGTGTTCCGGTGCGGCTGCGACATGGGCGCACCATGCGTTGGTTCACGAAGAAAATCGTGAAGATATGAAATACGGTCTGATCCTGGCCGTTGTTCTGGGTGTAATTTTCACCATCTTTCAAGCCTATGAATATGGCCACGCGGCGTTTGGCCTTGCGGGCAACATTTACGGCGCCAACTTCTTTATGGCGACGGGGTTCCATGGGTTCCACGTGATCATCGGCACAATATTCTTGTTCATATGCTACCTGCGTGTGCGCAAGAACCACTTCAGCGCTGAGCAGCATATCGGTTTTGAAGCCGCAGCTTGGTACTGGCACTTTGTGGATGTGGTCTGGCTGTTCCTGTTCGCCGCTGTTTACGTCTGGGGCCAGTAAGCGACCTTGACCTAAGGCCAAAGGCACGACAAGACGCGCAGGGCAGACGCCTTGCGCGTTTTATCTTTTGGGGCATGTGATGCGCAGACTTCTCTTTCCACTTGTGATCGGGCTGGGCGGGCTACTGGTTTTGCTGTGGCTTGGATTTTGGCAGCTTGACCGGCTCGACTGGAAATTAGGTGTTTTGGCAGACATTGAGGGGCGATTGGCGCAAGATCCGGTTCCGCTGCCCGACGCGCCAATACGCAATGTCGACAATTACCGAACTGTCATAATGCAAGGTGCTGCGACAGGCGAAGAAATCCGGTTTCTGGATAGCGGAACTGCGGCTGGAACTGGCCACCACATCATTTCCGCATTCGAAACCACCGACGGGCGGCGCGTGATGCTCGATCAAGGTTTGCTGCCGCTATACGCTGATGATGCACAGCCGCTCCTTGATGCGGTCACAGTACAAGGCAACCTGATCTGGCCCGATGACATTTCCGAACAGTCACCTCAAGGCGATGAATGGTATGCACGCGATGTGCCAGCGATGGCCCTAGCGCTCCAGACGGAACCTGTTTTGGTGGTTTTGTCTGCTGCATCTGATTATGACGCGAGGTTAACGCCATTGCCGGTGGACACCCGCAACATCAAGAACGACCATCTGGAATATGCGATTACATGGTTTCTATTGGCGGTGGTTTGGGTCGCAATGACCGCATTTTATCTTGCGCGCGGACAGCGCCGAAAGGAAAACTGATATGATGTATGTGTCCACCCGTGGCACCGCGCCCAAGCTGACGTTTGAACAGGCCATGATGACAGGCCTTGCGCGCGATGGCGGGCTGTATGTGCCGGAGACTATTCCGACACTGACCAGTGATCAGATCGCAGACATGGCGGGCCAATCCTACGAAGAGATCGCGTTTACGGTGATGCGCCCGTTCATCGGGGAAACCTTCACAGACGAAGAATTTCGCGGGTTGATCAAAGCAGCCTACAACGGTTTCAACCACGCTGCCCGCGCGCCGCTAAAGCAGCTGGACAGCAATCATTATCTGCTTGAGCTTTTTCACGGTCCGACATTGGCCTTCAAAGACTTTGCCATGCAGTTGATCGGGCAGATGTTTCAGGCGTCCCTCACCCGGTCGGGGGAGAGGATCACGATCGTCGGTGCCACGTCTGGTGACACGGGGTCTGCGGCCATTGAGGCGTTTCGCGGGCTCAGCAATGTGGATGTGTTCATTTTGTATCCACACGGACGCGTATCCGAAGTTCAACGGCGCCAAATGACGACACCCGTAGAAAGCAACGTGCACGCGCTGGCAATGGATGGTGATTTTGATGATTGTCAGGCGGCCCTGAAGGACATGTTCAATGATTTTGATTTTCGCGATGGTGTGCGTCTGGCGGGGGTGAATTCGATTAACTGGGGCCGTGTGCTTGCGCAGGTCGTTTATTTCTTTTCCAGTGCAGTCTCTGTTGGCGCGCCCTTGCGGCCCGTGAATTTCACGGTTCCCACAGGGAATTTCGGGGATATCTTTGCGGGCTACATTGCCAAACGCATGGGTCTTCCAGTTGATAAGCTCGTTATTGCGACAAACCAGAACGACATTTTGCACCGGACGCTAGAAACCGGTGCGCAGACCAAAGAAGGCGTTGTGCCATCCATCAGCCCATCGATGGATATTCAGGTGTCATCTAATTTTGAACGCGCCCTGTTTGAAGCTTATGATCGTGATGGCGCCATCGTTGCGAAGCAAATGGATGAATTGAAATCGAAGGGTGAATTCACGATATCCCAAGGGGCGATCGACATGCTGCGTGATACTTTTGCATCCGGTCGCGCGTCCGAGGATGAAACGTATTCCGCGATCACGAATGAGCTAACCCGCTCAGGTGAATTGCTGTGTCCGCACAGTGCGGTTGGCGTCAAAGTGGCCGATGATTTTCAATCATCCACACCGATGATCACATTAGCAACCGCGCATCCTGCGAAGTTTCCTGCCGCTGTTGAACAGGCGACACGGCAGCATCCGCCCTTGCCGCCCCATATGGCAGACCTGTATGAGCGCGCAGAACGGGTGACGCGGGTTCCAAACGATCTGTCTGCGCTACAAACTCTAATCAAGGAACGGACCCAGAATTGACCGTCCAAATGCACACGCTGTCCAACGGGTTCCGTATTGTGACTGAACAAATGCCGGGCCTGAAATCCGCATCCATCGGGATTTGGGTCACAGCGGGGGGCCGTCATGAACGGGCCGAACAAAACGGCATAGCCCATTTTCTTGAACACATGGCGTTCAAAGGAACCCAGCGCAGATCCGCGCTGCAAATTGCCGAGGCAATCGAAGACGTGGGTGGCTATATCAATGCCTACACGTCACGCGAAATGACGGCCTATTATGCGCGCGTGTTGGAGAACGATGTTCCATTGGCGTTGGATGTCATCGCGGACATTTTGTTGAATCCTGTGTTTGATCCATCCGAGATTGAGGTGGAGCGCGGTGTGATTTTGCAAGAAATCGGACAGGCGCTGGATACCCCCGATGATATCATTTTTGACTGGTTGCAGGAAGAAGCGTTCCCTGATCAGGCGATTGGTCGGACGATACTTGGGCCAACGGAACGGGTGAGCGCGTTTTCGCGCGCGGATTTGTCCGACTTTGTTGGCGAACACTACGGTCCAGATCAGATGATCCTGTCAGCGGCTGGTGCGGTCGATCCTGATGCTCTTTTGGCTTTGGCGGAAAAGCTGTTTGGGCATTTGCCTGCCCGCAATCGGCCCCGTGCCGCTGAACCCGCGGCCTTTGCCGGCGGCGAGCGGCGGATCGTCAAAGGGTTGGAACAAGCCCATTTCGCGCTGGCCTTTGAAAGCCCCGATTATCGGGATCCGGGCATTTATGCGGCTCAAATCCATGCCATTGCAATGGGTGGTGGGATGTCGTCACGCCTGTTTCAGGAACTGCGCGAAAATCGTGGCCTGTGTTACACGATCTTTGCGCAGGCTGGTGCCTATGCTGACACTGGTATGATGACCGTTTATGCTGGTACCAGCGCGGATCAGTTGGGTGATCTTGCAACGTTGACGATTGATGAAATGAAACGCGCCGCCGATGACATGAGCGCGCAGGAAGTTGCGCGCGCCCGTGCGCAGATGAAGGCCGGTATGTTGATGGGTCTTGAAAGCCCGTCTAACCGTGCTGAACGACTGGCCCGTATGGTTGCAATTTGGGGCGAAGTGCCAAAAATTGAAGACACAATCGAACGGATTGATTCAGTTACAACAGGTGATGTACGCAGTTTTGGCGCGGGGTTGATTACGGACGCGGGCAAAGCGATGGCTTTATACGGTCCGATTGAACAGGCCCCCGCCCTGGAGGCGTTAAAGGCTAGGTTGGCGGCCTAGTGCTTCGGTCGCGCAAGAAGGTCCAGCTCGAAACGGAGCGGATGACACTGCGCCCACCGGTACACGGGGATTTTCGATCTTGGGCGGCGCTGCGCCATGACAGCCACGATTTTCTGACACCGTGGGAACCGACGTGGGCGCGGGATCATCTGACCCGGCGTAGTTTTACGAACCGCGTGTATTGGGCGCAGCGATCTATCGCCAGTGGCACCGCAATTCCGCTGTTTTTGATCCGGCGCAGCGACGATGCGGTTCTGGGTGCAATCACCCTTGATCATATTCGTCGTGGCCCATCACAGGCTGGAACGACCGGATATTGGATTGGTCAGGCCTACGCACGTCAAGGCTATATGCGAGAGGCGATTGAGGCCGTGGTACATTATGCCTTCACCACCCTTGACCTAAGCCGGATCGAGGCCGGGTGTCTTCCTGAAAACACACCGTCACGCGCGCTGCTGGAATCCTGCGGTTATAAATATGAAGGCGTGGCACAGGCCTATTTGCAGATCGATGGGCGGTGGCGCAATCATGTGTTGTACGCCAATTTGCGTCATGATCGCCGCGGGAAAACAGACGTCGGATAACGTCGGCAGATGCTGGATTTGCCAAACGGGTGGTCGGCGCTACCCTATTTTGCATGAAAGGATTACGTGTCATCATGGGTTTTGTTTGCGGGCTGATTGTGGCCGGCTTGTCGCCACCCCTGACTGCACAGGATCGCATCCCGTCGCACTGTATCGCCCTATCGCAAACCGCGCCGGGGATAGAATACATCCACCGCGCATCATGGGCTGAGCCAATCCCGCAGGACAAGGTAAGGATCACCTATATTGATCATTCGATGTTCTTAATCCAATCGCAGGGTGGAACATCCGCCATGACGGATTTTACAGGGTATTATGGAAATGTTGATTTCTTGCCCGATGTCATCACGATGAACAACGCGCATTCCAGTCATTGGACGTCGTTTCCCGACCCAGCGATTTTACATGTGCTAAAGGGATGGTCGGATGCGGGGGCGCCGCGCGATCACTATATCGATCTTGGCGATATGCTCGTGCGCAACGTACACACCAGTACGCGTGGCCGCGAAGGACGTGACACGGAGTATGGCAATTCAATTTTCGTGTTCGAAGCCGCAGGGTTGTGTATTGGGCACTTTGGGCATTTACACCACGAACCCACCCCCGCCCAATATGCGGCGCTTGGTCGGATGGATGTGGTCATGGCGGCTGTTGATGGCGGGCTCACGTTGGATCACGATACTTTGGTGCGGGTTCTGGATCGGCTGCGTGCGACGGTCGTGATCCCGATGCATTGGTTTGGTCAACGCACTTTGGATGATTTTCTGTCCGCGATGCAAGAAAGCGGGTATCGCGTCGATGCCACAGGCCAGACATCGCGCATGTTATCGCTTGGCGATCTTCCGTCGCAACGCACGGTGATGGTGCTGGACCCGCGGTTCTTGACAACCCAATGACCTTCCAAAGCGGCACGGCGATCGGTGCTTTGCCTTCGGGCGCATTTTCCCTGAGTTTTATCTGTTAAGCTGAAGCGGGGGCGTTGCGCATTTTGGGGCAGCATGGGAGACAACAGGTATGACCCTATCACGTGCAGACGCCCCGTTTATCACCCATCTTCGGACAATTTTGCCGCAGGCTGCATTTGGTGCTGACGCTGCCGGGTTTTTGAATGAACCACGAGGGCGGTGGCGCGGGCAGGGCACTGTTGTATCACCCGCCAGCGTTGGCGAAGTATCGGCGTTGATGGCTGCTTGTTATGCGGCACATGTTCCTGTTGTACCTTATTCCGGCGGCACAGGCTTGGTGGGCGGACAAATTGTCGAAGACTTTGTGCCGATTGTCTTGTCGCTGGCTCGGATGAAATCGGTGCGTGGTGTTTACAGCGATGAAAACGTCATTGAGGTCGACGCGGGGGTCATTTTGGTTGACGTGCAGCGCGCTGCTGAAGATGTGGGGCGGTTGTTTGCCCTGTCACTTGCCTCTGAAGGGTCGGCGCGGATTGGCGGATTGTTGGCGACAAACGCCGGTGGGTTGAACGTGATCCGTTATGGCAATGCGCGGGCGCAATGCCTCGGCGTTGAAGTGGTATTGCCTGACGGAACGATCTGGAACGGCATGAGCCGTCTGCGCAAAGACAATACGGGCTATGATCTACGCGATTTGATGATTGGGTCCGAAGGAACACTGGGGGTTATTACAGGCGCGTCATTGCGCATGATGCCACGCCCCGCCGAAGACGGAACCGCGATGTTTGTCGTGGACAGTCCAGCTGCTGCGGTGGCGCTGCTTGCGCGCGCGGCAGAGCGGTTAGGCGATGTGATTTCAGGGTTCGAGCTTATCCACCAACAGGGTTTCGTGTTTCTGGATGAGACGGATTTGGAATACCGCGCGCCATTTTCAAAGCCGCCGGAATGGTGCGTGTTAATGAAGGTTGGTTTGCCCCATGGGCAATCAGCAGAACAGGCACTGGAGGATGTGTTCGAGGCGGCGGGTGAATTGGTAAGCGATGGGGTAATCGCGCAATCACAACAACAGGCGCGCGATCTATGGGCCATCCGCGAAATGATCCCCGAAGCGAACCGACGCATCGGGTCCGTGTCGTCCCATGATATTTCGGTGCCGATCTCTGCCGTGCCAGATTTCATTGACCGGGCACCAGCGATTCTTGCGCGCATTGGGGAATTTCGAATTAATTGCTTCGGGCATCTTGGTGACGGAAATTTACACTACAACGTGTTTCCGATCAGGGGCCGCAATCGGGCCGATCATGAAAACCAACGGGTTGAGATTAAGGCTGCGATTCACAATCTGGTGCATGAACTTGGCGGATCGGTCAGCGCGGAACATGGGATCGGGCGGTTAAAAGTAAAAGATCTGGAGACTTACGGCGATCCGGCGAAATTGGCGATGATGCGGGCGATTAAGGATGCGATTGATCCACGTGGAATTATGAATCCCGGCGCTGTCTTGCGCGCGGAGGTCTGAGCGCCTATCAGGGCGCGGATTAGAAATTAGGAAGACCCATGCCTGTATTGGTAATGAAATTTGGCGGAACGAGCGTTGCGACGCTTGACCGGATCAAACGCGCGGCAAAGCGGGTCGGCGTTGAAGTGGCCAAAGGTTATGACGTGATTGTCATTGTATCGGCCATGTCAGGCGAAACCAACAAGTTGGTTGGTTTCGTCAATGATACGTCGCCCTTGTATGACGCACGCGAATACGACGCGATTGTATCAAGTGGGGAAAATGTGACCGCTGGATTGATGGCGTTGACCCTGCAGGAAATGGATGTGCCCGCGCGCAGTTGGCAAGGCTGGCAGGTGCCGGTTAATACGACGTCCGCCCATGCCAACGCGCGGATCGAAGACATCCCGACAGACAACATCAACGTCAAGTTTGGCGAAGGAATGAAGGTTGCCGTGGTCGCCGGATTCCAGGGTGTTTCCCCAGAAGGGCGTATTACCACACTGGGGCGCGGCGGGTCCGATACAACCGCCGTCGCATTTGCGGCCGCATTCGGTGCTGAGCGTTGCGATATCTACACGGACGTTGATGGGGTTTACACGACCGATCCGCGCGTCACGGACAAGGCGCGTAAGCTCGACAAAATCTCGTTTGAGGAAATGTTGGAACTCGCGTCTTTAGGTGCCAAGGTTTTGCAAACCCGATCCGTTGAACTGGCGATGCGGTTTAAGGTTCGATTGCGCGTGCTGTCATCATTTGAAGAACAATCCGACGAAGCAGGAACGCTCGTCTGTGCGGAGGAAGAAATCATGGAATCCAATGTAGTGGCCGGTGTGGCCTTCAGCCGCGACGAAGCGAAAATGACGTTGATTTCGGTGGCGGATCGCCCCGGAATTGCTGCGGCCATCTTTGGCCCCTTGGCCGAAGCTGGCGTGAACGTCGACATGATTGTGCAGAATATTTCAGAAGATGGACGCACAGACATGACGTTTTCCTGTCCGATCGATCAGGTGGCGCGGGCCGAAAAGGCGATGGCAGATGCCAAGTCCGAAGGTGAAATCAACTTCCACGATTTGGTCGCAGACAAAGACGTGGCCAAGGTGTCTATCGTCGGGATCGGAATGCGATCACATGCGGGCGTGGCCGCCAAAATGTTTGCGGTGCTGCGCGACGAGGGCGTGAACATAAAGGTCATTACGACATCTGAAATCAAGGTTTCCGTGCTGATCGATCGCAAGTACATGGAACTTGCTGTGCAATCGCTTCATGATGCGTTTGAGCTTGAAAAAGTAGCGTGAACATCCGCGGTTTGACTTCGGCGGATCGCGCCGATTGGGACGCATTGTATGCGGCCTATGCGCAGTTCTACGGGGTTGTTCAAACCCCTGAGATGCGCGCACGCGTTTGGACGTGGCTGGAAAGTCCGACACACGAAGTGTTTGGCTTTGGTGCTGAACATGATGGTGTCTTGGTCGGAATTGCCCATTGTCGAGTCTTTGCGCGGCCTTTGGCGGCGGCATCTGGGCTGTATTTGGACGATTTGTTCGTGTCGCCTGCTGCGCGCGGATCAGGCGCTGCTGCGGAATTGATTAACGCAGTAAAATCCAAAGCTGCAGCCGAAGGGCATTCCGTTGTGCGTTGGATAACCGCAGCGGATAACGCGCGCGCGCGCGGGCTTTATGACAAGGTCGCAGAGGCGACCGAATGGGTGACCTACGATATTGACGTCTAGGGGCTTAGGATCGAAACCAGACGATCAATCGTTCTGCGGACGTCGGGGATGAACCGGTCGGTGTTGTGACTGACCACCCATTGATCATGGGTCAATTCATCGATGTCATCACTTAAACGGGCGAGTGCAGGTTCGGTGTCGCCGATGAACGTTGGCAACACGGCCTGCGCGGCCCCACTGCGCGCTAGATCAAGGGCATGGGTTGGATGCGTGACCTCAATCACGGGATCAGGTGCGGTGTTTTTCACCCACATCGCAGACGGTGTTGCCGCGACCACTTGAACCCATGGCGCATCATCGGCCCCATAACGTGCAAATCGCACTGGCGCCGCGCGCTGTACGGCAAGACCAATATGATCTGGCCGGTGATTGCGTATGCCGATAACGGCCTCGCGATGCGGAATATCAAGGATATGATCCGCGCCTATAAACCGAAGCGTCACACCATCGTGAGACAGGCTGGTCGCGTGGCTGCAAATAAACCGTGTGGTCCAGATACCAGCCGAAATTTTGACGCGCCGGTTGGGGCTGCGCTGTGTCATGCTGGAAATCTGGGTTGAAAGCCCCGCTGCACGTGCCAACAGGTCTTTGCCTTCTGGTGTCAGATCATAGCCCTTTGCATGCCGGCGGAACACATCATAGCCAAGTGATTGTTCAAAAGACAGCATACGCCGCCCAAGCGTCGGCGCGCTGAGGCCCGTGACGTCAATTGCGCCAGACAGGCCCCCTGCTTTGGCGACTGCCAGAAACAGGCGCAAATCATCCCAGTTTGTTTCATCCATGAAATCATCATTTCATATACATTCATTTTCGCAATGACATTTTCCTGCGAGGCTTGTGTGATCAATACAGGAGAAAGCGATGCAGATTACATCTACCACACCGCGTTTGGGTTTAGGCTGTTGGCCGTTAAGCGGGCCGTTTTATCAGGGAAACCGTGCCTTGGGCTATGCCAACGCCGACCCCGCCGAAAGCCTGCGGGCATTGGATGCGGCCTATGCCGAAGGCGTCCGTATTTTTGACACTGCAGCGGTATACGGTGCAGGCAAAGGTGAACGTTTGATCGGGCAGGCGTTGTCTCAACGATCTGATCTCGTTCTTATCAGCAAGATCGGGCTGGAATTCGATGAAACGTCTGAGCAGCTGATTGGCGAAGACCTGAACCCCAGAAACGTCAATCCGTCGATTGATGCGTGTTTGAAACGTTTGAAACGCGATCACATAGACCTGATGTTGTTGCACCCTAACACGGTCCCGCTGGACGCTGCGTATGAAATTTTTGATGCGATGGAATTGGCCGTGCAGGCCGGTAAAATAGGGGGCTTTGGCTGGAGCACAGATTTCCCCCACAATATCAATGCAATGGCGCAGCGGGACCGGTTCTTGGCCGTTGAACATGCGATGAACGTCTTTGTCCCTGCTAAAACTGTCCGCGAAACTGTATCGGCGCACGGCCTTTGGTCGCTCGTGCGCTCTCCTCTCGCGATGGGGCTGTTGTCTGGCAAGTACACCGCTGACGTACGTCTGACGGCAGATGACATTCGTTTCGTCGATGAGGATTATAATGATTACTACGTGGATGGGCGTGCAAACCCCAATTATCTGCAACAGATTGCTGCCGTTCGTGAACTGCTTCAAAGCGGTGGTCGCAGTCTGGTTCAGGGCGCGTTGTGTTGGATTATGGCAGCCGGGGACAACGTTGTGCCGCTACCCGGTGCACGCACCGTGAAACAGGTCGAACACAACGCGAAGGCGCTTGAATTCGGCCCATTAAACGCCTCGATTATGGCAGACATCGAAACTGTCTTAACACGGCCGCCCGAAGGGCCACCAAGGGCAAGGTAGCTGTTACACCGCTGTTACGCGAACGCCATTGCGAGCAGACTCTCGCACAGGTAGTCTTTTGTCGAAGATCAGGGGACCACATGGCAGATCGTTTCGAGACTCAAAGCCGTAAATTGCTCGTTCGCTTGCGTGACGTTATGGCAAGCGCGGATGCCGGACAGGCGCGGTTGGACGAAATCGTTCGTCTGATTGCGACGTCTATGAATGCCGAAGTGTGTTCAATTTATCTTTTCCGGGATGCTGAAACGCTTGAACTTTGTGCGACAGAAGGCCTGCAACAAGAGGCGGTTCACCAAACGCGTATGCGTCTTGGTGAAGGTCTTGTTGGTCGGGTCGCGAAAACCCGACGTGTCGTCAATACGGCTGATGCGCCTGGGGCAAAAGGGTTCCGGTATATGCCGGAAACAGGGGAAGAACGTTATTCCAGCTTTTGCGGGATTCCGATCCAACGGCTAGGTGACACGCTTGGCGTTTTGGTTGTGCAATCCTTGGCAGCGCGCGCGACGACCGCGGATGAGGTTTATGCGTTAGAAGTGGTGGCAATGGTTCTGGCCGAAATGACCGAACTCGGCGCTTTCGTAGGCGAAGGCGCTGCCTTGCGGGCCCGCCATCAGGAACCGGTGCTGTTTCGCGGCACCGTAGGGCAAGAGGGCGCGGTAGGTGGCAATGTTTACCTTCACGAACCACGCGTCTTGGTAACGAACGTTGTTGCAGATGATCCGGATGTTGAACTGTCCCGCCTGCGCGAGGCTGTTGATACCTTGCGTGTTTCCGTCGACGAAATGTTGAGCGACACCACGACAGTGAACACTGACCAAAAGCAGGTGCTTGAAGCCTATCGAATGTTTGCCAATTCGCGGGGTTGGATGAAACGGATGGAGGCTGATATTCAGCAGGGCCTATCCGCCGAGGCCGCCGTCGAAAAGGAACAATCCCTAGCCCGCACGCGGATGGAACAAGCAGATAGTTATCTGCGCGACCGTCTTCATGATCTGGATGATTTGTCCAACCGTCTTTTGCGTATTTTAACGGGGCAGGGCAGCGGGACCGGCGCCGAAGTGCCTGATAACCCTGTGCTGGTGGCGCGCAATATTGGCCCGGGCGAGTTGCTGGAATATGGAAAAGGCCTGAAGGGTATTGTTCTCGAGGAAGGTTCTGTCGGGAGCCACGCAGCGATCGTGGCACGCGCATGGGCCATTCCATTGGTGATCCGCGCCAAAGGGATCACCACCGAAGCGCTTAATGGCGATCCTATTCTTGTGGACGGGGAACAAGGCATTGTTCACCTGCGGCCGGAAGACACCGTAAAATCTGCATTCGGTGATAAGATCGCCATGCAAGCCGAGGCACAGGCCCGATATGCCAGTATCCGCGATTTGCCCGCACAGGCGACATGTGGGGCAGTTATTTCTTTGCATATGAATGCAGGGCTCATGGCGGATTTGCCGTCACTTGATAGTTCAGGCGCCGAAGGCGTCGGGTTGTTCCGCACTGAGCTTCAATTTTTGGTTCGATCCCAAATGCCAAAGCGTGCTGAATTGTCCGCCCTTTATGCACGAGTCATGGACGCGGCCAAAGGCCAGCGTGTGGCGTTTCGTACGCTTGATATTGGGTCTGACAAGGTGCTTCCCTATATGAAGCCAAACGACGAACCCAACCCAGCGATGGGATGGCGTGCCATTCGGGTCGGGCTGGAAAAACCCGGTGTGTTGCGTATGCAGCTACAGGCGTTGATCCGGGCTGCGAACGGGCGGCCATTGACGGTGATGTTCCCGTTCATTGCACAGTTGGAAGAATTCCGCGCGGCGCGCGCAGAATTTGACAAAGCGATGGCGCGGGAACGTATTCTCGGGCATCCACTCCCAAGCGACGTGCAAATCGGGGCCATGTTGGAAACCCCAAGCCTTGCATTTGCTCCGGACATTTTCTTTGAAGAAGTCGATTTCATTTCGATCGGGGGAAATGATCTTAAGCAGTTCTTCTTCGCCGCGGACCGTGAAAACGAACGGGTGCGAAGACGTTACGATACGCTGAATGTTAGTTTTTTGACGTTCCTAGAACAATTGATTGCGCGGTGTCAGGCCCATAACACGCCTCTTAGTTTTTGTGGAGAAGACGCAGGGCGTCCAATCGAGGCGGTGGTGTTTGCGGCGCTTGGCTTGCGGATATTGTCCATGCGGCCAGCATCTATTGGGCCGGTGAAACATCTTCTTCGACGGCTAAATTTGGACGACGTCAAAGCTGTCATTGATCAATCCCGAACCCGTGGGGACCAATCAGTGCGTGGGGCAATCAGTGAATTTTTGCGCGGTCAGGTTTAGGCGCGCAATAGCGGTTTTTTCAAACGTGCAAGTTCTGCATGGAACGCAGTTTCGACGGCGGACGCGCCATAGGTTCGTGCCAGTGCGCGCAGGCCGAAATGAACGTGCGCGATGTCTGTATAATAGCTGACAAACGTGTAGTTCGTGCCCGCACCTGCCGCTGCGCCAAGAATGGGTACCGTTTGTGTAGCAAGTTTTTGCCCCAACACGGTCGCAAATTGCGGGGCGACTTTGGTGATCAATTTGTTGATCGCGGCACCCGAAAGGCCGATGCGCGCGCCTATGAAACTGGTGTCGATGCCATCATCTTGTTCGCCGGGTCCACCTTTTCCAAACACCTGAAGACACTGGGCGCGCGTTTGGGGATCCAACGGATTTTCACCGTATTCCTCAGCCACGTGTTGGACGGATCGAAAGATGACGGTTGTGGCAAGTGGCAATTCAGCAAGGGCAGTGGGTAGGCCGCCGAAGCCGCCTAGTGCGCCAGATACAGATGCAAGCGCCTTGTGTGCGCGATCGGTTGCAATGAAACGCCCCATGCCGCCACGGCTGCGTCCAGCGGCATCATAACTGGCCCGCAAGGCACGGGCGGCGGCCCCGTCAAGACGCGTGCGCGCTGTGTCGGGCAACATCTTTAGCCCATCTTCGACTTGCCCGCCAAGGAACGACACGATTTGCATCAAAACACCCGTTGCCTTGTGTTGTCGGGCCGCAAGCGCTGCGATCTGCAAACGTGCCGTATCTGAAAGGGGCTTAGGTGGCGTGTCGGGGTTCACGGGATCAAGGGTGCTGGGGTCAACTTTCATGCAATTGATATGGGGCCGTGCATGTTGATTTTCAATCCAGACGTTTGCGGACGCGCCCACGCACCCCGGCCCATGACCCGAACCCCAACACGCGATCAGGATTCGTAGGAGGGGGCATCACAACGCCATTGAGCCGTTGAAACCCAAAGCGTTCGTAGTACGGCAAGTCGCCGACCAACAGGACGCGGGGCCACCCGGCCGGTTGCGCGCGGTCCAGAACATCGCGGATCATAAGGCCGCCCAAACCTTCGCCTTGGCGCGTTGGGTGAACAGACACCGGGCCCAATAGCAACGCATCGTGTTGTTCAATTCGGATCGGCCAGCAACGGATGGCGCCCCCAACAGTCCCATCGTCATCCCGTACCACACGACAAAAGGTTGGAACCGGCGGAACATCGTCGCGCAATCTATACGATGAAAGCGCCTTGCGCCCTGGCGCAAAGGTCAGATCATACAGGGCTTCGACGGCCCACCAATCCTCGCGCGTTTCATCAGATAATTCCATGTCTTTGGTAGAACATTTGTTTTGGTTTCAATGCAAACAAGATATTGCAGCAGCAAAGGGGAAACGAGATGTTTTATGAACCAAAAGACGGCCACGGATTGCCGCACAATCCGTTCAATGCGGTGATCAACCCGCGTCCGATTGGGTGGATTTCCAGCCGGGGCGCAAATGGGGCGGATAACCTTGCACCCTATTCGTTTTTTAATGCCGCAGCTTATGTCCCACCACAGGTCATGTTTTCATCAACATCGGCCAAAGATGATCGTGGAGACACCAAGGATTCAGTTGCCAATATTCGCGAAACCGGCGTGTTTGCCGTGAATATCGTAGAATATGCTATGCGCGATGTCATGAACCGATCATCTGGGCCTTGGTCGCGCGAGGTTGATGAATTTGTGGATGCGGGTGTTGAAAAAGCCGCGTGTCAGACCATCGATTGCGCCCATGTTGCGGGCGCGCCAGCAGTATTGGAATGTCGCATGACGCAGATTGTCAAAATTGAGGGGGCCGCAAACTTCGTGGTTTTTGGTGAGGTTACAGGCGTGCATTTGCGGGATGATTGTTTGGTGGATGGATTGTTTGATGTCACGCGGTTCCAGCCGTTGGCCCGTGGGGGGTATCAGGATTATTCGGTCGTACGCGAGGTATTCCAACTGGCAAGACCCAAGAGCGAGTAAGGGCGCCGGGCTGGACTGTTTGGCCCCTAAAGGGGGCCAAATGCACCCACCCGCCGGCCCTGGGTGCTAGGCTGGAAGAAAAATGAAATAGCGTGCCAGTCCATAGACATAGAAGGCGGTGAACATCAGGTTTAGCCATTTCAATTGGGGTTCTGTGTGAAGCCAGCCGCAATAGCTCCAGATCAGACAGAACGGAAGGCTGAGCGCCATGGCGACGCCGTTCCAGCCTTGGACGATTGCCAGTGTTGAGCCGATCCCCAGAACCACAGCAAATCGTTTCAACGCACGTTCATAAACGGCGAGGGCCAACAGACCATTTTTCAAAAATTGAGGCTCCGATAGCGGCGTCCCGTGGACCCGGGCAAGTGCGCCTTAGCGGTGTTTATATCAGGTGCAAAGGGCAATCAATATTTGGATTGATCGATTGCCTTAGTGCCCGCCAATGATTCCGGTTTTGACCGAATAGTCGACAGCGATTTCGTAGTCTGGATCATCATCGCTATCCACGACCAAATGTCCTGCTTTGGACAGCAGGGAATGGCAATCGCGCGTCAGGTGGCGCAGCTGGATTGATTTTTCCTGATCTTCGTATTTCGCGGCAACGGCTTCGATCGCTTGCAGGGCGGATTGATCTGCCACGCGGGAGCCTTCGAAATCAATGATCACGGATTTCGGATCGTCGTGCACCTGAAACAACTCGACAAAGCCATCTGCGGACCCAAAGAAGAGTGGTCCGTTGATTTTGTAAACCTTCGCGCCTTCGGGGGTGGTGTAGGTAGACGCATAGATGCGTGTAGCGTTGGACCAAGCATAGGCCAGTGCAGATACGATCACACCAACAACCACCGCTGTGGCGAGGTCCGTCATCACGGTTACGACCGTAACAAGTACAATAACGAAAGCATCCATACGTGGCACTTTTGTCATGATCTTGAACGAGTTCCAGGCGAAGGTGCCGATCACGACCATGAACATCACACCGACCAGGGCAGCGAGCGGGATTTTTTCGATCAGTCCGGATGCAAACAGTATAAAGGCCAGCAGAAACAGCGCCGCAACCGTCCCTGCAATGCGTGTGCGTCCACCAGATTTAACGTTGATCATCGACTGACCAATCATTGCGCAACCGCCCATGCCCCCAAAGAACCCGGTGACGGTGTTGGCAACGCCTTGAGCGATGCATTCTTGGGACGCGCCGCCGCGTTTGTTGACGATTTCACCAACCAAATTCAGTGTAAGCAGGCTTTCAATCAGGCCAATCGCTGACAGGATGAGAGCATAAGGCAAGATAATATAAAATGTCTCTAGCGTGAAAGGCACAGCGGGGATGTGGAAGGGGGGCAACCCACCTTCGATACTGGCAAGATCACCTACCAGCGGCACATCCAGTCCAAGGCCGATCACAAGTGCTGCGACGATGCCAATACCGGCCAAAGGTGCGGGAATTAGGTTCGTGATTTTGGGCCAGACCCAGATGATCGCCATCGTTAGCGCCGTCAGCGATAACATCAGGTATAGAGGCGTTCCATGCAGCCATTCGCCAGAGGCCATGCCGTGGCCACCACCACCCTCCGCCGAACCGGGCACCTGAAACTGCCCCAACTGGGCGAGGAAAATAACAATTGCCAGCCCGTTCACAAACCCAAGCATCACGGGATGTGGCACAAGGCGGATGAATTTACCCCAATGCATGAAGCCCACGAAAAGCTGGATAATCCCCATGAGCACAACTGTCGCAAAAAGGTATTCCACCCCGTGCACGGCGACCAGCGACACCATGACGACCGCCAAAGCCCCCGTCGCACCGGAAATCATGCCAGGTCGTCCGCCAATCAATGCTGTGATCAAACCCACGATAAATGCGGCATACAAACCGACAAGCGGTTCAACGCCCGCGACGAAGGCGAACGCCACAGCCTCGGGGACGAGCGCAAGGGCCACTGTCAGACCCGACAAAACCTCAATCCGGAGACGATCCGGCGTTAGGTTCTTGCTAGACGGTTTGAGGTCCGCATCTTCGAGGCGGCCAACAAGGGTGGCGAAAATGGATTGACGCAACGGATCACCTGACAGGTTATTGGAGTGTTTCGGGCCGTGTAGCGGAGGGGGGGGCAGATGTCACCCCTCTGGTTTCGGAACATCAGGTTGCGCCAAGACCCACATCACCGCGACCCAGCGCGACAGTACGAGCATTATCACCTGCCCAATGGACATGAACGCGACCCAGACAGCATTTGCCCCGAGGTTAACCAACGCAGCTGAAACGAAGGCCGAGAGAATGCAACTTGCCCCGATGATGACGTTGATGCCGCCAATATGTTGGGGGGCTGCATTAAAGCCCGAGGTCTTACGATCCAGCGAATGAGGTGAAAAAATCCCGAACCAGATGAGCGAAGCGCCCCAGAAAAACGAAACAACGGTTAACGCAATTTGCAAGAAACGCTCGGAGTTGATTGCGATCGCGAGAGCCGCAAACAAAACGCACGCACTTAGAACGATGAACGAGCTTTTGACATGGGCGGAGATATTGGCGCGCGCGCGCGGTTCCAATAAGAATTTCAAGAACGGTTGAACTGCAAGCCGCGCAACGAAAGAAATGATGATCGGTCCGGTGATTGTTTGCATTTGGTCGGCCCACCACCACACGACCCACGCGACCAAGGTCGTTGCGATGGTCACCATCGATGGGAACGGGACAAATTGAAAGCTGCGCAACAGTGTCATTTCGCAAGTATAGTTGCGCGGCGGCGCAAAAATCGGGCGGAGATTTGTCTATTTGAGGTCTTCACAACGTTCAAAGCGCACGGCAAGGTTGAGAAAGGCGTGGGATAGGTTTCAAAATGCGAACAAGAATCGGAATAATCGGTGGGTCGGGATTGTATGACATTGACGGGTTGGAAGACGCGCAGTGGGTCAGTGTAGACAGCCCGTGGGGGACGCCGTCGGATGCGATGCTGTGCGGCACTTTGAACGGGGTCGAGATGGCGTTTCTACCCCGCCATGGGCGCGGGCATGTCCATTCGCCCAGCACAGTCCCATATCGCGCCAATATCGATGCACTGAAGCGGCTAGGGGTTACCGATGTGATTTCGGTCAGCGCCTGCGGGTCGTTTCGCGACCACATGGCGCCGGGCGATTTTGTCATTGTCAGCGATTTCATTGATCGGACCTTTGCGCGGGACAAATCGTTCTTTGGGACCGGATGTGTTGCCCATGTCAGCGTCGCCCATCCGGTATGTGCCCGCCTTGGCGATGTTTGTGAAAACGCCGGACGTGCGGCGGGCGTCACTGTGCATCGGGGCGGCACGTATTTGGCGATGGAAGGGCCGCAGTTTTCATCGATGGCTGAGAGCAGGCTTTATCGCGATGTTTGGGGGTGTGATGTTATCGGAATGACAAACATGCCCGAAGCAAAACTCGCCCGCGAAGCTGAGCTTTGCTATGCGTCCGTGGCAATGATCACCGACTATGACAGCTGGCATCCCGATCACGGTAGTGTTGATATTTCTGACATCATTGCAACGCTTGGGGCGAATTCTGCGGCGGCTAAAGCATTGGTTGCGGGGCTTCCTGCACTTTTGGGACCGAACCGCGCACCATGCCCGCATGGATGTGATCGTGCATTGGATCATGCGATCATGACGGCACCGGACGCACGCGATCCGGCTTTGTTGGCGAAACTGGATGCCGTGGCAGGTCGGGTGCTGTGATCAGGTACGCCGCGATGGTTTTGGCAGCGGTCCCAGTTATGGCACAGGAATATATTGTGACCGACGGGCCGCTGTCGGACATGGATTTCTACCATCTGGTGGCCTGTGCTGCGTCACCCGGGCAGGGCTGCAACGTGGCAATGGTCGTCTGGGATCAACCCGTGGTACGTGTGACTTTTGCGCAGATACCGCCAAGCTATCCCGCGGACCTTGCTAAAGAAATGGATCGCGCATTGGACACGTCAATTGCGCAGATCAACTCCGCCGCGCCCGGATTGCATGTTCAGCGTGTCTCGAAATCCGAAACGGTGGATATTCTTGTTCATTTACAGCCTATTGTGTCCGGTGATGCGATCCGCGGAACAGGTTACCCCGAACTGGATGGTGTCCCGATTGGGGCCGCACAGGTGCAGATTTTTTGGAATCGCGACCTGAAATTGACCGAGGCTGCAATTGTTTTTGCATCTGACATCCCGATCAATCAGGCAGGGCCGATCATGTTAGAAGAATTGACGCAATCCATGGGGTTGATGACGGACATTCGCAATCCGTACTATGAAACCCTGTCTGTCTTTTCAGAAGACAGCAATTCTGTCGCAAAGTTGGGCGTGCAAGATCGCGCGGCCCTTCGCCTGCACTATCCCGCCCGCTGAAGGAGCGCCGAGAGATGAAAAAAGTCGAAGATTATATTCGCACGATCCCTGATTTTCCACACGAGGGGATCATGTTTCGCGATGTGACGACATTGTTTTCGAACCCACGCGGGTTTCGCATGGCGGTGGATCAATTGCTGCATCCCTACGCAGGCGCAGACATCGATGTTGTTGTCGGGCTTGAGGCGCGGGGGTTTATCTTGGGCGGAGCGATTGCGCACCAACTTGGAAAAGGGTTCGTCCCGATCCGTAAACAGGGCAAGCTTCCGGGGGCAGTCATCAGCCAGCCCTATACGCTTGAGTACGGCGAGGCCGTGATGGAAATACATGACGACGCAATCCAAGCCGGCGCAAAGGTTCTTGTGGTGGACGATTTGCTTGCAACAGGTGGGACCGCCGAAGCGGGCATTGCCCTTTTGGAACGACTAGGAGGAGAGGTTGTCGGCTGCGCGTTCGTGATCGATCTGCCTGAACTTGGCGGGCGCAAACGGCTGGAAAAAATGGGCCAAGAGGTTCATGTCTTGTGTGAATTCGACGGCGCCTAGCGATCAGCTCACCTTGCGTTTGGGCATGAACGGCAAAGGTGCGACGGGAATACCATCTTCGATTAGCTTCTTTGCGTCGTCCAGTTTGGCCTCGCCGTAGATCGCGCGATCTGTCGTACCGCTTTCATGCATCTGGCGCGCTTCAGTTGCAAAATTTTGACCAACGTATTCGCTGTTGGCTTCAACATCTTCGCGCAGCTTTTTGACTGCGGATTCAGCGTCGGACGCGGGGGCCTTTAGGTCAGCGGTGTTGGATTTGGCAGGAACCGCCGGGGCCATCATTGCACGCGAAATGTTTGTCGATTCACACAAAGCACAGGTCAACTGCCCCGCCTTTGCCAGCGTGTCAAAAGCAGATGACGATTGAAACCAGCTGTCAAAACGATGGTTTTTGTCGCAAACAAGGGTGTAGCGGATCACAGGCACTGTCCTTTGTGGGTGCGCCACAAGATAGGGCGCGCAATCGCGTTCGGCAACTCACAAGCCGTCGGGGTCAAACCCAAGGATAATCGCCCCGAGTTCGGGATCATCCACCATTGCGGCCGCCTTTTTGCGCGATACCCATTTGCGCGTTCGTTCTTCACGTTCGGGCCATTTGGACAGCACCTTTTTGACGCGCAAGGGATACACCACTGCCATGCAGGGCAACTCATCGTCTGAACGGACCTTGTAGTAGCTAAATACGCCCACAGGACGTGGATGAATTTTGCCGCGAACACCGGCTTCTTCATAGGCTTCTGTCGCGGCAGCATCGGTTGGGGTTTCACCATCCATAGGCCAGCCTTTTGGCACGATCCAGCGCCCCGAACGACGCGAGGTGATGAGGCAAATCTGTACTTTGTCATCTTTCACACGATAACACAGGGCGGCGAACTGAGTGCGCAAATCCGTTTTGGCCGCATCTCCCAAATCAATTTCTTGTTGCTGCAAACCCTTCATGGGTGTCGTCCGCCTGTTGCTCTTTGTGCGCGTTAATGCGCACATTCATTATTATGAGACTACCTTACAAAAATGTAACTAAAATGCCAAGTTTTCCCTATTTACTTCGAAAAGCTCTCTCCTTGTTCGCCCTTTTCTTAGTGCTGTGGGGGCAGACGTCGCGCGCTGAAACGGTGACGGTTTTTGCGGCCTCAAGCCTTTATGACGCCGTTGAGGATATCGCCGAGGCCTATAAAGCAAAGTCCGGGGATGACGTGCGGCTGGTCTTTGGGGCGACATCGGCGATTGCACGTCAGGTTGCCCAAGGCGCGCCAGCGGATGTGGTTCTATTGGCGGATGAAGACTGGGCAAATTGGCTGGTCGGGCAGGGGGCGGTGCCGAGCGTGGCCGCCTTTTCTGGCAATAGACTGGTCTTGGTTGGCCGTGACATCGCACCGATCCACGATCCTGCAGAAATACCTGAACTTGTTAAAGATGGTGTCTTGGCGATGGCTCAGATCGAAGCCGTGCCCGCGGGGCGGTATGGGCGATCTGCATTGGGATCATTGGGGATTTGGTACGACTTGGAACCGCGCGTGGTGCAGGCCGCCAACGTACGGGCGGCCCTACGGTTTGTGCAGCGTGGTGATGCGCCCATTGGAATTGGCTACGCCAGCGATCTGGTCGCGCTGCCCGATTTGGTTGAGATCTACGGCTTTGCCCCTGACACCCACACACCGATCGTATATTCGGGCGGAGTAGTCAGCGAACAAGGCACTGAATTTATGGCGCATATTCTAAGCCACGCGGGACAAGATATTTTGGCGGAGTGGGGGTTTGTTCCGGTGGACGCGCAATGATGGATTGGCTTGGCCCTGCGGAATGGACGGCGTTAATACTGTCGCTAAGGGTCGCGTTCTGGGCCACTCTGTTTAGCCTGCCGTTCGGGTTTGCGGCGGCTTATGCGCTGTCACGTGGTCGGTTTTTTGGACGTCAGGCCCTTAATATTCTTGTCCATCTGCCCCTTGTGATGC
This sequence comes from uncultured Octadecabacter sp., assembly GCA_964406585.1. GTDB lineage: Bacteria > Pseudomonadota > Alphaproteobacteria > Rhodobacterales > Rhodobacteraceae > Octadecabacter. The sequence goes on along the minus strand of CAYOSK010000003.1, from coordinate 27,800 downwards.
CGCCTGTTGTTACTGGATATCTGTTGTTAATCGGTTTTGGGCGAACCGGGCCGCTTGGTGAAGCGTTTGAATCCCTCTTTGGCCTGATTTTTGCATTTCGTTGGACGGGGGCCGCATTGGCTGCAGCAATTATGGGGTTTCCGTTGATGGTTCGGGCAATCCGGTTGTCATTAGACGCGGTTGATCAGGGATTGGAAGAAGCGGCTGGAACACTTGGTGCGTCGCGTTGGCGTATTTTGCGAACGGTGACATTGCCTTTGGCATGGCCGGGCATCTTGGCCGGTGCGGTTTTGGGATTTGCAAAAGGTATGGGGGAATTTGGTGCAACGGTGACCTTTGTGTCCAATATTCCGGGTGAAACCCAAACGCTGGCCTTGTCGATAGATACGTTGCTTGAGGTTCCAGGTGGTGAACCTCTGGCGCTGCGCCTTGCCATTCTGTCCATCGTGATCGCCGCTGTTGCCCTGATCATAAGCGAAATTCTTGCGCAGCGTGTGGCTGCGCGGAGGATGGCGTGATGTTGCGGGTTGATGTGTCCCATTCGTTTGGCGCGTTTCAGCTTGATGCGGCGTTTGATGCACCAGGGGCCATCACTGCAATCTTTGGCCCGTCCGGCTCTGGCAAGACCAGCATCGTTCGCGCCGTTGCGGGTCTTTTGCAATGTGATCGCGCAACGGTGGTTCTTAAGGACAGTGATTTGTCCCATCTGCCACCACATAAGCGGCGTGTGGGCTATGTATTTCAGGATGCACGACTTTTCCCGCATCTTAACGTGTTGAAAAACCTGCGTTACGGCGGCACCCATGACGAAGACGCGGTGATTGCCGTTCTTGGTCTGGATCAATTGCTGGAACGACGCACCGCATCCCTTTCGGGTGGTGAACGTCAACGTGTTGCACTTGGGCGTGCGTTGATGTCTGCGCCAGAAATTCTGCTACTGGATGAACCGTTAAGCGCGCTAGATGCCCCGCGCAAAGCCGAGGTTTTGCCCTATCTGGAAGCGTTGCGGGATCAAACGGACATTCCGATCCTATATGTAAGCCATGACATGACCGAAGTTGCACGCCTTGCACGGCGGATCGTGGTTTTGGATCATGGGCGCATCGTTGTGCAGGGCGATCTGGAAGATGTTCTTGCAGATCCTGCATCCGTTCCGTTTATAGGTCAGCGCGACGCTGGCGCTATTTTGACGGGGCGTGTCGTTGGGCATGCGGATGATGGGTTGACCAAAATCGAAACGGATGCCGGGCCATTGTGGGTGCCTGGGTCTCTGGGGCGCACAGGCGCACCATTGCGTGTACGTGTGCCCGCTCAAGACGTTATCTTGTCGCGGGATGTCCCAACTGGGTTAAGCGCATTGAATGTTCTAGCGGTCACAATCACTGGTTTGGAATTTGGCGCGGGCCCTGGCGTTGCTGTCGCGTTGCAGGCTGGAAATGCACGTTTGTTAGCAAGGATCACAAAACGGTCCTGCACCGCGATGAAGCTGGAACAAGGGGATCGCGTGTTTGCAATTCTAAAGGCAACGGCAATTGCGCCCGGGGATGTAGGTTAACGATAGGTGGGTATTACGTCGCCCACCGCGGGTGTCGCGTGATAGACCGCGCGTGCGATGGCGCGGCTTAAACATGTTGCGGCGGCAGCACCGATGGGCGCATAGGCGGCATGATCGACCGGATCACCTTGACCTGTAGAAACGCCAAACACCAAATCCCCATCAAGCGGCGTATGGGACGGAACAATTGCCCGCGCCATTCCGTCATGGGCATTTACCGCCAATCTGTGACACTGTGTTTTACTGAGCGGCGCATCGGTCGCCACGATAGCGATGGTTGTGTTGGTTCCTTGGGCAGCATGTAGTCCCATCGCCGCCTCTTTGCGGCTGGGGTCTGGCGCGGTGTAACCGCCTGTTGTGTCCGGGCCGATCCCACCAAACTCGTCGTTCATTTCAAAAGGCGCGGCCCAGAAATGACGATCCCCTGGTGTTGTAACACTGCCAAGTGCGTTCACCACAACCAACGCGCCGATCGTTGTGCCGTTCGGCAAAACCACAGATGCGGACCCTAGCCCGCCTTTATGGCGCGCAGACATTGCGCCTGTCCCGGCACCGTGGCTGCCAAGGCTGAATGCTGTGTCTGCTGCGTCCAACGCCATGCGCCCCAAGGCTGGGTAGGGGTTCACATCCCAGTCCTTATCCCCACCATTGATCAGATCGAACACGATCGCACCCGGAACAATCGGCACGGTTACAGTCCCGACGGCGAAACCACGCCCCATTGCGCGCAACCCGTCTGCAACGCCGCTACAGGTATCTAGCCCAAACGCCGACCCACCCGATAGAACCAACGCATCAACCTGCTGCACGGTTTTGTCGGGCGCCAGCAAATCCGTTTCGCGCGTGCCCGGTCCGCCACCCATTACATGAACGGATGCAGTAAAGGGCACATCTGCGAGCAACACTGTGCTGCCGGATTTGAGCGTCGCATCTTGTGCATTGCCCACCCGTAGGCCTGCAATATCAGTGATCAGGTTCTGCGATCCGGTTCTATATGTCATTGAAATCCCTCAGCCATGCCACGCCGCAACGGTCTTGAGCGTCGAAAAACCGTATAAGGCTTCGAACCCTTTTTCGCGCCCGTGGCCAGATTTTCCGACGCCGCCAAATGGCAATTCCACGCCGCCACCAGCACCGTAGTTGTTGATGAAAACCTGACCGGATTTCAACGCGCGGGCAAGGCGCATTTGGCGCCCACCGTCTTGGGTCCAAACCGACGCGACCAACCCGTAATCGGTTGCATTGGCTATGCGCAGCGCGTCTGCGTCTTCGTCAAACGGGATTAAAACTTGGACAGGGCCAAAAACCTCGTCTTGCGCCAAAACATGTTCCGGTGGAACGTCACCAAACAGAATTGGCGCAGTGAAGTGACCGGCCTGATCAGTTGCGATTTGTCCCTGCGCCAGAACCGCCAAATCGGCCCCCTTTGCGATAAAACCATCGACGATGTTTTTCTGACGTTCGGAGATGAGTGGTCCGATATCTAAATCGTCCAGCGCTGGGCCGACCTTTAACGCGCGATAGGCCGCGGACATGCGCGATTTGACCTCGTGATATATGCCGCGCTGTATCAATATACGGCTGGATGCGGAACAGGTTTGGCCTGCGTTCTGAATTCCCGCATTGACCAAGAATGGAAGCGCGCGGTCCAGATCGGCGTCGTCAAAAACCAATTGGGGGGATTTCCCACCCAGTTCGAGCGTGACTGGAATAACGTTTTTTGCCGCCGCAGCCTGAATGGCCTCGCCTGTGCGTACTGATCCGGTGAAGGACAAATGCGCGACATCGGGATGCTGGGATAGGGCCGCTCCAGCTTCGTGGCCTAAGCCTGTGATGATGTTGAGAGCACCAGAAGGCAATCCCGCATCCTGCGCGATTTGCCCAAAAGCAAGGGCCGTTAAACAGGCGTCTTCGGCGGGTTTCAAAACACAGGCATTGCCCATTGCCAACGCGGCCCCGATGGAACGCCCGATGATCTGCATGGGGTAATTCCACGGCACAATGTGGCCCGTAACACCATGCGGTTCGCGCAATGTGTAAACGGTATAGCCGTTCAAGTAGGGAATTGTTTCGCCGGTGATCTTATCCGCCGCGCCGCCGTAAAACTCCATATAACGCGCCAATGCGACGGCGTCTGCGCGCGCTTGGGTAAGCGGCTTGCCAACATCGCGGGCTTCGATCTGCGCAAGCGTTTCCACATGGGTCAGCACGGCTTGTCCGATGCGCGTCAAGATACGTCCACGTTCAAGGGCACTCATCCCGCCCCACTCAGAACTCAATGCGACCTGCGCTGCGTGAACCGCTGCGTCAATGTCATCTGCGTTGCCACGTGCGATGGTGGTCAGTTTCGTATTTGTGGACGGGTCAACAACCGCAATATCACCGGAGCCAAGGCGCCATGTGCCGCCAATCAAATGGTGCGACGCTGGGATGTTAAACGGTGTCAGTGGCATCTTCGCCCTCCGTAAGTTCAGGCAGGGTTGGCGCAGCGGCAAGCAGTGCGCGCGTATAGGGGTGTTGGGGGGCGTTGAACACGGTTTCGGTATCGCCTTGTTCGACGATTTCGCCCGCCTTCATGACCAATATCCGGTCCGTGACAGAACGAACAACATGAAGATCGTGACTGATAAACAAATAGGCCAGCGGGCGTTTGCGACACAAATCCGCGATCAAATCCAACACTTGGGCCCTGACGGATACATCCAAGGCTGATACGGCTTCGTCAAAGATGATCAGATCGGGTTCTACGATCAAGGCGCGGGCGATGGCGATGCGCTGGCGTTGCCCGCCTGAAAATTCGTGGATATATTTCTGAGCGTCTTGCGCCGCAAGCCCGACGTCTTCGAGAGCGCGCGCAATCCGGGTGTCAGCATCGTGCGGCCAATGATCCAAAAGGTGCCATGGTTCTGAAATCAAACGCGACACGCGGTGGCGCGGATTGAAAGACCCATAGGGGTCCTGAAACACGACCTGCATACGTCGCCTTACGTCAAGGATGGCGCGTTTGGCCGAAAACACAGGTGCATCGCCAAGGGTGATCGTTCCACCTTGCACGTTTTCGAGACCAAGTATGGCGCGGGTCAATGTGGATTTCCCGCAGCCGCTTTCCCCCACAAGGCCGACGCGTTCGCCTGTGTTTATCTGGAATGACACATCATTCAGCGCGCGGAACATGGGCCGGGGCGCAAAGAGTGCGCGGCGCGGCAAAGGGTAGTCGCGAACAACATTGTTGACCTTCAAGAGCGGCATTTCCTTGACCGTGTCCGGTAGTTCTACGCGGTGGCTAGACGCTGCAAACAATGCCCGGGTGTAGGGATGGCGCATGTTTGCCAGCAGATGCTGTGTAGGGCCTTGTTCAACAACGCGGCCGTTCTGCATGACAATGATTTGGTCGGCGATGTCCGCTACGACAGCAAGATCATGGGTGATGATCAACAACCCCATACCGAATTCTGAGACCAGATCGCGCAGCATCGCTAGGATCGTTGCTTGTGTCGTCACATCCAGCGCAGTTGTCGGTTCATCTGCAATAAGCAGCTTGGGGCGTTGTGCGATGGCCATTGCAATCACGACACGTTGACGTTGCCCGCCAGAAAGTTCGTGTGGATACCTGTTTGGCGACAAATCCAAGCCGACCCTTATTAACATGTCAGCTGCTTGCGTGCGGGCCTGCATGCGGGTTGCGTCACCATGAATTAAGATCGTTTCAGCGACTTGATCGCCGATCGTATGGACGGGGTTAAGTGCCGTCATCGGTTCTTGAAATACCATGCCGACTGTATTGCCACGGATCGCACAAAGTTCCGGTTCAGAGGCAGTGAGGATGTTTATATCATCGAGCTTGACGGTGCCACTGGTCTGCGCGCGTTCGGGAAGCAGGCCCATGACGCTCAGGGCTGTCATGGATTTCCCCGATCCACTCTCGCCGGTAATGGCCGCAATTTCACCGCGTTGCATGGACATGTCCACGTCGTGCAGGATGTCGGTTTCGCCGATCGATAGGGTCAAGTTCTGGATCGTTAATAACGTCATGCGCGTGCAACCCTGATGCGCGGATCCAGCCAATCGCGTAATCCATCACCCAACAGGTTCAGGCCAAGCACCATGAGCACAATCGCCATGCCGGGGATCAGCGCTGTATGGGGCGCGATTGACGTCAATGTTTGGGCATCCGCCAACATTCGACCCCAACTTGCCGTCGGCGGTTGTGCGCCTAGACCAATGTAGGACAACGCGGCCTCTGCCAGTATCCCAAGGCTGAACTGGATCGTACCCTGCACGATCATCAAATTGGCAATGTTGGGCAGGATATGTTCGCGACTGATCCTCAGTTTGGATTTCCCTGCAACACGGGCCGCTAGGATGAAATCGCGTTCCCAAATCGGCAAAGCGGCCCCGCGCGCCAAACGTGCAAAAACAGGGATGTTGAAAATGCCGATGGCAATGATGGCGTTGATTGCGGAGGGACCGAAGATCGCTGTGATCAGGATCGCGATCACCAAACTGGGGAAGGCGAACACAAGGTCATTGCCGCGCATGATGACCTCGTCCGACAAAGACCCACGCCGCGCTGCGGCCCACAGCCCCAAAGGGACGCCAACGCAAATTCCGATCCCAACTGCAAGCACCGCCACTGCAATGGACGTGCGTGCGCCCATCATAATCATGCTCAGAATATCACGCCCAAAGTGGTCGGTCCCAAGCCAGTTCTGAGCGCTGGGCTGTTTTAGCTTGTTAGAAATGTCTAGGCTTTGAATGTCATAGGGCGTGTAGATCAAAGAGATCATTGCGAGGGCCAGAAACACAAGCGTGAGCATGCTTCCGATTACGATCCCAAGAGACAAGCGGCGCGTCATGCTTTTGTCCGAAGGCGGGGGTCAACGAGCGCATAGGCCAGATCAACTGCGAAATTCACAATGATGACGACAAAGACCAAGAGCATCACAACGCTTTCCACCACGATCAAATCGCGCGCGGAGATTGATTGAAAAATCAGCCGTCCTAAACCCGGGAGGAAAAACACCTGTTCAATGATAATCCCGCCCGCAAGCAAGAACGAAAATTGCAGGCCGATGATTGTTAGAACCGGGATCATGGCGTTGCGGACCGCATGCCGCCAAAGCGTTTGGCGGTGCGACAGGCCCTTGGCACGGGCGCTGCGAATGTAATCTTCGCCCAAAGTATCCAAAAGGGATGACCGCATGACCCGCGCAAGGATCGCAGCCTGCGGTAAGGCCAAAGCAACCGCTGGAAGCGTCAATGATTTCAACGCAACGAACGGATTGTCCCAACCAGGAAAGCCACCGGCGGAAAACCAGCGCAGATTGATAGCAAAAATCAACACAAGGATCATTGCGAACCAGAAGTTAGGTATCGCGACGCCAAGTTGTGTTGCACCCATGATGGAGACATCTGCCGGCCCACCACGCCGCGCCGCCGCAATGATGCCAGCAGGAAATGCGATCAACGTGGAAAGCAACAGGGCGAATATTGCAAGTGGCAAGGACACCCATATGCGATCCGCGATCAGATCTGCCACAGGGGTTTTGTATGTCCATGAGGTTCCGAAATCACCCTGCAGCAATCCTGCGACCCAGTTGAGATACCGAACAAGGATCGGATCATTCAAACCCATTTGTTCGCGCAGGGCCAAGAGCGTGTCGTCGCGTGCGTTTACGCCGAGGATAAACGCCGCCGGATCACCGGGGATAATTTCGATAATTGCGAAAATGACGACGGACGCAGCAATCAAGCTGAGCAGGAGGGATGTGAACCGTTTGGCGATATAACGTATCATGGATGAAGTACGCCTGCGGCGAGCGGGAGGGCGCAGCTGTCGCTGCGCCTAAGAAAGAGGGGGCGCTGCCCCCGCAGCAAGCTGCCCCCCCGGAGTTTGAAAGAAGCAAAGACGCGACGGGGCGCTGGTGGTGAGGGGCGCAGTAAGCCCCCCTCAGGTTGGTTTGTTATTGTGACCAAGAGACCCCGGTAAGATCAACGGCGGCAGTCGGTTGATCCAGCCAAAGACCGCTTAGACCCGCTTTGGCCACTGTCGGAACAGCCAGCTGAAACAGATAACCGTTGACGTAATCTTGCGAGATGATGGTTTGGGCCGCTGCCAGCAATTCGCTGCGGGTGGCAGGATCTGTGGTTGCGTTGAGTTTTTCCATGACCGCTTGAAAGACGATGTTGTCATATTGGAAATAGTAATCGGGGTTGGCGTAAATCCCGATGTCCATCGGTTCTGTATGGGACACGATTGACATGCCGAAGTCCTTGCCGCGAAAGACCTCTTCGAGCCATTGTGCCCATTCCAGCGTGCTGATTTCTGCTGTAATGCCAACATCGCGCAGTTGGGCTGCGATGATTTCCCCCCCACGGCGGGCGTAAGATGGCGGTGGCAGTTTCAGCGTGGTTGTGAAGCCATCCGCGAAACCGGCTTCGGCCAGCAATTCGCGTGCGCGATCTGGGTTATAGGCGCTGTTGGCGATCAAATCCACATAGTCGGGATTGTGCGGTGCAAAATGGGTTCCGATAGGCGTGCCGTAGCCAAACATTGCACCATCAATGATCGCTTGGCGATCAATCGCCAAGGATACGGCCTGACGCACAAGCACATTGTCAAAAGGTGGCATCTGGTTGTTGATGCTCAGGATGGTTTCACCTTCGGTATTTCCAACCAGGACCTGAAACCGCGGGTCTGCTTCGAATTGTGGTAGATTTTCGGGAGCCGGAAACCCGACAAAGGCATCTACGTCTTCGGCCATCACAGCCGCAAAGGCCGCCGTTGGATCACTGATAAAGCGGAACGTTGCGGTTTCTAGTGCTGGGGCTGTGCCCCAATAGGCGTCATTGCGGGTCAGTTCCAAACGATCCCCCTGAACCCAATCCGCGAATGTGAATGCACCAGTGCCGATTGGATTTGACGCGATGGTTTCAATGCTTTCGGGGGCGACGATAACAGCATCCCCCCATGCCATATTGAACAGGAAGGATCCGTTTTCTTGTGCTAGGGTGACTTCGACTGTCAGGGGATCAATGACCGTGACCTCTGCGATGTCTGCGAAAAGGCCCTTTTGAGCATTGGTGCTGTCCTCGGCGCGTGCGCGATCCAGCGAAAATTTCACATCTTCGGCGTCCATCGCCGTGCCATCATGAAACATCACACCATCTTGCAGCAAAAACGTGTAGGTCAGCCCGTCTTCGGAAATGACCCAAGACTTTGCCAGGCCAGGGACGACAGACCCATCCGCCATAAATCGTGTCAGACCTTCGAAGACGTTGGAATATAAAACAGAATCAATGGCCTGCGCCGCGCCGCCTGTTGGGTCCAAGTTCGGTGGTTCCAATTGGATGGCCACTGTGATGTCTGTCTGTGCGGATGCAATGCCCGCGCTGAGCGCGATCACACTTGCGCTTATCAGTTTGGTGAAATGGGTCATTTTGATCCCTCCCTATTCGTCTTTGGGCAGCAGCAGTGCCACCAGCGTTCGAGCCATAACTTCTACGCTTACCATCATATCATCAACCCCGATGTATTCATCCGGTTTGTGAGCCAGTTCCAAGATACCGGGCCCATAGGCAACGCAATTCTTCAATTTGCCGATGCGGTCAATGTGTTTTTGGTCATATGTACCGGGGGAGGCCACGAATTCCGCCGGCTTACCAAGGACCGTTTTGATCTGTTGGGATAACGTTGCCGCAATAGGGGCGTCACGTTCCGTCATTGACGGCAGCACATGGTTGATTTCGCGCAGCGTGTAGTCAAATTTGTCGCGCGACTGCTTAAGACCATCGAGAATCGCGGTGACTTCGCCGCGCACCTGATCAAGAGGTTCCTCATCCAAAAAGCGGCGATCGATGACGATTCTGCACGAATCTGGAACGCAGTGGGCAGGCAATCCTGTGAAATCATCTGCTTGCTCGGCTTGCCCGCCGTGAATCGAGTTGATGTTCATGGTGGATTGGCGCGCGCCTTCCGGAACAACGGGCATATCCGTCCGCCGTGCAGCCATGGCTGGAAACAAATCGGTTTCAAATGTTTCCAAGACAGCGCCCATATGTCGTACCGCGCAATCGCCCAGAAACGGCATAGAACCATGCGCAATTTCGCCAAAGGTTTCAATTTCAGCCCACCAGCCACCGCGATGACCTAGGCAGACGCGATCTTTGTTAAGAGGTTCGGGGATAATGACATGTTGCACTCGGGTCGGTGCAAAATATCCCTGCTCAGCAAGGTGGGCGACGCCGCCGTAGCCGCCTGATTCTTCATCAGCTGTGCCCGATATTTCGATTGCACCCGCAAAGTTTGGATACTCTTCGATAAAGGCTTCCGCAGCGATGATTGAGGCCGCAAGGCCGCCTTTCATGTCACACGCGCCACGCCCAAAAATCTTATCGCCTATCAAGGCGCCGCCAAAAGGATCTTGTGTCCAACCGTGACCGACCTCGACCACATCGGTGTGGCTGTTGAAATGCACGCAGTCGCCAGCATGCGTGCCTTCGCGGCGGGCAACGATGTTCCAACGGGGGTATTTTTCGCTATCGCCGGGGGCGCCGTGGGCGCGGATCATTTCTGTGCTGAACCCATTGGCAGATAATCTGCGATCCAGATAGTCGCAAATGTCGCGATAGTTTTCTCCGGGGGGATTCAGGGTTGGAATCCGGATTAGATCTTGGGTCAAAGCGATCAAATCATCGCGTTTTTGGGCGATCCGATCTAGTAGGGGGGTGAGTGACGTCATGAAGCAACCCTGCGGTGCAAAAAAGCTGAGGTCAATTCAAACCCGCAAGGAATGGGTTCGCACACAAGATCGGCTTATTTGTCGCGTTTTGTATTGGCGCTGTCTATATTGCGAGGTCACAGCGCGTAATTGGAGATGGCAAAGCCATGCAGATCGATCTGAATTCCGACCTTGGCGAAGGGTATGGCCCTTGGTCTATGGGGGATGACACCAAGATGCTGTCGATTGTGACATCTGCAAATATCGCCTGTGGTGGACATGCCGGTGATCCGGAAACGATGTATCAGACTTTGGTTCAGGCCCGCGACAATGGCGTTTGTGTTGGTGCCCATCCGGGATATGCGGACCGCCAAGGATTTGGTCGACGGATCATCCCGATGTCACCGCCGGAAATCGGGCGCATGTGTGCGGCCCAAATCGGAGCGCTGATCGGTGTTGCAACTCAGGTCGGTGTTCCGGTCTCTTACGTGAAACCACATGGCGCGCTGGGCAACCTTGCTGCACGGGACCGATTGGTGGCAGACGCGATTGTTGGTGCAGTGCGTGCGATTGACCCCACGCTTGCGATCCTTGCCATTTCTGGAACGCAAATCGAACATGCGGCCCGTGACAAATCATTACCTGTGTACTGCGAAGTTTTTGCAGATCGCGGTTACCTGTCGTCCGGTCAATTGGTGCCGCGCGATCAAGAAGGGGCGATGATCCATGACAGCGACGCAGCCGCGGCCCGTCTGGTTGAATTTATGGAAACCGGTATGATGCCAGCGATCGATGGATCGCCGATTAGGCTCAACGCGGATTCAATTTGCGTGCATGGGGATAGCGACGGGGCGGTTGATATGGCACGTGGTGTTCGCGCTGCGCTGTCAGCGAAGGGCATAGAAATTCGATCGTTCATGGGCGCGTAATATAAGATGAAACCCATCTATCAAGCCGTTGCAGATCATGCGCTTTTGGTGACATTTGATGAACAAATCAGCGCCGAAGCCCATGCGGCTGTTGTGTCTTTGGATCAGGCATTGGCTGCGAACATGCCACGCGGCGTCATTGAAACCCTTCCCGCATTGGTGAATTTGTTGGTGTCTTTCGATCCGCTTCAGACGGATCATGCCCAGATCGAAGATGCGGTTCGCCGATGTCTTGTGGATATGACAATTCAACCGCTGCAAGGCCAGCATCGCCACGTTCAGGTCTGTTACGACGGCGACTGCGCCCCGGATTTGGACACTGTCGCTGTCGCAACGGGGCTGACGCGCGATGCCGTGATTAATGCGCATCTTTCGGGCGACTATCGCGTTTTGATGTACGGATTTTCCCCAGGATATGCCTATCTTTCGGGCGTCGTGAGCGACATACAGGTTCCACGCAAACCGGTACCTGTCCGGGATGTTGCTGCCGGAAGCGTCATTATTGCTGGGACGCAATGTTTGGTGACGACCCTTAGGATGCCAACAGGGTGGTCCATCATTGGCCAATCCCCGACACAGATTTTGACAGGGGAACATGATAAGCCATTTCTATTTGACGTCGCCGATCGCGTGACGTTCGAGCGGATCAATTATGCGACTTTCGCACAGTTAACCAAAGGGCGAACCGATGGCTGACGCTGAATTTTTCGTCGCCTTTGCGGGACCCTATGTGACCTATCAGGATAGCGGGCGTATTGGGCAAATGCGATTTGGTGTGCCTGCATCCGGACCAATGGATCGTCTTTCATTTGATGCCGGAAACGCGGCGCTCGGCAATCCACACGGACAAACGGGGATTGAAGTTTCACTCGGGGGTATTGTGCTGACTTGCACCCAAGGAACCGTAAGTCTGGCGATCACAGGCGGTGACTTTGTTGTCGAACATGCAGGCCATAAAATGCAGTCTTGGTGTGTATTGACGATCTCAAACGGGGAACGGTTAACCATTCGGGCAGGGCGTTCGGGCAGTTGGGCGTATGTGACGTTTGCGGGTGCGTTGACGACGTCCCAATGGCTTGGGGCGACGGCGACGCATTCAACATCCGGGTTTGGCGGCGGTGTGATCAAAACGGGCGACCGGATTGTTGTTCGCGACTCCAATATCCAAAATAATCGAATTGGCGAAATCGCAATGCCGGACCGCGACCGATTGGACCAGGTTCGCGTTGTGATTGGCCCACAAGACCGCTATTTTAAGGCCGATGCGGTTGAACGTCTTCTGTCTGAACCTTTTGAGGTCACGGACGCCTATGATCGGATGGGGATGCGCCTTAGGGGGTCGAAGTTGGCCTTGGATGGCGCGTTGTCGATCCCGTCTGAACCGATCGTTCGTGGATCTATTCAGGTTTCGGGGGACGGAGTGCCAACAGTTTTGTTGGCGGATCATCAGACGACCGGGGGATATCCCAAAATCGCGACTGTCATTTCCTGTGACACGGATGTCATGACGCAGTTGCGGTCTGGCGATGCGCTGCATTTTTCCGCGATCACGCCACAGGACGCCATTGGCGCTGTTCGACATTACGACGCACGCAGGCGTGCATATCTTGCAACTGTTTCCGTTGAACGTGGGTCTTTGGATCAACGCCTTATGCGGGAAAACCTGATCCACGCGGCGCAAATCGACGACAGCTAGAAAGATCGGGCATTTGAAATTTCAACAGACCAACTTCGGCGGCTGATTGGCCGCCGAATCTGTTCGGTGTCTCGCCTAATGAAGTTCCCGATTATTCGGCCGCAACAGCCACTGCATCGTCGTCAGCTTCACCGAAACCTTTTGGGATCGGAAGGTCAGGCAAGGTTGCTGCGCGTTTTTGCAAAGCACGTCCAATGACCACACGGCTGATTTCGGTTGTGCCATCCACGATGCGCAACATTTGTGCCAAGCGGGACAAACGATCCAAACCGTATGGCTGCAACAGACCCATTCCACCAAGAACTTGTGTGCAGGTATTGGCCGCCTTAACGGCTGCATCGGGCACAAAACGCTTCGCATGCGCCGCCATGAGCGGGCCTTCGGGCGTTCCCAACGCCGCAGCCGCCTTTTTGTACAACAGCCTTGAGACTTCTAGATCGGTTGCAACTTCGCCCAGCATCCACTGGATCCCATCTAGATCAAGGTTTTTTCCGCCAAACATCTTGCGATTTTTGGAATACGATAACGCCGTATCAAGCGCGGCCTGCATTAGGCCACAGCAGCCGGACGCGATGGACACACGTGCAATGTCAATCGCCATCAGCGATCCTTGTAGGCCCTGTCCAATCGGTAGGATAATATTGTCTTCGCTGACGACCACGTCTTTCAGATACATCTCAGACATCGGCAGGAAGTTGTAGGAAGGTGTGTCATACTTCGGGCCAAAGCTAACACCAGCTGCGTCTGCCGGAATGGCAATCATGGCCATGTCTTTGTGGCCCGGGGCATCGCTGGTCTTGACGACGGTGAAATAGACATCCGCCTCAGTGGCTAGGCTGACCCATGCTTTGGCGCCGTTGATTGTCCAGGTGCCATTGTCATTGATCGTGGCGCGTGTGTACATCTTCATCGGGTCCGACCCGGATTGGGGTTCCGTCAGCGCAAAGTTCGCGAGTTTGCGCCCCGACGTCAGATCGCGTGCCCATGCGGCCTTGAACGCATCTGTTCCGTAGCCACAGCCTGCAAAGGTACAAATATTGTGCATCGACAATGCGAAAGCATAGGCACCATCGCCAAGGCCGAGTTGTTCGTAAACCTGAATGCCTTCGGACAAAGGCAGGCCTTGGCCACCGAATTCTTCGGGTGCATACAACCCTGTCAAACCGGCGGCACCTGCCTTGTCCGATGCATCGCGCGGCCATGTTCCTGCGGTATTCCATGCGTCAATATTCGGTGAGATCACGTCATCCGCATGAGCGCGGGCTGTGGCGAGAATGCTGGCAAGTTTTTCGGACATGAAGTTTCCTTATTGATGCGGGGAATGTCCTATCGCGCCACATTTTCGTAGATCGGCGAGGCGATGGACAAACGCAGTGTTCTGAAATTGGCGTTTATGTTGATAATTTGCGCTATTTCAGCGGGTTTCGCCATCTCGGGAGGTGACAAGTGATTGTCGAAAAGTGACAAATTAGGAGATGCCGATCTTGCGGCGGCGATAGGCGCTTGGTGTGTTTCCAGTCCAGCGCTGAAACGCGCGATGGAAATTGGCTGCTGATGAAAACCCGACCTGATACGCGATCTCTTCGATGTTCTTTTCGCCGATCTGAAGGTGTCTGATGGCGATGTCCCGACGAAGATCATCTTTGATAGACTGAAAAGATGTTCCATCCGCGTCTAGTTTTCGGATCAGGGTGCGTGGTGTCATATGCAATGCAGCTGCGGCCTCAGTCAGGTTCGCTGATTCCCAGCCCATTTCCCCGAGAAGTCGTCGCACGCGCAAGGATTGAGTATGTTCGCGTGATCGCGTGAATATCCAATCTCGCGGCGCGTTTTCCAAGAACACGTCTAATTCCGACGCGCTGCGAAGGTGAACAGGCCCCAAGGCTTCGTGCGCAAAGGAAATCGATGTTTGGAGAGAGTCAAAAGACACAGCTGCCGGGAAAATTATTGCATAGTCTTGTGCAAAGCTGGGCGGCTCGAATGCGAACCTGACGCCCTTAACCGGGACTTCGCGGGTCGCGAGCCAAGACATCAAACCATGCGCGAGCTTTAGAATAAGCATGTGACCAAACCGTTGCACGGGCACATCCCCATTCGGCCGAAGCGTTAATGAAATGTCACTATCTGTTTCGATCAAGGCGAACTGATAGTCATCCAAGATGAGGTTCCAAAATGTTGAAAACCGATAAAGCGCGGACCCCAAAGATGTGGCTTCACGGATAGATGTCAGCAGGTGTTGCAAAGCGCGTGGCCGGACTGGACGCGCCCAAAGCCCCATCATTTCGTCACCCGTTTCGACAGCCGCAAGGCGATACAGACTTACAATTTGGTCCAAAGTTACGCGGCCTTGCAGAGGGTCTTGATCATCTAACAAATTCGCGCGTTTCAAAAGCGATAGGTATTCATCCGGGGAACAAAGGGGTTGCAACGCCACCAGCCAGTCCGCGATGAACTGGCGCGATACGGTAGAGTACAGGGTTGGCGCGGTCGGACTGTTCATGTTGATTTGGCTATCATTGAACGATGCCAGGCTAAAGGCCGCGTCCATAACAGGACGCTGCGCATTGATTGATGCCTAGGGCTACTTCAAATGTTGGTCGACGTGTTGCTTGGCTAAATTGGGGTGGTTTGGACCAAACGCGCCCGAGATGGTGGATTTTTCCGCAATAAATGATGCGTCTTTTGATGGGATTTGCGCTCATCATGTCCATACTCAACATCAAATTCGTTGCCGCAAACCTGTCCCGACCCGTTTAAGCGTTGCGAGGTTACGCTCTTGCCAAACAATAGGAACGTGTCTCGCCTGACTCGTTGGTTTCTAATTTTTGGGGCCTTGATCGCTTTACTGGCCTATTGCACCGACGCGCGGAATTTCGGTTTTCGGTTGGCTGCCGAGCTCCGGCCGATCCACTAACGTTGGACGAGATTCAAGTGCTTGCAAGGAAAGCGATCCTCAGTCAGAGCGCGGAGCTCGTATTGATTTGATTGAAACGAGATGGTTCGGACTTGGTCCTAGAGAATCTAAGAGTCACAAGTCGTG
>CAYOSK010000003.1:0-11760 GCA_964406585.1 uncultured Octadecabacter sp. | reverse complement strand
ACGAAATGAGCAGACAAACCGGGATCGTGCGGATGCGGCTAATTCTAACGCAGCAACTGTCGGTGACATCAGCACATTCTGTGCTGCGCTACAGTCAAACATATCAGAGCGGTCATTGGATCCAGCGATAAGGCAGTAGAACCAAACCGCGTCTTGCCGCAGGATCTAGGTGAGCGAATTTCTACCGAAAATTGCCTCAACAACGGCACTGGTCACGTCCTTGGTCGTGGCAGTGCCTCCAACATCTGGCGTTAAAATACCCGCTTCGCACACGCGGTCTACAGCGTTCATCAGATGCTCGGCTGCGGCAGGTTCGCCGAGGTGTTCGAGCATCTGCGCGGCGGTCCAGAACGTCGCGACCGGGTTCGCGATGCCCTTGCCCGTGATATCAAAAGCCGAACCATGAATCGGCTCGAACATAGATGGGAAACGGCCTTCGGGATCAATATTGGCTGTTGGGGCTACGCCCAAGCTGCCTGCCAAAGCACCCGCAAGATCAGACAGAATGTCAGCATGCAAGTTCGTGGCCACGATCGTATCCAGACTTTTGGGGCTCAAGGTCATGCGCACTGTCATCGCGTCGACCAACATTTTGTCCCATGTCACATCCGGGTATTCCTTTGCCACCTCGGCTGCGATCTCGTCCCACATCACCATTCCGTGGCGCTGCGCGTTGGATTTGGTCACGACGGTTAACAGCTTGCGCGGGCGGGACTGTGCAAGGGCGAAAGCATACCGCATGATGCGCGTGACGCCGACACGGGTAAACACCGACACTTCCGTCGCGACTTCTTCGGGAAGACCTTTGTGAACGCGCCCCCCATTGCCCGAATACTCCCCTTCGGAGTTTTCCCGCACGATCACCCAATCTAGATCCCCGACACCGACATCTTTCAGCGGCGCTTTCACCCCAGGCATGATCCGTGTGGGTCGGACGTTGGCGTATTGATCGAACCCTTGGCAAATCGGCAACCTGAGGCCCCAAAGCGTAATGTGATCAGGCACATCGGGCGCTCCCACCGCCCCGAAATATATGGCGTCGAATGGTTTTAATTGCTCAAGCCCATCTTCAGGCATCATCATGCCATGGGTTTTGTAGTAATCAGATCCCCAATCAAATGTCGTCACGTCAAACGCCATGCCACCCAGATGATCCGCCAACGCGCTGAGCACGTGCTTGCCCGAATCAATCACTTCGGGGCCAATGCCATCCGCCGGGATGGCTGCGATTTTATAAGTCTTCATGATGGCCCTCGGCTGATTGATGGTCACGCGTATCAACAAGAAAGAGCCGCGCATTCTAAGCGCTTATCCGTGAGTTGATCCTTCCTCTGCAACGAGTCATTATTATATAGAGAATTTGAATAATCGAGGCAAATATGGAAATCCAACAAATCAGATGTTTCCTTGCGGTTGCGGAAACCCTGCATTTCGGACGCGCGGCGCAGGCCATGACGATGTTGCCGGCGTCGTTGGGGCGCCATGTCAAATTGTTGGAAGAAAGCCTTGGCGTTCGACTTTTACTGCGGACAACGCGCAGCGTTGCGCTGACTGATGCCGGACACGACTTCGTCGTGGCCGCCAAAGACATCATAGACCGGGTTGAGCAGTTGGAAGCGACGTTCCGCGCGCGCGAAAAACTGCAAAGCGAAGTCTTGCGTGTTGGAGTAATTGATAGTGCTGCGGCAGGTTTGATGCCTCAGCTGTTGCCGCATCTTAACGCACAGCATCCCGATATTGCCGTTGAAATGCTGGAACAAAAAACGTTTCGTCTGCTGCCGCGGGTTTTGACGGGGCGGCTGGACATCGCGATCGTGCGTCCACCGGAGGTTTGGGATCCGCGATTGGAAGTTCGCCCCTTGTTTTCAGAAACCATTGTTGTGGCGATTCCCGAGAGCCACCGTCTAGCGTCCAAACAGATGATTTCTGTGCAAGATATGATCGACGAGCCCTTGATTGTACCCGACAGAGCATCACGCCCGCACAGCCACGACCTCACGATAAAGCTTTTTCTTGAAGCGGGATTGACCGCCCGCGTGGCGCAGATCGCCGAAGAAAAGCAAACCATTGTCAGTCTGGTCAGCACGGGTGTTGGTCTTGCGATTGTCCCCAAATGGGCGTCACGGCTTGGTATTGGCGGCGTGTCATTCGTTGATCTCGAAGAACCGGACACACCGCGTAAAAATGCGTTAAACCTCGCGGCAGTTTGGCTGCGCGACACGCGTCATTCGGCACGCGATGCGTTTCTTGAGGTGCTGGATACGCATTCGGAAACGCTTTCAAAAACAGCCTGACCTGATTAGATTAGAATATTATATAATCCCCGAGGCGCCTTGAAACGGGCTTCGCATCTTGAGTCACTTCGTTTTGTATTTATCCTCAGGCTTCTACCTTATGGTGTGACGCCACACAGAACACAACTGTCGCGCGTTAGGGTGGAATTTACTTCAGGGAGGACTGAAACAAATGACACAATTTACAAAAATGACAGCCTTAGCGGCCACTGTTGCAATCACCGGTACTGCTGCCTTTTCGGACGGCCACATTGACACAACAGGTTGGCCCGAAAGCTTCACGGTTGGGACCGGCTCGCAAGGCGGTACATACTTTGGCTACGGATCCGGCTGGGCCGGCATCGTGACCGAAGCCCTCGGGGTGAATGGTGGTGCCGAAGTTACAGGCGGACCGATGCAGAACATGGCGCTGGTGCACACTGGAGACCTCGCGTTTGGGATGACCACGATGGGTCCTGCGGCTGAATCAATTGCCGGAAACAACCCGATTGCCCCGGGTCTGGCCATGGACAACGCCTGTGCGATGTTCCCAATGTACCAGACACCGTTTTCGGTCACGACACTGGCGTCTTCCGGCATCACGTCAATCGCTGACATCCCCGCTGGTGCCGCGATCGGATTTGGGCCTGCTGGCTCGACCTCCGACACCTATTTCCCACGTATGATGGAAGAACTTGGTGTTGAGTTTGATCGCCGCAACGGTGGTTGGTCTGATCTTGGCGGCCAGCTTCAGGATGGTTTGCTGGACGTGATCGCATTCGCAGCAGGCGTGCCCGTTCCCGCGGTGTCCCAGCTTGAGGTACAGACCGAAATCAACATCATCGAGTTCACCGAAGAAGAACAAGCGCAGATTGCCGGGGCCTTCCCCGTCGCAAACTTCGATATCGCGGCTGACAGCTATACCACTATCACAGAGCCCGTGCGTTCGGTGTCCATGTGGAACTTCGCTATCGCCAATTGCGATCTGCCAGAGACATTTATCTATGGTGTCGTTGATGCGGTCATGGGTGACAATGAGCGTCTGGTCGCAGCGCACCGCGCGGGCCGCTCGTCCTTGCCAGAGTTCTGGGATCGTAACACGGTGATGAACTGGCACCCCGGTGCTGCACGTTGGTTCACGGAAAATGCAGGTGCGTCCATCGACGCGGCCATGATCCACGGCAACTAAACGCCGCATAAAAGCCAAAACCGGCTTTTCAGCTAAAGAACCTGCGCCCGACTGACTGGGCGCAGGTCCCTTTTTCTAAGCATCCTGTTAGGTATAGACGTGATGCTAATCGGTTCAGGTGGGGCGCCCAATGACAGATCAATCCAGCAACCAAAGCAGTGTTACGGACGACATCGTCCTTGCCGACGGGGTTGACGATGAACCCGCCGAGCAAAACCGCCGTCTGTTTGCGGGCAAAACGGGTCTGATGATCGCCGCCTTTGCGACGATTTACGCAGCGTTCCACATGATCGCCCTGAACGGCGTGTCCCTGTCATCCATGACGGGAATTGATCTTCCTTTCTTGCCTCAATTCCCGCTTGAGACATGGAATTTCCGCATCATCCACATCGCCGGTGCATTGGCACTAGGTTTTTTAGTCTTTGCGTCCCATACGTTCTCCGGCACCTCCGAAAAAGCCGCCAGATCGAAGCTGTTCACGGCTTTGGGTGCGCTGTTAGCTGTGCCCGCTTTGGTCGCCGGATCAACGGCTGTAGGCTTTTTCGGCCTGATCAATTCAGGTACTCTTCCTGAAATGGGCGGACTGACCACATGGGCGGCCTTCCCCGGAACCGACATTTATCAAACCGAAGTGCGCTGGTTCGGCACCCCGCTGTTGATCGCCACCTTTGGCGCGATCCTTTTGGGCTGGTTTGAACGCAGTCGCCGCTCTGATGTGATTATCGGCGACATGGTTCTTGCCCTGTGCGCAATCATTGTGGCGATCTATTTTGTCGCCATCTACGGCACCGCTGCGCGCAATTCCGTCGGCACCACGTTCGTTCCAATCGGCGTTGCGTTTGCCGCGACCGCGGGCTCTGCCTTGATCATGGAATTGACACGCCGAGTTGCGGGCCTCGCTTTGGTGATCATCACTGGCGTCTTCCTGCTCTACACGTTCACTGCCCACCTAATGCCGGGCATTCTGGCCGTGACTAACGCCTATAGCTGGCAGCGCTTTTTTGGGCATGTCTATTCTGATGCGGGCATTTTGGGGCCAACGACGGCTGTGTCCTCAACCTACATAATCTTGTTCATTATCTTTGCGGCCTTCCTTCAGGCGTCCAAAGTCGGCGACTATTTTGTGAACTTCGCCTTTGCAGCAGCAGGGCGTGCGCGCGGTGGGCCTGCAAAGGTGGCAATCTTTGCCTCCGGTCTGATGGGCATGATCAATGGCACCTCGGCGGGCAATGTGGTGGCCACGGGTTCCCTGACGATCCCCTTGATGAAAAAGGTCGGCTACCACAAGAAAACCGCTGGCGCTATTGAAGCTGCGGCCTCTACCGGTGGCCAGATCATGCCCCCCATCATGGGGGCAGGTGCCTTTATCATGGCCGAAGTCACGGGCATTCCCTATCAAGACATCGCCATTGCCGCGATCATTCCGGCGGTTTTGTATTTTGTTTCCATCTACTTCATGGTCGACTTTGAAGCCGCCAAACTGGGTATGCGCGGGATGCGGGAAGACGAGCTGCCCAAGTTCAGCAAGCTGGTGAAACAGGTCTATCTGTTTATCCCGATCATCATTCTGATTGCGGCGTTGTTCATGGGATATTCCGTGATCAGGGCAGGTACGCTCGCCACAATTGCTGCGGCTTTCGTGTCGTGGCTTCCGCCGATTTTTGCGCGGCTGTTCGGCTGGCCGCAAGTTGGCGCCAGCCCCATGGGGCTCCGTGCCGTTTTTAAGGCCTTCGAGATGGCGGGCGTCATGTCGATCCAGATCATTGCGGTCTGTGCCTGTGCGGGCATCATCGTGGGCGTGATCTCACTCACTGGTGTCGGCGCGCGGTTCTCTTCGCTGTTGCTGGATCTTGCTGGGGTTAGCCAGCTTTTGGCCCTGTTCTTTGCAATGTGTATCGCCATTTTGTTAGGGATGGGCATGCCCACAACAGCCGCCTACGCAGTTGCGGCCTCGGTCGTGGCTCCGGGTCTGGTGCAGCTTGGTATCCCGACGCTGACGGCACATTTCTTTGTGTTCTATTTCGCGGTTCTGTCCGCCATCACACCCCCTGTGGCCTTGGCCAGTTATGCGGCCGCTGGCATCTCAGGATCAAACCCGATGGAAACATCTGTTGCGAGTTTCAAAATCGGGATCGCCGCCTTCATCGTGCCGTTCATGTTCTTTTATAGTTCGGCCATTTTGATGGAGGGCGAATGGTACATTGTCCTAAAGGCCGCAGCGACAGCTATCTTCGGTGTCTTCTTGCTGTCTTCGGGTGTCCAAGGCTGGTTCTTTGGCGCACGTGCCGCATGGTTTATGCGGGTTGGCATCGTGCTGGCGGCTTTGTTCATGATTTCAGGCGGGTTGATCACAGATGTCATTGGCTTGGCGCTGTTTGCAGGGCTGTATTTCGTTCAAAAGGTCATTGCACCGCCCGCTGATGCGCAGATCGCCGTAAAGGGCCTCGATTAAAGTCTAACAATACCCCTCAGGCCCGTTCCACTGCGCCCGAGAATACCGATCACCATGGGCCCAGCCGATTGGCAAAATACGTTCCAACGTGTTCATAATGTCATCCGATATGTCAAAAGCACTGGCCGCCGCACATTGGCTCAGGTGGTCCGCGGTCCGAGTGCCCGGTATGGGAATAACCCTATCCCCCCGTGCAAGGCACCACGCAAGTGCCAAAGCGGTTGATGTGATGCCAAGATCAGCGGCCAGTGCCTTAAACGCGCTTACTCGTTCCATGTTGTAGGTAAAATTAGCACCGGTAAAACGCGGGTTCTTTTTGCGAAAATCGGCATCGTCAAAGGTGGCAGGATCCAGAGTTCTATCCGCCAAAATCCCCCGGCCCAATGGCGCATAGGGGACCAAGGCTGCCCCCACTTCATGACAGGTGTTCAGCAACCCAAGATCGGGCTGGCGCGTCCACAAGGAATACTCACTTTGCACCGCATCAACGGTG
The DNA here is from genome assembly GCA_964406585.1 of uncultured Octadecabacter sp. Classification (GTDB taxonomy): domain Bacteria; phylum Pseudomonadota; class Alphaproteobacteria; order Rhodobacterales; family Rhodobacteraceae; genus Octadecabacter. The sequence continues at coordinate 5,353 of CAYOSK010000003.1, read as the reverse complement.
CCGACACGCGCAGCCCGCCGTAAGGACCCCGGCGAAATCTCGGAAAAGCCGATGCCGCCGATTTTGCCCTCGGCCTTCAGGGAAAGCATCGTGTCCATCACATCTTCGATCTCGATGTCGGGGTCGCGCCGATGGACATAAAACAGGTCGATATGATCGCGGCCAAGCCTGCGCAGAGACCCTTCGAGTTCTGCGCGCAAATATTCAGGCTTGTTATTGAAACCGCGGTTTCCGTGGATCTTGTCCCGCCAAATTCCGGCCTTTGTGGCTATGGTAAATTGTGCGGGATTGGATTTTAAAAACGATCCGATGATGTCTTCTGACACGCCAAGTCCGTAGACGTTCGCTGTATCCAGAAAATCAATCCCAAGATCGTGAGCGCGGCTAAGCGTTTTATGCGCAGTTGTGGCGCAAGAGGGGCCGTAAAATCCGGCGAAGCTCATGCAGCCAAGGCCAATCTCCGAGACAGTCTTTCCCGAGCTTAACAGCTTGCGGCGTTTCATAGTCATAGATCGTCCTTTGTACTGGATGTTGAATTAAAGGTACGTTCGGAAGCGTCAGATTTTTCGATCCCAGGAGGTCACGCATTTGCGGGTAATTTAGGGACTACGATCGCCATCGGACACGCCCACAGCACCCAAATATTCCATCAATTTTTTCACATCAAAGTTCAGTTTTCAAACGCTATCAGTGTCGAGGCATAACGATGCCACGCTGCGGGGTGGCGTGTCTTACCGCGCAGCGGGAACTCTCCTCGGCTCTCTAGGTCTGCGAACCAAACGCGTATCGCGAAAAAGGGCTGCCCAGACTTTCAGACATCTATCCTCAGTGTTGCCGCTGCGTCGAAATCGAATCGAACACGGTCGTTGCACAAGCCTTTGAACTTGTGACCCTACCGAAAGAAACTACGCGCTGTCGGTCCAGCTTTTTGGCCCCTGCTCTTGGTCTCAGGCGCGGGTGCGATAACCGGTTTTTCTGCTGATCGCCTCAGATCCCGTAAGGCGTAGTGCCCGGTTTTCAGGTGCTTGTGACCTTGATCGTCCGGCCTAGAATATCCACGCCAAGACAGTTCCAGAAATGCAAAAGATCGATAAATATCCAGTTTTCAACAAGCTTTTCACCATCCCGGCGATAGATATCAATGACTCGAAACTCCCCGAGCTTGTCTGACCCGGGCATCCCCATAAAACCACCTGTGGCGCGCGCGGTGAAATTTGGCCACCCAAAGAAGCCGCCGTAATGTCCTTCTGCCAATCGCGCGATGTGGTTTGTCTTTGAACGGTCAGAAAACCCCGCACGGAAAGGCGCGGAATGCTGCTGAGCGTAGCGCGGAATGGTATAGGTTGCGCCAATCCCTGCTGGTCCCCACCAGATCATATTTTCCGACCATGTCCGTCGAAGTTCGTCTTCTAACGGCAGCCCTAGTTGCCACTGGCCTAAATCGGAAATCATGGCCTCAATCGCCGCAAGAGTTTGCTCACTCTGCTCTTTTGGCTGCGGGTCACGCAACAACCCGTCATGCGTCATCGGACCGGGCTGAACCAAATGGGCGGCGGTTTGCGGCGGAAACGGCTGGAGCCCAGCTTGCATCATCAGGTGGGGAATATCGAAGTACATAGCGGTCTCAGTAATCTTCCCGCCCTCAACGCGATTAAATTCACAATAGCGCAGGAAGGCCATCTTGCCCGTGGGCTGGATGCCCAACCAAGGTTGGTCAAAAAGCCCCATCAGGTGCCCCATCGAAACCACCCAGACACCGCCAGCATCGCAGGTGTTTGCGCCGGCAAAGAAGATATCCTCGCGTCGTTGCATGGATGTTATCGCCTCTCGCAACGGGCCCCAGAACTTGGATGCGGCCTGTTGCGCGTTCAGTTCACCGAACGGATGGTATCCACGCCACAGATAATCCGACCCCGTGTGGCGGGCCAAAACAGCCTCAAAATCCGCGCGCGGTGCATCAAGGGCGCGATAATGTTCCCTCACGACGTTCTTTTCTTTCTGAAAGTCAGACACTCTAGTCGCTCCCTATTTTCGGTGAGCCGTCGGTTGGCCCATCACTTTGCATACGATTGCAAAATAGATTTGCCAGAACAATCCGAATCGACACAGTATCTACCTAAGCGCCTAAAAAGGGCAGGACAGTCGGGGGGACTATGGCTGAAATCCAGCTTAAAAATCTTGGGAAACGTTGGGGGTCCTTCATTGGCGTAGACCAATTTGACCTGACCATTGCAGACCGTGAATTTTTGGTTCTGCTGGGCCCATCGGGCTGTGGAAAGACCACAACCATGCGAATGATCGCGGGACTTGAAGACGCGACCGAAGGTGAAATCCTGATCGATGGCCAAGTTGTAAATGACCTTGAGCCAAAGGACCGCGATGTCGCCATGGTGTTTCAAAGCTACGCGCTTTATCCCAACATGAATGTCTATGATAACATCCGGTTTCCCCTAAAGGTCCGCGGTATCGACCCCGCCGAGCATGACGCAAAGGTGCGACGTGCAAGTGCGATGGTCGAATTGGATGACTTCTTGCACCGCAAACCGGCCGAGCTGTCAGGCGGTCAGCGTCAACGTGTGGCCCTTGCCCGTGCAATCGTGCGCGAACCCAATGTCTTTTTGATGGACGAACCTTTGTCCAATCTGGATGCAAAATTGCGGGTGTCAACGCGGGCGCAGATTAAAAACCTGTCCCATGAACTCGCCGTTACGACGATTTATGTGACCCATGACCAAATTGAGGCCATGACCCTCGCAGACCGTGTCGTCGTGATGAAGCAAGGCGTCGTCCAGCAGGTCGGAACACCAACCGAAATTTACGACCGCCCCGCAAATGCCTTTGTGGCAAGTTTTATCGGCAATCCGGCCATGAACTTGCTGGATGGCGAGATGAAGGGTGGAACCTTCTTGACTGACAATGTCGCTGTCCCCGGTTTTGATCTGCCCGACGGCAAAGTCACTCTTGGTTTTCGTGCAGAAGACGCAAAGGTGATCCCACAAGACGGGCAAATCAACGCGCCGATTTACACAATGGAATTGCTGGGCGATGCGACGATGGTCTCCGTTCGGATTGCCGGCGCATTGGTGTCAGTAAAAGCCGACAAAAACTACCGCGCCGCTATCCAAGACACGGTTTCAATCGAGATTACCAAAGAACACTGCCACCTGTTTGATCCAGAAACGGGGGAGCGTGCCGGGGGCTAGCCCCCGTTCATATGGCCAACGCCCAGATAAGGTGCGGGGCTTTTCAAGGTGCGTAAATGCAAAACGCATCGACAACTGACCAACACGGAGAATGAAATGATTGTAAAACACATTGCCAGTGCCGCACTGATCGTCGGCCTTATGGGCTCGGCGGCCTTTGCCCAAGAATGCGGCCCAGAAGGCCAATCGGTCCGGATCCTTGGGTCTGATTTCCCAGCTATTCAAGCTGTCTCGGGAACGGCTGAAGCCAATTGCGCGTCAAATACAGGGGACTTCACAGTCTCTCTCAAGGACAACACACGCGATATTATGAACCAGGCCCTGACGCCAAACCCTGCGGAATACACCAGTGTTATCGTCGCCAATTCAACTCTGACCCAGCTGATGAACGACGATCTTGTACGTCCTTTGAACGATCTGGTTGAAGCCTATGGCGCAAACCTAAACCCAAACCAGCTTATTACGATTGATGGTGATGTGATGGCCGTTGCTTTCATGGCCAACTCTCAGCACCTGTTCTCGCGGACTGATATTCTTGAGCAAGCTGGCGTTGACGGCATCCCATCAACCGTTGAAGAAATGGTCGCCGCAGCCGAGAAAATCCGCGCCGCTGGCATCATGGAATATCCAATTGTGATGAACATGCAGGTTGGTTGGAATGTCGGTGAGGTCTTCAACCTGTTCTACTTCGCCCATGGGGGTGAACTGTTCGCGCCCGGCTCTGCCGAGCCTGCTATCAATAACGAAACAGGCATTGCGGCGTTGAATTCTATCAAATCTTTGATCGAATACGCCCACCCAGATCACCTGAGCCAAGCGTCAAACGAAACCCAAGCGATCTGGGAAGCTGGTCAGGCCGCCCTTGGTATTATGTGGGGGTCCCGTGGTGGGGCAATCCTGGATGATGAAGGTGCGACGGACGACGTGCGCAACAACACCGTTCTCTCCGCCGCCCCGACCGTTGGAGACGGCACAATTCCCGCAGCCACATTGTGGTGGGACGGTGTGACGATCGCCAAGAACGTCTCTGATGAAGAAGCCGAGGCGACCTTTGCGTCCCTGATGACCGCACTGAGCTCCGACATGGTGATGGCCAACAATGATGCAGCAATCTGGTTGATTGACGGCTTTGAGCCCGGCGCAGCGGCTGCAGGTGTGTCCGCAACTGCGGCAGGTGGTGCAAAGCCATACCCAATGATCCCCTATGTGGGTCTGATGCACAACGCATTGGGCGCCGAGCTGGTGGACTTCTTCAAGGGTGATGAAAGCGCCGAGGATGCTTTGGCTGACGTCGAAGCCGCCTACCGGACAGCCGCAACAGAAGCCGGCTTCCTGAACTAAACCTCATGAGAGGGGGCCTTTCACTTGGCCCCTTCTCCTTTTTTTCAAAAAGAAACCCGCGCAATGAAACACCGCACCTTTTTTTGGTTCATTTTACCAACGCTCAGCGCGATGTTTTTATTCATCGCGCTGCCGATTGTGTCTGTGTTCATTCAGTCGCTTTACGTGCAGCACGAACAGGTTTTAGTGGTATCCGAAAGCTGTGGACCCTTTGGCTGTACAGAAACCACGTCCATCGATTCTGACGCCACAGCACAACTGCGGCAAGATCAACCTTTGGGGCGATTCAACGGAATTAACACCTATACTAACCGATCTCATCTGGCCTTTGCCGAAGTCGGCGAAGCATGGCGGATGAGCGAAAGTTGGGGTGCCTTCAAAGACGAAGTCATGGACTTACCTTTCTACAAGGCCCTTATCTTTACGCTGACCTATACCTTGGTCGTGACGCCCCTTGTGATCATTTTGGGGCTCGCTGTTGCTCTCGGGGTCAATAGACTGCCAAGCTTGATCAAAGGCCCGTCTATCTTTGTGTCTTTGCTACCCTTTCTGGTCACCCCCCTCGTTGGGTCCTTGATCCTGTTTTGGATGGTGGACGGGGATGGCATCATTGGGGCGACGCTCCAGATCATATTTGATGACCCCTCCCTTAGCCTGAAGGCGTCCACGCCGCTGACGTGGATTATGCTGATGGTTTATGGGGTCTGGCACACCTTACCGTTCAGCTTCATCACCTTTTATGCGGGCCTGCAAACCGTGCCGCAAGATACGCTGGAAGCCGCACAGATCGACGGCGCTTCAAAATGGCA
>CAYOSK010000002.1:2666-66020 GCA_964406585.1 uncultured Octadecabacter sp. | reverse complement strand
AGGCGGGCTGCACGCGCATTTCAGCGCTGCGTATAGGCTGGGCGTGTGTGTTTTGCAAACATCCTTTTGCAATGCCTGTTGTTAACCGCCAAGGTGAGGTGAAAAGGAGTGCAGATATGCCATTAGATAAACGTATATGGGTGCCAACGCAGGCAGAGGAACGTGTGCAGGGCATCGCGGCGCACGTCGGTGCATCTACGGATGTCATGGCGCGACTGAATGCCTTGGTGATTGAAAACCGCGACATTCATGAAAAGGCCTGTTTCAACCTTAACCCCGCGACCAATGTTATGAACCCACGCGCTGAGGCGATGCTGGCGTCCGGGATCGGGTCGCGCCCATCGTTGGGGTATCCGGGTGACAAATACGAAATGGGGCTCGAAGCCATCGAGGAGATCGAGGTGATCTGCGCGGCTCTGTGCGCCGAGGTGTTTGACGCGAAGTTTGCGGAAATTCGTGTTCCATCAGGTGCAATTGCCAACCTGTATGGATTTATGGCGACCTGCAAACCAGGGGATACGATTATTGCGCCCCCCGCGTCTGTGGGTGGACATGTAACGCATCACGTGGCGGGCTGCGCCGGATTATATGGCCTGCGGATTGTCGAAGCGCCGGTTTTGGCCGACGGATATACAATTGACGCTGACGCGCTGGCGGCTGTTGCCGACGCCGAGCGCCCAAAATTGATCACGGTGGGCGCCAGCCTCAACCTTTATGAACACCCCGTTGCTGCCGTACGAGCGATTGCTGACACAGTTGGGGCCAAAGTGATGTTTGATGCGGCCCACCAATGCGGAATAATTGCGGGTAAGGCGTGGTCTGATCCTTTGGCGGAGGGCGCGCATTTCATGACGATGTCCACATATAAATCCCTTGGCGGGCCTGCGGGCGGGTTGATCGTAACCAATGACCCAGAGATGGCCGAGGCCTTTGATGCGATTGCCTTTCCGGGGATGACGGCCAACTTTGATGCGTCGAAATCCGCGGCTTTGGCGGTGACAATGCTGGATTGGCGCGACCACGGACAGGCCTATGCCGCCAAGATGATCGATCTGGCGCAGGCCATGGCAGCGGGCCTTAAGGCACGGGGCGTTCCCATTTTTGAAACCGCTCAGGGGGCGACATCATCCCATCAGTTTGCAGTGAAAGCCGCAGGTTATGGGGGTGGACAGGCTGCATCTAAACAGCTGCGCAAAGCCGGGTTTCTGGCCTGTGGGATTGGGTTGCCGATTGAGAATGTAGATAGCGATATGAACGGACTTCGCATCGGAACGCCCGAATTGGTCCGATGGGGTGTCGATCTAGAGCACGTGGACCCCCTGTGTGATCTGATCGCTGAGGCCTTGATCAGCAATGATCCGGCCGCGATGGCACCGCGCGTTGGCCAGTGGCGCGCAACCTTTGATCAGCTGCACTATATTACCTGAATTATTTGTCGCGAAACTGGGGTTCGCGTTTTTCAATGTAAGACGCCATGCCTTCGGATTGATCTTCGGTTGAAAACAACGCTTGGAACATGCGGCGTTCGTAATTGATGCCTTCGGCCAGTGTCGTTTCATAAGAACGGTTTACGGTGTCTTTGACGGCCATTGTCGCCAGCAGTGATTTTTCGGCGATTTTTTGTGCCGCGCTCATGGCTTCATCCTTGAGCTTTTTGGCGGGAACAACACGACTGACAAGGCCGGATTGTTCGGCTTCTTGTGCGCCCATGAAGCGACCCGTGAGGTGCATGTCCATTGATTTGGATTTGCCGACAAAGCGGGTCAGGCGCTGGGTGCCGCCAATGCCGGCAATAACGCCGAGGTTAATTTCCGGCTGGCCGAATTTTGCGGTCTCTGCCGCGATGATGAAATCGCACATCATCGCTAATTCACAGCCACCGCCCAATGCGTAACCTGAAACTGCCGCAATCACGGGTTTGCGGGTGCGCAAAAATCGATCAACCTCGTCACCGAAAAAATTGCTGCGGTACATATCAACGAAAGACTTATCCGCCATTTCTTTGATGTCCGCGCCCGCCGCGAAGGCCTTTTCACTACCGATCAGAACGATGCAGCGCACCTTGTCGGACGCATCAGCATCTGCCACCGCATCTGACAATTCCCCAAGCAGTTGCGAATTCAGAGCATTCAGCGCGTCGGGGCGGTTCAGCGTGATAAGAGAAACGCCATCAGCAGTGTCGACGATGATTGTTTCGTAGGCCATTTGGGAGGCTCCCATCGGTTTGTTGAACGCTTAGGGTTACCAAAGTGGGCGGGACTGGCAAGCTATCTTTGGCATTTGGGGCAATAGAACGTGGATCTGCCCGACTGCACGATGCGCCCGATCGTTCCCGCGCAACCTTTGGTTTTGCAGCGGTGGCCTTCGCGGTCGTAGGCGGCGAATCCATGCTGAAAATATCCAAGTTCCCCGTCGGCTTGTCGATAGTCGCGCAAAGACGACCCACCCGCATCAATGGCTTCGGCTAGAACATCCCGGATAATCGGCACCAAGGTGGCGACACGCTGCGCAGACAGCGCGCCTGCCTTTCTTTTGGGGTTGATACCGGCGCGGAACAAAACCTCGCAGACGTAAATATTGCCCAATCCCGCAAGAATGCGTTGATCCAGCAATGCTGTTTTTATCGGTGTATTTTTGCCCGCCAGTTTCGCAATCAGATAGGGTTCATCAAACATATTACCCAGCGGTTCGGGGCCAATGGGTTTGATCAGCCAGTGTTCTTCCAGCTGGGCGGTCTGCGCGAGGTCCATCGCACCGAAACGGCGTGCATCGTTGAATGTAACGCGCGCGCCGTTTGCCATGTGAAACACCACGTGGTCGTGTTTTTGCGCCGCGGGGTGATCGTGATGAAACTGTCCCAGCGGATCGCCGGACACTGTCATGCGGCCTGACATACCAAGGTGAATGATCAGGGTTTCATATGTATCAAGATCAGCCAGCACGTATTTTGACCGCCGCCGCAGCGCCGTGATTGTTGCGCCTGTCAGGCGGGCCGCCATGTTTTCAGGAAATGGCCACCGCAGATCAGGGCGATTCACATCAGCCCGCAGAATTTTTTGGCCTTCCATGGCGGGGGCAAGGCCCCGGCGAACGGTTTCGACTTCGGGCAGTTCAGGCACGGGCCTGCGCCTTGTGCAGCTTAACCATCAAAGACAGTTTAGGATCGTGTTTGGCCAAACGATCCAACGCCGTCAGATAGCCGGAAAATCGCGCGGCAATGCGCATTTTCTGACCATTGGCATCGGTCACGACCACGCCCCCCACAAGCGTTTTTCTGGCCAAGGACACATTTGTGATGCTTGAAAATGCGATGCGTTGGCGGCGGTGCAGCACGCGACGGCGTTCAATTGTGTCGGGTGAAACGATGATGCGCGTTTGGTTGGCTTCGATAAAGACCATGCTGCCGACTGCAAACAGCATCATTATAGCGAAGACTTGCCAGTCTTTTGATGTCGGTTCATCCACAAGCACCACCAAGGCAAAGAAGACCGCGCCGCCCCCAAAAAACAACAGACCAAACCAGATCATGAATGGCGTCTTGGCAGGGCGCATTTCAAGGACATCTTGCGTCCCGATCCCCGTTTCATGGATCTGAGTCTTTGTATCGGCATCGACGCGAAGCCCGTGCGACGGGTCTTGTGTTGCGCGTTCGATCCCTTTGCCAGTGGCGCGCCATTTCCACCAGATCAGCGGACCAAAGATCAAAAACAAAATCGCAAAAAACACTGGGGCCTCGGCAATTGCAGCCGGCAGCGCCATCAGTGCGTTCCATTTGTCCGTAAAATAGCTGCCCATTGTTCCCGCGCTGATTTGGCCGTTTGTATCTGAAGGGGGGACGCTATATCTGCATGTAGAACGACGCAAGGTACCTTGATATGACTGAACGATCCCCCGGCGACGAAACAACACATTTCGGGTTCGAAACCGTACCCGAAGGCGACAAAGCAGGCCTAGTACAGGGCGTGTTTTCAAGTGTGGCGAGCAAATATGACGTCATGAATGACGCCATGAGCCTTGGCATTCACCGCATCTGGAAAGAAGCGATGATGGATTGGCTGGCGCCGCGGCCCGGACAAAAACTGTTGGACGTCGCGGGCGGCACGGGCGACATTGCGTTTCGGTTTCTCAAGCGCGCAGGTTCGGGTCATGCGACTGTTTTGGACCTCACCGAACCGATGCTGATCGAGGGCCGCAAGCGGGCCGAGGCCGCAAAGCTTGATGGGTCACTAGATTGGGTTGTTGGGGATGCAATGGCGTTGCCGTTTGAGGACAACACATTCGATGTGTACACAATCAGCCTTGGTATTCGCAACGTGACAAGACCCCAAGAGGCGTTAAACGAGGCCTTCCGCGTGCTGAAACCGGGGGGCCGAGTGATGGTTCTTGAATTCAAACAGATCCCACACGAACTGCTGCAAAAGCCATATGACCTGTATTCGTTCAACGCGATTCCGGCGATGGGAAAACTGATCACCGGTGATCGCGACAGCTATCAGTACCTTGTTGAATCCATAAGAAAATTTCCTGACGCTGACACCTTCTTGGAGATGGTCAAATCTGCAGGGTTCGAAAACGCCAAATACCGGAATCTGAGCATGGGTATCGTCGCGCTGCATTCGGGTTGGAAGCTGTAATTTGCGAGGTCCGCACAACATAATTCGTCTGATCCGTACGGGCGCCACGCTGGAACGCACCGGCGCGATGAAGGTCATCATGGATGCAGCAGAGGCCCCGCGCCTGTTGCGGGGGGCCGTACGTGGGTTGGTCTGGCCGTTTCAATGGTTGGGCCTGAAAGGCGACGTGAAATTGCCACCCGTCACGCGCGCATTGCAAGCGCTTGGGCCAGCATACATTAAATTCGGTCAGGTCTTATCGACCCGGCCCGATGTTGTCGGATCTGAATTGGCGGTTCAACTGCGGGTGCTTCAGGACAAATTACCGCCCTTCCCTGTGGCCATCGCCAAGGCCGAGATCGCCAAAGAGCTTGGCGTTGTTGTGGATGACGTTTTCGCAGAATTTTCCGAGCCCGTCGCGGCGGCGTCGATCGCGCAGGTTCACAAGGCGCGGCTGGCCGATGGGTCCGATGTGGCGATCAAGGTGCTTCGACCAGGGATCGAACGCGCCTTTCAAAAAGACATCGATGCCTTCTATTTTGCAGCGTCCGTTATCGACACCTTGTCGCGCGCATCGCGGCGGTTGCGCCCTGTTGATGTGATCGAACATTTCGAAGGTGTCGTACTAAGCGAATTGGACCTGCGTTTAGAAAGCGCATCCGCATCAGAATTTGCCGACAACACCAAAGATGACGCCGGTTTTGCGTTGCCGCGCGTGCGCTGGGGACTGTCAGCGCGGCGGGTGATGACGATGGATTGGGTCGAAGGCATCAACGCCGCGGATGTGGATGACATCGCAGCGGCAGGCCACGATCTGACGGAACTGTCACAGCGGGTTTTGCAGCTGTTCCTGAACCATGCGCTGCGCGACGGTTTTTTTCATGCGGATATGCATCACGGAAACCTGAAAATTGCGGCGAACGGCGATATCGTCGCCTTTGATTTCGGGATCATGGGGCATCTGGATGAATACACCCGCCGCGTCTATGCCGAGATCCTGTTCGGGTTCATTCGGCGCGATTACAAACGTGTCGCTGAGGTTCATTTCGAGGCAGGTTATGTGCCCGCAGATCGCGATGTGGATGAATTTGCCCGTGCGTTGCGTGCGGTTGGTGAACCCATTTTTGGGATGAACGCCGAGCAGATTTCGATGGCGCGTTTGTTGTCGTATTTGTTTGAAGTGACCGAACGATTTGGCATGGAAACCCGCACCGAGCTGATCTTGTTGCAGCGCACAATGGTCGTGGTTGAGGGTGTCGCACGAACGTTTGACCACCGCATGAACATTTGGGATGCCGCCAAGCCCGTGGTAGAAACCTACATCAAGGACAGCATTGGCCCAAAAGCCACATTGCAAGACATTGCTAAAACCGCGCGGGTGCTGGCGCGTTTTGGCCCGCGGCTGCCTGCCTTGGCAGAAGCGGCGCTGATAAAGCTCGTAGAAGAACCCGCAGCGCCGCAGCGCCGCGGTTATTTGCCAGCGTTGGGCTGGACGGTCTTTGGCGCGACACTCGCCGGTGGGATCGCCGTTTTGATTGCGGTTCTGGCCTAGCCTTCGCGCAGGGCGCTGACACCCGATGCCAGAACGGGAACGCCTCCGTTCAAGATCAAGACAGATTCGCCGTTTTCGTTGCGCACTTCGGTGATGCGCGCGTAAACGCCTGCGACCTCATCCAAAACGACGTCACCGTTGGCCGAACTTTCGATGTTGAACCGATACAGGCCAGACGCAAAAGGTGTGCCATCTGCCCGCGTCCCTGCCCATTCAAACGGTTCGGCGGATTTCGGGATTTCCGTACGCTGCACTTCGACCCCGTCTTTGTCATAGACTACCAATTCGACCTTATCCGCGATCGCGGCCGGATTTGGGGCGATCGTTATTGGGCTGCCGTCAAAATGGGCGGGAGTCACGGCCAAGGCTTCTTTGCCAACCCAATCGGCCATCTGCGCAAGACCGGTCGTGTTCAATTGCAGCATCACCGCATTGAGCAAATCATTGGTCAATACCTGCTGTTCGACCCCCGAAAACGTCGCCAATTGCATGGCGTATTCTGATGAATCGGTCGGATTTAGGGGATCTTGGTTTTCAAGCTGAACCGTCAGCATTTTAAGAAATGTATCGAAATCGGAGCTGATCACAGCCTCGGTGGTTTCGGTCTGGGGGATAAAGGCCGGGGTGCCGGCAATGGCATTGGTTTCCATAGGTCTGTCCTGTCAAAGTTTAAGGTCGAGGCCGCCATTGAGGGTCAGCGTCGTTGCGGGAATCGGTGTTTCAATGGGGTGCACGTCATCCCGCAACGGGGCGGGATTGGGGCTGTCTTGGCTGTTCTGATCAGCGCCATCTGAATGGTCGCTGAACGAGAACGTCAGGTTTTCGTGCCCCATGTCCAGAAATTCGCGGGCCAACACATCAATGTTGCGGCGCATTAGGTCCGCTGTTTCAGGGCGCTCTGCCAGAATGGTGACGGACAATCCCGCCTCAGCCGGGGTCAGCGCGATGCGCACGCGCCCCAATTCTTTGGGATTAAGCGCGATTTCAGTGGTTCCGGAGGGTGATTGAAGAACCGCGGCCACAATCTGCGCTGCGACCTTAGGTGCAGGGCCAGATGGCAATGCAGGTGCCGCAGCGCTGGATGGCACCGTAGATTGCCCCGGAGCCGTGAAAACCGGCAGGTCCGCCACATCATCCCCCAGCGGGGCGAGCGCAACGGGATCCGACGACGTGGGCAGTGGCACAAAGACGGCGGGACCGCTGTTTTGATTTAACGGATTTGGCGTCTTAAGCGGGTCCGCAGGATAGGTCCCACGGGCCGCCCGTAGAGGGCGTGGCGCCTGAGACATGTCTTTAGACATGTCAGACTTAGACGCCTCGGGTTTTGCATCAAGAGCGCGGCGCACCGATCCGTCGGCCTTATCACGCGCAACATACTGAAGAACCGGCGCGGTACCGGTTTGAGCGGCCATATACCCCAGAGATCGTTCAAGCGTGGGCGCTGCCGGTATGGCAGTGGCAGCAGGATGCGGCGCTTTGGGTTTTGGCACAAGAGACGCAGGTTGAACGGGGATCGGGGCAGGGTGATCCTGTTTGGATGCCGCCGCGACATAACCCTTACTGGGGCGGACATTTAGAGGATGTGACGTATCCGGCAATGCCCCAATCCGGGGGCCTGATTTGAAATCTCGCGCAAGACGATCATCAGCCCTCGGAATTGGCTTTGGGTCATCGCTTTTCGGAATGACTGGATCAGGCGTCACAGCGCGTGGTTGCAGTTCTAAACCGGCCTTGTGAATAATTGGGGACGACGCGGGGCGTGGTTTGATCGGGGTAAGATCCGGACGTTTTGGAACGCTTTGGGTTGGCAACGAAGCCTCGGGCTGGGCAGCGGGCTGGGGTTTCGCGGGGGCGGGTTTCGGACTCGATTTTGGGTCTGGCACCGCGATGGGATGCTGCTGCAACGGATCGCGCAATGGGGGATTTTGTGGCGTACGCGAGGGTCCAACCGTTGGAGGTTGGGGCCGATTTGTCGTTGCAATCGTGGCCCTTTTTTCGGGTTGGCCGGGCGCCGAAGCAGTAACCCTAGGTGGGGTTTCGGGCGTTGGCGGCCTTCCAATTTGGTCAATTTTTGTTGCCTCCGGCTGCGCCGTGGCGATTGGAACCGCTGTGACGGCTGCGGTTGGTAACGTGCGGCTTGGCGGCGTCGTGTTTGGCAGTGTCGTGTTTGATGCGCCTTTCGCGATCACCGCTACGTCGTCACCTTTTGCCACAGGGGTCGAAGGGTCACGCGCAGGCGTTTGAGAGATCTTGGGCGGTACAACAAGTGACGGGCCGTTTTGTGTGTGGGAAACATCGACCTGCGGGATGGCGCGAGGCGTGGGATTGACTACGCGTTCCGTGGGCGCATTTGCGGCAGCAACTGGGATGGGCGCTGCGGGTTTTTGCGGCTTGATGGGATCGGCAGTAGAAATACCAACCACAGGGACGCCGACAGGAGGGGCAGTGGCAACTGCTTGAATTGGTTTTGCAGCCTGAGGACCGTTTGGCGCCGTCAGCTCAGGCAGTGGTGATCGCAACGCATCCGTTGGCACGTGTACCGGCACCAGTGGCTGGGCAGCCTTTGGGGTTGTGCTCCGGCCTATTACAGTCGTCGAAATCTGATGCGCGTCAACAGGATTGCCTTGATAAGGACCAACAACAGGTGCTGAAACAAGTTGTGGCCCTGCTGTTGGCAAGGGAGGCGCGACCAGCTGTGGCGACGTGATGGCCGCCACCAACGGTCGTTCATTCGGCGGTGTGGTTTTCGGTTCAATCAGCTTTTCCGCGACGATTTGATCAGGACCGTCATCAAAAGAAACAGTGACAGGCTGTTCATGTTCAGGTGCCGATTCGGGAAGGTCAGGCGCGTCGGTGGCGCGTTCATCAACCTGAGGTACATCTATCGCGCCTTCTAGGTCCGTAAGGACCTGCGCAAAGTCCGCGACAACCGGCGCTATATCTTCGCCATCACTGTTTGTAGCGAGATTGGTCAAGTTCAGGGGTGGCACGCCAGACGCTTGGGCATCTGGAACGGGCGCGCGGGCAAGAAGGGCCAAAATCGAAACGGCAGCGGTATCAGACTGGAACATCGGTTTCTCCGATTAGGGATATTTCCAGTGGGTCTATTGCGAAGATGCTTACTCAATCTTTACCGCTCCCCCCTAAAGATCGCGAAAATTGTCAGCATCAGAGGTTTCAAAATGGACATTCAGCCAACCCCACCGCCACAGATTCCTCCGGCACACCAGAACGCGCGTGCGGCCGACCTTATGCAGGTTGCCCAATCGCTTGAGGCGCAGTTTCTGTCTGAGATGTTGAAATCCGCCGGCGTCGGGAAAACACCAGACGGGTTCGGTGGAGGGTCAGGCGAGGATCAATTCGCGTCCTTTATGCGCGACGAACAGGCGAAATTGATGACACAGGCGGGCGGCATCGGGCTTGCCCAAACGCTGTATGACGCGATGATTGCGAAACTGGATGAGTAAGGCAGCAGTTGAACGGTTAACGCGCATTTTAGCGGCTGAACGCCATGCATTGCTGATTGGGGATTTAGATGCCGTCGCAGCAATGACACCCGAAAAAGAAGACGTGGCCCGCGCATTGGAAGGCGCAAAGGGTCCAGATTTGCGCAGACTGTCAGCGGCACTAGCGCAAAATGGTGCGTTATTGACGGCGGCGCGCACGGGCGTTGGCACGGTCATTGCCACTTTGCAAAACCAACGTGTCGCGCGAACAAGCCTGTCGAGTTATGATCGATCCGGCAAGGCCACAACGATTTCGAAACCTGTCCGCGGGGCAGATCGCCGTTTCTGAAAATTGTAGTCAAAGGCCGAAGACTTGCCTTGCGCCTGTTAAGTTTTCGTTAGGTGACACAGGTCATGTTGGACGGGCATCCAACACGGGTGGCGCTTGGCCCAAACCGGCCCAGCATCCGTCAGAACGGCGTTCCTTCCAGCATACCGGACAACCGGTTCTGGATCTTGAAAACCCGGCGCAAAATGCGTCTCAAAAATGGAACCGAAAAATATGTCCAGCATTCTGACCAACAATAGCGCAATGGTTGCGCTGCAAACCCTGAAATCCATCAACAATGACCTGTCCAAAACACAGTCGATGATCTCGACCGGTAAAGATGTTGCATCTGCAAAAGACAACGCCTCTGTTTGGGCGATCTCCAAAGTTATGGAATCCGATGTCAAAGGTTTTAAGGGGATTTCTGACAGCCTTAGCCTTGGTGAAACGACTGTTTCTGTCGCACGTCAGGCGTCCGAATCCATCACGGACCTTTTGACAGACATCAAAGGCAAAATCGTTGCTGCCCAAGAAGAAAACGTAGACCGCGATAAAATCCAAACAGATATCACGGCCCTGACCGATCAGATTAAATCTGTTGTGGGCGCGGCCCAGTTCAACGGCTTGAACCTGATCGATGGCACCTCTACGGACCAACTTGGTGTATTGTCGTCGCTTGATCGAAATGCCGATGGAACTGTGTCGTCGTCCAGCATCGACGTTGATCGCCAAAACCTGTCGGTTACATCACCAGCCAATGCGCAAACGTTCGGCACAACGGATGCGGCTGACGTCGCTGCGGCATCGGCGATTTTCCAGGGGTCGACCGCAAACACAATCGCGGATGACACAGCCTACACACCGGCAACCAATGATACAGATACGATTGCCAATAACGCCGATGCGACCTTTACGGTTGGCGCCGTTGCCGAGGGCAATTCATATCAGATCGTCCTGGATGATGTGACCATCAACACTGCAGACGGTGGCACCGCCCAAGGCCAGCGGACGTTTGAATATGTTGCCAGCGCTGGTGACGGTACCGAAGATGTTGCGCGCAGTCTGACAAACCAGATCAACGCATTCTTCGGCGCTGGGACCGATAGCGGAAATGAATACTCCGTTGCCCAAGGAACGGGTGCCAACACAAATCAGTTCACGATCACGAACGGATCTGGCACCACGACCAATAACACCATCGGTGTCTTTGCCCGTGTTCAAACAGACGGTGTAGCAGGGTCTGACACCACGACAGGTGGTTTGGGCGCATTGCAGAACGTGGATGTCACATCTGACGCGGGTGCGACATCTGCCTTGGCGGCCATTGATGGTCTGATTGGCCAAGCAATCGATGCATCCGCGGCCTTTGGTTCGGCACAAGGCCGGATCGAAACGCAGGCTGATTTTGTCAGCAAACTGTCCGACAGCCTTAAGGCGGGCATCGGGTCCATGGTTGATGCCGATATGGAAGAAACGTCTGCGCGGTTGCAGGCCCTTCAGGTTCAACAGCAGCTGGGCGTGCAATCCTTGTCCATCGCGAACCAGGCACCACAGTCTATCCTGTCCCTGTTCCGGTAAGTCTTACGACCTGAGGCGTCATAAGGCGCCTCAGGTTCCTATTCACCACATGGTAAAGCCGTGTGCCGTAGACTTCCGTCCCGAAAGGACCAGCCGTGAATATCATCAACCAAGCCCAACTTGCCTATGCGCCCAAAACATCCGCGCTTCGAACAGGCCGATCAACAGAACACCAGTTGTTCAGCGACGTCACCAGCCGCCTTCGCGCCACCGCCGATCGTCTTCCTTCCGAATTTCCAGCCTTTGCAGAAGCCGTCCATGCCAATCGCGCTGTCTGGACCCATCTTGCCACCCAAGTTGCCGACGACGACAACGCCCTTTCCGAAGACCTTCGGGCTCGGATTTTCTACCTTGCAGAATTTACGACCTTTCATTCACGCAAGGTGCTGAAGGGCGAAGCAGACGTAACCCCCCTCATTGAAATCAATGCCGCAATGATGCGTGGCCTCAGCGGTCGGGAGACATCGTAATGTCCGGTCTTGTCCTTAAGCTGGGTCCAAAAGAACGCGTGCTGGTCAACGGTGCGGTGATCGAAAACGGCGATCGTCGTTCGCGGCTGTCGATCTTGACCCCCAATGCAAACATCCTGCGCCTGCGTGACGCAATCCGACCGGATGAAGTGAACACGCCTGTGCGGCGCGTTTGCTATGTCGCGCAGCTGATTTTATCGGGCGACGCAGACGTCACAGAAGGGCGCATGCAACTGATGCGCGGGGTTGAACAGCTAAGCCAGGTCTTAACAGATGATGACAGCCGTCAATTGCTATCAGACGCCACAGACGCGTTCAGTGAGGATGAATTTTACCGCGGCTTGAAGCGTTTGCGCAGCCTTCTCCCGCGGGAGGACCGCCTATTGGCCCAACAACCGAGGCTGTCATGACGTTCCAGCCCATTGTCCCCTTCGCGGGCTATTCCGGTTGGCTGTTTCTTGATCGAACGGCCGACGCCCAACGCGCCACATTCAATGAAACGCCCGCCGTGGTCCGCGCGACAGATAGCTTTCGGGACCGGATCGGCAGCATTCAGACCGCCGAAGATTTGGTGAATGATCGGGAATTACTTGGCGTTGCTTTGGGGGCGTTTGGGCTGGATGATGACATCAACAACACGTTCTTTGTTCGCACCATTCTTGAAGAAGGATCAATCGAACCTGATGCGCTGGCCAATCGGCTTGCGGACTCTCGGTATGCGGATTTCAGTGCCGCGTTCGGGTTCGGGGCGCTTGAACCAACGCGCACGTCTTTTTCGTTCTTTGCGGATGAAATTATTGATCGATACGAAGCTGAGCAATTTGAACTTGCCGTTGGGCAGCAGAACAACGACATGCGCTTGGCGCTGAACCTCGGGCCAGCGTTGGACGATCTTGTAGAAGGTGATGTGTCAAACGACGGAAAATGGTTTGGTATGATGGGCAATGCGCCGCTGCGTGAAATGTTTCAAACAGCGCTCGGGTTTTCGTCGGCCTTTGCGACAATCGACATTGATCAGCAATTGGACCAGTTCAAATCCCGCGCAAGGGCGACGTTCGGCACCGATGAAATTTCTGATTTGGCGACCGACGAGAACAAGGAAAAACTGATCCGTTTGTATCTGCTGCGCGCTGAAGCCAACGCCGCAGCGAGCACATCCCCCGGATCCGTGGCCCTGACCCTGCTACAGCAGATTTAGCCTGAATTGGGCGTCTGAAGGGCGCGCTGTAAAAGATGAAACGCCCCTGCGATCCCTTGTTTGTTAGGGGCGGCAATGAAATCTTCCAATGCGTCATGGGTGGCGATGGCATCGTCGATCTTTGCATCTGAACCTGCCGCATAAAGGCCAGCTTGAATCATGAGTTCGGCCTGCGCATACGCGCCCATATGTTGCCGTGCGGCTTTGATGAGTTTGTTTTCTGCTGCATTCGCCGCGTCAGGCAGAGATCGCGAAACGGATCGTGTGACATCAATCGCCGGAAACCGCCCCCGTTCGGCGATGGTTCGGTCTAACACGACGTGACCGTCCAGAACGCCCCGCAACATATCTGCGACGGGTTCTTCCATGTCCGATCCAGCGACCAGTACGGTGTAAATCGCAGTTATGTCCCCCGCTGCCCCGTCGCCCGGTCCGGCGCGTTCGCACAACCCCGCAATCGCAGCAGGCGTTGAGGCAGGGTGCCCACGTAAATTGGCCTGTTCGCCCGCGGCGACGACGACTTCCCGATGGGCTTCGGCAAATCGGGTGACCGAATCCACAAGCAGCAAAACCTGCAACCCTTGGTCACGAAAATATTCGGCCGTGGCCGTGGCCGCGAGAGGGCAGCGACGACGGACCTGCGGCGCACGATCTGACGTCGCCGCGATAATGACGCTGCGCGCCATTCCGTCGGCGCCTAGGGATTTTTCAACAAATTCGCGCAGTTCGCGCCCCCGTTCGCCAACCAGTCCGATCACGATCACATCTGCATCAACGTGTTTTGCAAGAGACGCGAGCAAAGTTGATTTCCCAACGCCCGACCCCGAAAACAGGCCAATTCGTTGTCCGCGCACGATAGGCAGAATTGTGTCAAATATCGAAAACCCTGTCGCGAGCCGTTCACCCAATTCACGCCGTGATCCCGCGGGTGGGGGCGGTGCAGTAAGCCTGCGCGCCAGCGTGCCTGCAAGCAAAGGCCGCCCATCGAGCGGCTGCCCATCAGGGTCAATAACCCGCCCGATCCATCCATCGTGTGGTGCGAAAAATGGCCGCGCACCCAGTGACACCTTTGCACCGATACCTAAACCTTCGGTGGACCCGTCCATCAGAACCTCAATTGAATCTCCAGATGTGCGCACGACCTCGCCTTTTTGGCTGGTGCCAATCACCTGCACATGATCCCCGACGCGGGCCTGTTGCGATACCCCGTGGATCCGCACCGTGCCCCCTGCGATTTGAGCGATCTCGCCAACCGGACGGATCATCGGCGCACGTTTAATGGCGGCCGCCATTTGGGCAAAAATTTCTTCGGTCATCGGGGCCTCTGCGATTTGGCGACAACCAATTCTTAGGGAATCATCCTTAAGGCATAGTGAAATGTTTCGAGGGAGAAGCCCCGATGTTCACAAACCTGGAAATCTTCCAGACGTCCCATGCCATGGCGCGCCACGCCGGTGCGCGCCAAGCGGTCACGGCCACAAACATGGCCAATGCGGACACGCCCGGTTATCGCGCAAAATCGATCGCGCCCTTTGCTGATATGGTCCAGCGCGGCGATGCCGCGACCCTTCGGGCGACACGATCAGGCCACCTTGGGTCGACACAAATTGCGGCCACAGCGGACATCAAACTGTCCGACGCGGAAACATCCCCAAACGGCAATTCTGTCTCTCTCGAACAAGAAATGATCAGCGCGGTGGAAATCCAGCGCGAACACAACCGCGCATTGGCGATCTATAAGCATTCTCTTGATCTTCTGCGCGCCAGCATAGGGCGGAGGTAACAGATGGCCGATTTTTCAGATGCTATGCGGATCACGGCGAGTGCGATGACAGCACAAGCCACCCGTTTGCGTCATGTTTCCGAAAACATCGCGAACGCGGATACCCCCGGGTATCGGCGCAAAACCGTGAGTTTCCAATCCGTCATGGAGGCAGGACAAGACACCGGGATGATCGAAACAGGCCGTATGCGTCTGGATCGCACTGTCTTGGACAGCGTGTATGATCCGACCCATCCCCTTGCCGATGCGAACGGCAATTATGACGGTTCGAACGTCAACCTTCTGATCGAAATCGCCGACGCCCGCGAAGCGCAGCGATCCTATGAAGCCAATTTAAAACTGTTCGATCAGGTGCGGCAAATGTCGACATCCCTGATGGACCTTCTGCGTAAATAAAAAAGGAGCATGCAAACCATGGAAATTAAAACCCCTCTTGTCGCGCGCGCCTATGAGGCGAGCCGTCCAGCCACAGCACCTAACCCTGTCGGGGATGCCAGTTCTGCCTTTGGTCAGGCCGCCGCTGGATTCGTTGAAACACTGAAACACAGCGAACAAACAGCACTGTCCGCCATGGCCGGTGGCGCGGATCCACATGCCTTGGTCCAGGCTTTGGCGCAAACGGAATTGGCCGTCGAAACGGCGGTGACGGTGCGCGATAAGGTTGTCGAGGCATATCAAGAAATTTTGCGGATGCCCGTCTAGTATGGATGACACGTTGTTCTATGACACATTGCGGCAAGGGCTTTGGGTGGCGACGCTGATTTCCATCCCGATCCTAACGGTCGCCTTGGTCGCAGGGCTGACGGTGGGGCTGTTTCAGGCCCTTACGTCTATTCAGGAAATGACACTGACGTTCGTGCCGAAACTAGCAGCGATCGTAGGGGTGTTCTGGATCACAATGGGGTTCATGACGGAAACGATTGTTGCCTTTTTTCAAGACACTCTCGTTCCGATTATTGCCGGAGGATAGCAGATGGAAAACGCCACCTATGCCACGTTGACGCGTCAGTCTGGCCTGATGAACGAAATGCGTGTGGTCGCCAACAATCTTGCCAACCTGTCCACAACCGGGTTTCGCACCGAAGGCGTGATTTTTGCCGAACATGTCAGCGCCCTCGGCACAGATGATCCGTCTTTATCAATGGCCACGGCGTCGGTGCGCGATACTATTCTTGCGCAGGGGACAGTCAGCCAAACGGGCGGTGCATTTGATGTCGCGATTGAAGGCGACGGTTTCTTCTTAATTGAAACCCCGGACGGCGAACGGTTGACCCGCGCGGGTGCGTTCACGCCGAACGAAAACGGCGATCTTGTCACCCCGGAAGGGTTTCGCGTTTTAGATGCGGGCGGCGCGCCCGTGTTTGTGCCCCAAGGCACCGGACCGGTTGGCATTGCGCCGGATGGAACGATCAGCGCAGGCGGGCAACCCGTTGGGCAAATTGGTTTGGTTCGCCCCATCGATATCGCGGCCATGGTGCGTGAAGATGGAGTTCGGTTTCGCGCTGAAGGCGGTTTCGAACCCTTCATTGAAGGGCGGATGCTGCAAGGGTTTCTTGAAGAATCAAATGTGGACCCAGTTTTGCAAATCAGCCGCATGATCGAAGTGCAGCGCGCATATGAATTGGGCCAAAGTTTTCTGGACAAAGAAGACGAACGTATTCGCGCCGCCCTACGTGCGCTTGGCAAATAACGACAACAGGTAAGGAGACTGATATGCGTGCGCTAAGAATTGCCGCCGCCGGTATGGCTGCCCAACAAACCCGCGTCGAAGTGATTTCAAACAACCTCGCGAACATGAGCACGACCGGCTACAACACCCGTCGCGCCGAATTCGCGGATCTGCACTATCAACAGCTTCAGCGGCCCGGAACGATTAATGCGTCAGACGGAACCATTTTGCCGACAGGTGTGCAACTTGGCCTTGGTGTGCGGCCGACGTCCGTTTCGGTGATGTTGGCACAAGGATCCCTGGCGGCCACGGGCGGGGATTTGGACCTCGGCATCGAGGGCAATGGTTACCTAGAGGTGACGCTTCCCGACGGGCGGCCTGCCTACACGCGCGATGGCGGATTGAAACGGACCGGAGATGGTCTGATTGTCACGTCCGATGGGTATCCGGTGGTGCCCAATATCACCATTCCTGCCGATGCGCGGTCCATTTCCATAAACCCTGAAGGCGAGGTCTACGCCTTTTTCGCCGACCAGATCGAACCGCAACTCCTTGGGCAATTGAACCTTGCCGGCTTCACCAACGCCAAGGGTTTGGAGGCCATCGGCTCGAACCTGTTTCTTGAAACGCCCGCTTCTGGTCCGTCGACAGTGACGACGCCGGGCCAAGATGGGCTGGGGATTCTGCGGCAGGGCTATCTTGAAGACAGCTCCGTTGATCCAGTGCGTGAAATCACTGATCTGATCAAGGCTCAGCGCGGGTATGAACTAAATTCCAAAGTTATCTCTGCGGCTGATCAAATGCTTGGTGCGATGGTGCAAATCCGATGAAGGGTATTGCAGTTCTTGTCGCGATGATGGCAGGCCCCGTCTGGGCGGAAAATCTTGTTGCGGCGCGTACAATTCCAGCGCGCAGTATCATAGGGCCCGACGATGTTTTGCTGCGTGATGTGACGATTATGGGCGGGTTAAGCGCGCCCAGTGAAGCGATCGGCCTTGAGGCGCGCGTCGCCCTGTATGCGGGCCGTCCAATCCGCGCCGCCGATATTGGCCCACCTGCGGTGATCGAACGTAATCAGATTATCCCGCTTGTCTATCGGCGCGCGGGCATTGTGATTTCAACCGAAGGCCGCGCCCTAGATCGCGCGGGGCCCGGCGATCTTATTCGGGTCATGAACCTATCATCGCGCGCCACAGTTACTGCACAAATCGATGCGGCGGGCAGCGCCATTGTCACCCAGTAGGAGCATTTTATGCACAGAACTCTTTTCAGTGTCCTGATCGCAACGCTGTCGATCAGCGGGTGCAGCCGCCTCGGGGCGATTGGCCAGGCGCCTGAATTCACACCCCCCGAAGCAACGCCCGAAGCGACCGCAATGATCACGTATGGCATTCAAAATGATTTCAACACGGTCGCCCCGCGTGACGATACGCCATCACTTTGGACGGGCGACCGGGGATCATTGCTAGGGGACCGTCGCGCCGTTCAACGGGGTGATATCCTGACAGTTGTCATCGAAATTGATGACAGTGCATCGATTTCAAATTCGACAGATCGATCGCGGAATGGATCGGAAAGCCTTTCTATTCCAGATCTGTTCGGGATCCCCCAAAGGGCGGATGGGTCATTGCCCGAGGGTGCGTCGCTCGGGACGGCTGTTGATTTGAACTCATCAAGCACATTCGGTGGGGATGGCTCGGTTCGACGGAATGAACAATTGGAATTGCGCATCGCGGCGACTGTGGTTGATGTGATGCCCAATGGCGTCTTATCGATCCACGGCAGCCAAGAAGTGCGCGTCAATTTCGAAATGCGCGAACTGCTTGTGTCCGGCTTCGTGCGCCCCGCCGATATCAGCCGTCAAAATGAGATCACATACGATAAACTGGCCTCTGCTCGAATTTCATATGGCGGACGTGGCCAGATTTCAGATGTCCAGCAACCCCGGATCGGCCAACAAATCGCTGATGTTATTTTACCTTTCTAGGAGGAGTCTGCCGTGAAAAAACTAATCCTGCCCTTGATATTGATGCTGGTTGGCGTGGGTGGGGGTGTTGGCGCTGGTTTGTTTTTAACTCAAAATACCCCCGATGACGAAATGGCGGCAAATCCCTGTGGCGACGGCGAAGCCGTCAGCGATATGGCCATGGACATGCCCCCAGCCCCGTTGGATCAACGAGAATACGCCCGCATGAGCAATCAGTTCGTCGTGCCTGTGGTTTCAGATGAACTGGTCTCATCGTTGATCGTTATGTCATTAAGTATTGAGGTCGAAACAGGTGGACAAGAAGCCGTCTTTTCCCACGAGCCCCGTCTGCGCGATGCCTTTTTGCAAGTTATGTTCGATCACGCCAATATCGGTGGGTTTGACGGCGCGTTTACGGCGTCGGCCAATATGCGGATGTTGCGCGAAAGCCTACAAACTGCGGCCGATGGGGTGATGCAGGGACATATCACCGATGTTTTGATCATCGATATCGTCCGACAAGACGTCAATAACTAGCACGTCTTTCTTGCAGCGCCCACGCCGCGGCGGTCGCGCGCAGTTCAAGCTGCTTTGCGGCTTCGCGTTTCGAAAGTGCTGCGATCAGTTGCGCCTTGGCAATTTCACGATCACGCGCAGCTAAGGCTAGTTCTTGGTTGATCAACTTTCGTCGATCCTGCACCCATGTTTCCCACAAAACATCGGCCCCAAGCCGCGCTGCGGCGCCCATCGGATCGAAATCGCCCGGCCGATCAAGCGTGTCCAGCTGTTGTTTCAATCCATTGATACGCTGCGTAATTTTTGCCAGCTTAAGCTGCTCTGCCTGAAAGGCCATGTTGAGAAGCGGCAGCATGCGACGGATATCAAGAAGCTGAGTGTTCATCGGGTCGCCACTTTGCGGATCCGGTCCGCGTAACGAATGGCGGCCGCAACAGTTTGATAGTGGTCACGCGGAACCTGTTCCCCGATTTCAACGGTTGCGTATAGCGCACGCGCCGTAGGTGGATCAGAATGGATGGGAACGCCAGCCTCTTGGGCGACCTCACGGATACGGGCGGCCACAAGATCAACCCCTTTGGCGACGCATTCAGGGGCCCCGCCCCCCATTCGGTTCCATTTCAGCGCAACGGCAAAGTGGGTTGGGTTTACAATAATGACATCGGCATCCGGCACGTCCGCGATCATTTGGTTCATCGCAATCGCGATTCCTTTCTGACGCCGTTGCTGTTTCATGGCCGGATCGCCTTCGGAATTTTTGGCCTCGTCTGTAAGTTCCTTGCGTGACATGCGGTTTTTGCGTAAGTGTTCTGCCCGCTGAAACGTGTAGTCGATGACGCCCAGCGTGGCGGCAATGATCAACACGATCGACATTAATGACAAACACAGACGCAAAAGGGTCGCGATGACCTGACCCGGTGCCAGCGCCATCGCCGCCATA
Organism: uncultured Octadecabacter sp.; assembly: GCA_964406585.1. Lineage (GTDB taxonomy): Bacteria > Pseudomonadota > Alphaproteobacteria > Rhodobacterales > Rhodobacteraceae > Octadecabacter. The sequence goes on along the minus strand of CAYOSK010000002.1, from coordinate 45,961 downwards.
ATGTCGGGCATACGGTTTGCCAAAAACATGAACAGTACGATCGAATATAGGATCAGTTTCGCGGTGCTTTTCCCAAATTCAAACAAACCACTGCGGCCAAATTTGTTTTTGGCCTGAGATATCGGTGAAATCCGCGACAGTTTGGGTTCCAGTTTGGATGGCGCGAAAACAAACCCCCTTTGCACAAAAATCGACACGATCACCAGCGCCGCCGGCACGGCAAACCACGGGATCATGCCCACGCCCAAGGCGCGCATCAAACCGCCCATCATCGGCGCGCCGCTGCCCGCGAAGACCAGCTTGGAAATCAGATCAGACTGGGCGAGCAAACCGGACAAGGCGGCCCCAACGCTGATCAATGATCCGGCACCGATCGATAGGCCCACAATCAGGACACCTGCATAGGTCGCAGCTGTATTGAGATCAGTTGAGCGGGGAAAATCGCCCTTTTTTCGCGCTTCGTCCAGCTTATGCTGGGAGGCTTCATATTGTTTGTCATCGTCGGTTTCGCCCTGGCTCATCTGGGGCCCCGGAACGGATCCATAATGAACAGGCCCATCGCTTCGACCCAAATTGACAGCATCAAGGGCGCAGCCAACATCAAAATAATCAGCCCGCCCGCAGTGATCGCGGGTGCACCAACAAAGGCGACCATCAGTTGCGGCATTGCCTTATTGATGATGCCCAAAGTCACATTGTAGATCAGCGACGCAATCACAAAAGGGGCCGCCAATGTGAACCCCAGCGCGAAGGCGCGTGAAATTTCGGCGACACCTGCGCGCGACAGCATATCAGGTGGGATAACATCCCCCATCGGCACAAGCCGGTAACTGAAGATGATGAATTCCGCGATCTGAACGTGCAGCCCCATGATCGTTGCCAATGCCAAGCCGCCAACGACCAAAACATGGCCCATCGCCGGCAATGGATCTGCACCCGCGCCGCCAAATAGCTGGGACAATGACGTCGATTGCGCAGCGACTGACCCCGCGATTTGCAGCGCAAGAATAAACAAGCGCAACATCATTCCGAGGAACAAGCCGCTTAACCCTTCGGCAAGAATGAGGCCGATCCAGGCAGGCGCGGTTGCTACGTTTGGTGCAAGGGGTGTGGCCGGCAAAACAATCACGGTAAAGGCCGCTGCCAATCCGAGTTTTACGCGTGCCGGAACCGATTGTTCGCCGAACGCGGGCACAAGCGAAACCAGCGCGCCAACCCGCACAAACACGACAAACGCGTGCCAAAGGGTTTCTTGGCCAAGTTGCGTCAAAGTGGCGAGATCTTCGATCATGCGGCAACCAAACCGACCAACGCTGGGCGGGCATCCACACCTATTTCTTCGAATGACAACACAGGGTTCGGCAGGCCTTTTGCAGTAAGGACCGTGCGTAGAAATCGGCGGCGTTTCATCGATGTGACCAGCGCCGGATATGTGCCGGCTTCACCCGCCGACGCGATTTTTTCTGAGATCGCAGTGGCCAAGCGGTTGAATTCATCGGGGGGCAAGGCGACATCGCCTAACCCACGTTCGGACGCGATCTGATAGGTCGCGAACAAATCTTCCCATTCTGCGGCCAGTTGGACGAGTGGGATGGTGCCATCGGGCCTGCGCATTTCTGCAACAAGCTGGAACCCCAAACGTTGGCGCACATGTTCTGCGACACCTTCGACGGAGGGGTAGAGTTGCCGTCCTTCGGCCGTAGCTTCGACGATCAGCGACAGGTTTCTGATCGAAACACGTTCTTCAAGCAACAATCGCAAAACGGACAAAAGCACATCTATCGGAACTTTGTCAGGCACCAATTCGTCGAGCATTTTGCGATTTGCATCGGATCGGGCCTTGTCCGTTAAACTGCACATTTCGTCCATCAATCGGCGCAATGCCTTGAGTGTCATCAAACGCGAAAAGTTCTTTTTGACGACTTCAAGAAGGTGTGTCGCCAATACTTCGGTTGGATGCACCGTTGTCAGCCCGTCAAGAGACGCGGCTTCTTGATCATCGGGGCTAATCCACCGTGCAGGCGCACCATAAACGGGTTCTTTCACATCGTGACCCTGCGGTGCGGGCGCCTCCGGCCCGGCCAAAAGCGCAAGAACCCGCCCCGGCTGCAATTGATCGCGAACTTGTTCGACACCCTGAACAAGGATGCGGTAGTGCCCATCCGGCAGCACGACATTGTCAGTCAATCGAATTTCAGGGAGCAGGATACCGAATTCTGTTGCCACGTGATTGCGCATATTTCCGATCCGAACATCCAGACCGACACCGGGGTCCAACACCATATCAACAAGGTCTGGCGCAAATTCGACGTGGATATCATCAAGATCCAACAGATCGCCCATACTTTCACTTGGCGGTGGTGCCGCGGGCTGGATCTGGGCAAGCCGCGCGTCTTCGGCGGCCTGATCGGCAGCACGTTTGCCGTACCACGCAGCGGCCCCAAGTGCCGCAGCCCCCGCAACGAAGGGTAAGAACGGTAACCCCGGAACCAGCGCGAACAGAAACATCAAAACAGCAACCGTTGCCAGCGCGGCGGGATACCCACCAAGTTGCGCCACGAGCGTGAGATCGGTTGCGCCCTTCGCTCCGCCCCGCGCCAGTAACAGTGCGGCCGCAATCGAAATAATGACCGACGGGATCTGATTCACCAAACCATCGCCGACTGTCAAAATGGCATATGTTTCAAACGCCACGCCAAGCGGCATTCCGTGAACAGCTGCCCCCATGATCAATCCCATGATCAGATTCAGGGCCGTGATCAAAAGACCTGCAACGGCATCCCCTTTGACAAATTTGGATGCGCCATCAAGCGACCCGAAGAACGTCGTCTCTGCCTGTTCTGTTTCGCGACGCTGCTTCGCCTCGGTATGGTCGATGGCGCCCGCGCTCATGTCGCTGTCGATGGCCAATTGTTTGCCCGGCATCCCATCCAATGCAAACCGCGCCCCGACCTCTGCCATGCGGGTCGCCCCTTTGTTGATCACCATGAAATTCACGATCAACAATACGCCAAAGACAACGAGGCCAAGAAACACGCTGCCCCCCATCACGAAATTTGCAAAACCTTCGATAACATCGCCAGCGGCGTTGGTTCCGGTATGGCCTTCGCCGATAATCAGTTTTGTGGATGACACGTTTAACGACAGTCGTAGCATCAAGGACGCAAGCAAAATTGTCGGGAAGGCGGAAAAATCCAGCGGTCGTTCGATGAATAACGTGACCGTAAAGATTAGAATTGCGAGCGCAAAGGATGCCGCCAAGCCAACATCCAGGACCCAAGACGGCATAGGCAAAATCATCATTACAATAATTGCCATCAGCGCAAGGGCGAGCAAAATTGTTGGCTGGAAGATGGATCGAAGTGACAATTCGCCCATTAACCCACCTTGTGACGACTAAAGACGCATTTACACCATGCGAGCGCGTTCGAATTTCGGTCTTTGCTTGGGTATTTTATCGGCACGGTGTCCCCTGCGCATTCTGCGGCTGGTGGTATCTGGGTACGTGGTGTTCGTTTATTTTTGGTGACCGAAGGCGCTATTCCTGCCCAGTGGCGCCGTTGAATCGTTGCAACAAACCCTCAACGGCACGGCGGCTTTGCTCGGATTGCGCGAGGATTTCACGACGGTCCGCAAGGCTTTCGACGGCGTCTTGCGTCGGCGGCGTCAAAACCGTTTGTGCGAACGCGGATAAGACATCGTCTTCTTGCGTCCTAAGCTGTTCCCACGCGCCGGCCCGAAATTGTAATGCGGCATCTCCCCCGCTGTCATTGCCCGGATTCAAGGCAGACAGGGCCTCGCGATGTGCGCCCATCCCTTCGTAAGCCTGTGAACGTAACGTGCGTGCCCGCGCATCGGTCAAGCCAAGAAGGGCATCAATCGCCAGCGCGAAATTCTGCGTTCCGAGTGCCGCTTGCGCACGCAAATACCGCCGCTCAGCCGCCGCATCACGGGTCGCCGGGCCAGTCAGAAAAACCTGTGCCCGATCCGGAAAACCGATTTCTATCAGGCGTTGCGCAATGGCGTTTTGCGTTGCCGCCGATAGACCGTCGGGCATTTCGTCAAAAACGAAACCCAAGAATTCTGTTGGGGTTGCCTTCTGCGTGACCTTTGTGAAAACGGTGTTTGTCGCTCTCAGGGCATCCTCCCCCTCGGTGCCACGCAGCAGATCGATCGCAACTTGATAATTCGCCAGATAGGCCCACCCTTCGGCTTCGACCGCCTTCAACTGCGCAGCAATTGGTGAATCGCGAAATTCCTGACGCATGGCCCCAGCGAGCAAAAGATCAGATTCTTGTGGTACGATTTCGTTATCTAAGTTGAGCCGAATAAGACGGATAAGCGATTCGGGCGTGGTGCGCGCGTTGTCAGATGCCTCCTCGGTCAAGACTGAAATCGCCTCGGCAGGATCATCGCGTTCCTCCGCTAAAAGTGCGCGTGTGGATTGGACATCATGCGACCCGGCAACATCTGTGTTCTGAGTTGCACTCAAGAGCTGTTCCGCAGCATCTGTGTCATTGATCGACATGAATTGGCGCGCCAACCGAGGTGCGATCTGTCCACGCAAAGGTTTTGGTAAACCGTAGAATTCGCGCAGGATATTGGTGCGCTGTTTGTCATCAATGAAATCGGGCGCGCTGATAAATGCCCAGAGCGCGGCAGGTGTTTCGCATTTTGCCTGAGCTTCGATTAAGGGGAAAGGACCATCATATTCGTCTATCAATCCGGCCAGTTGAACCAGCACCTGTCGCGTTTGGCTTTGGGTTGAATCTGCACTTAGGACAACCCGCGCTTCGGCGCCAAATCCGAAATGAAGATACAATCGCGCCAGTTGGTTTTGCGCAGCAAGAGGTTCCCGGCCGAATTCACCGGCCAGATCCTCCGCTAAGGCCGCCACCTGCGTATGAAAAGCATCTTCACTGGCCCAATCAGAAATCTCGAACAGATCGGCTGGAAGGCATTGGGGCCCGAGATTCGAATTCAAAGCGTCGCGTAACACCGCAAGGTCGCGATCCATTGCCGAAGTGATCCCGACGCCCGGCTGCTGTGGCATTACGATTGCAGGAGTATCTTGGGCCATTTCGGTCGGCGCATCTTCAATCTCCATCGGCTCTTCAAGATTAACGGGTTCTGAAACTGCGGCGTCCAAAAACCCCTGCGACGCGGCCCGTGCCAACCCTTCGATAAGCGCAGTTTCTGTTCGCTGAATGTCCTCGTCCCGGGTGGCGGCGCCGGCCAGATCAGGCGAAAGTGGTGCGTCAATTGGATCGCTTTGTTGTGGGTCTGTGAACAGGTTTGGCAAGACGACAGCCATTTCGGTCGGCGCATCAGGTGTTGTTTGTGCATCATCCGAGCGCGCCACCGGCCGTTCGATTGGACTGTTTGGGTCTTCTCCGTCCGCGATATCCAAAACAAGCTGCCCGGGTCGCCACAAGAACGCATCCGCGAAACATGTGCAGTTTACGGCAAGCGCTAGGCGGTTGGATGCGGGTTGGGACAGATCAGCGATTCTATCGCGTGGGATTCGGTCAAACACTTCAGACATGTCAAACCCGTCCGCCCGACCCGTCAGTTCCAATTCGTATCCGGTTTCGGTTTGTTCGACCTTCCAATCTGTGCCTTCGCCAATTGCGATCACAAGACGCGAAAACGTATCATGTTCGCCGCTTCGAATTGTGACAGGGTCCGCAAAGAGGGAAACGGGCCAAAGCAATAGACTGGGCCAAAACCATCTCATGCGGCGGCGTCTTGTTTGGCGTCGCGCAAAGCCTCTTCAAGATCCGTAAAGCTTGGCCGACAATGACCGGGCGTGTTTTGCCGCCCCACCTCAATGCAAATGTTGGGGGCATGCTGGTACAGGTTTGCGACCAATACTTCTCGGATCAACTGATGAAAATGTGCATCGTCTTCGACAACAGTTTTCACCCGTCCAGCAAAGGGCCCGACCAGCCCATACGCCAGAAAAACGCCCAAGAACGTACCCACCAAAGCGCCGCCAATCATTTTGCCCAACACCTCGGGCGGCTGATCAATGGACCCCATTGTTTTGATGACGCCCAAAACGGCCGCCACAATACCAAGCGCCGGTAGACCGTCTGCGATTGTCTGAAGCGCGTGGGTGCCATGCATGTTGTGATGGAGATTCGCCTCGATCCGCTTTTCGAGAACCTCTTCGACTTGATGGGGATCATCGTAGTTCATCGACGCTGAACGCAACGTATCACAGATCAACGCGACAGATTCCTTGTCACTTTGAATCTTGGGGTATTTGCCGAACAAGGGGCTTTCATCAGGGGCTTCGATGTGGGTTTCCAACCCGACAGGATTAGACCGCGCGATGCGGATCAATTCAAACAAGAGACATAGCAAGTCGCGGTAATCGTCCGGCTTCCATTTGGTGCCCTTAAAGACCTTACCGACATCTTTGAGAGTGTGTTTGATTCCCGGAACATCATTTGCGATGCAAAATGCACCAACCGCGGCACCGCCAATCATGATCATTTCGAATGGAAGCGCCTTGATGATCAGGCCCATCTTGCCACCAGCAAGCATGTAGCCCCCAAAAACCATCACGAAGATGACAATAATTCCGACGATACCGATCATGATTCTTGCCCCACGTAGCTGTGACCTAGTCTTGGCACACCAGTGGTTAAGGTTTCGTCTTCACCGCTACTCCGTCGGAACATTTACATTCCGTCCAGCGATGATTGCGCTGATCGAATAGGCGGTTTGTGGTTCCAAGCCCGCCATGATGGCGGCAGCGGCATCCGGGCGCATGCGCACAAGAAAACCGGACGCGAATTCGGGTGCCATGGTTTCAAAAAGACCCGCCGCATCCGCCGGTTTCATGTTTTCGTAAACCGTGGTCAGCCGCGCTATATCGTCATCGTTTGCCGTTTCAGACAGGACAAGCGCAGCCGTCAAGGATGCTTCTGCGTCTTGCAGCTCCGTCAGCCGCTTGGCCAGTTCTTCTTCAGCCAAAGCCATCGCGCGCATCCTATCTTCGATGGCCGCTTCGCGCTCGGCAACCCGCGTTTCGCGATCTTGCAGCGCCTGCAGAAGCGGTTCAACCGGCATTGGCGGTGGCGCCATGTCTTGCTCAGGTGACTCACCTTCGATCTGGTCTTGTGCATAGGCAACTGCGGGGCCTAATCCCGTTCCAAATCGCAACCCGCCAGATGCCAACAGCAAAGCTGCAACAATGAATAAGACATGTTTGGACCGGTTTAGTCTGCGCATCGCTACGACACACCCTGCGCTGCCGTTGGACGGACAAAAAACGGATCAATCCCAGAATCCGGTTGGCGGGGTTCTGGCAAATCATGCATAGACGCCATCAGAAGTTCCAACCGCTTGGCCATGTCTTCGGCAGATTGTGATTGGGCCGCAAGGCTGCCTGCGGACGCTGCCGAAGAGTGTTCGGCCTGACGCAGTGCTTTGGACAATTCATCTACCTGAACAGACAAAACCGCGATCGCCCCACCGACGCCTTTTTCAAGGTCGGTAAACGTGCGCAACCGGCGTGATAAAACGAAACAATAAAAGGCAGCAGCAATCGCACCCGCCATAAGAAAAATATCGGCAATCAAGGCCATAACTGTCCCTTTCTAGTTCAGTACAAATTCCATGATCAAAATGTCTTTGACCCGACCATCACCCACCACGACCTGCACCCGGCGCAGCATCTGCGCACGCAGTCGAATCAAGGCGGTCGGATCTTCGAGTTCGGCAAGGTCCACAGCCCGCAGGTATCCGTTCAGAACATCAACAATACGGGGGATCAAATCGGTTACGTCTTGGACATAAGCGGGTTCAACCTCGAGCTGTGCGGTGAACAACAGGTGTTTTGCTTGCGCGTTTTGCGGCAGGTTAATCACGAGTGTTTCTAGTTCGACAAAGGCCAAATCAGGAAGCAACTCAGCCTCTTCAACCTCTTCAACTATTTCTTCTTCGGGCGCGCCGCCCAAAAGACCCATTTGAACCGCCATAAATCCACCGCCACCCCCGACCAACGCCAAAACCACACCGAGAATCAGCGGAAGTTTCGACGCCTTTTTGGGGCTGTCTTCCTCAATATCGTCTGGATTAACGTCCGTCTGAGCCATTTGAGCGATCCTTCTTGTCAAAACCTCAATACCGCGCAGGCACTAACCGATTATTAAGCCTGCCCGGGCTATTGAAGGAGGGAAGGCAGAACGCCACGAATGGGGAGAAACCCGATTGGGAACCGCTGAAACAGCTTGGTCAAATCTTGATTCACGGCGGCGCATTATCGTTGTCGGGGCATCCTTAGCGGTCTTTGCGGCCGTATTGATGATGGCACGCACGACCGGCACGAAGGACATGTCTCTGCTTTATGCCGGTTTGGACAATGCAACAGCGGGTGATGTTGTTGGCGCATTGGATCAACAGGGGATCAGCTATGATGTGCGTGCGGGGTCAATTTTTGTCCCGACCGCGCAGCGCGATCAGTTGCGCATGACCCTCGCAAGCGAAGGTTTGCCTGCCAACAGCGCGCAAGGGTACGAATTGCTTGATAACCTGTCCGGTTTCGGAACCACATCGCAAATGTTTGACGCCGCATACTGGCGCGCAAAAGAGGGCGAATTGGCCCGTACCATGTTGGCCAGCCCGCATATTCGCGGGGCCCGTGTCCATATTTCCGCAACATCCGCTCAGCCGTTTCGACGCGAACAGGCCCCAACCGCAGCCGTGACCGTCACCACTGCAAACGGGACTTTGGACATGGCACAGGCCGAAGCATTGCGGTTTTTGGTGGCATCCGCCGTTCCCGGTTTGGCACCCAATAATGTCGCAGTCATTGATGGTGCGTCCGGGCTGATCGGCGGGGGGGATGACGGCGCATTGGCCCCCGACGCACAAGAAAAGGTTGCTGAATTGCGTGGCCGTGTTGAACGATTATTGGCCGCGCGTGTCGGGCCAGGCAACGCCGTGGTCGAGGTCAGCGTTGATACGGTCACCGATACTGAATCGATTATTGAACGTGTGTTTGACCCTGAAACAAGGGTCGCCATCAGTACCGAAGTTCAAGAAAGCACAACATCGTCTCTCGATAGCGGGAATGGTGATGTCACGATCGCATCAAACCTGCCAGATGGTGACGGTGCAGGAAACGGCGGCACAGCCAGCAACGAAAATTCCGAAACCCGTGCTGTGACGAATTACGAAGTTTCAGAGACCCAGCGGGAAATCATGCGCGCTCCCGGGGCGGTTCGACGGATCAGCGTCGCGGTATTGGTCAATGGCGTAGATGGGGTAAACGATGCCGGCGAACCCATTTTGGAACCGCGCCCGGCCGAAGAACTTGAGGATTTGCGCGTCCTTGTGGCGTCCGCGGTTGGGTTGGATGAAGCACGCGGTGATGAAATCACGATTCGATCCATGGCCTTCGAAGCACTGCCAGAGCTTGGCACCGAAGCAGGCACATTCGAAGTCCCCGCGGCGCCGCTCAATATCATGGCCTTGATCCAAACCGGGGTTTTGGCGCTCGTTGCCTTGATCCTAGGTTTGTTCGTTGTGCGTCCAATCCTTACATCCAACAAACCGACACCCCCCCTGCTTGATGACAGCGGCAGCGGGGCGCCAGAGATTGGCGGCGTTGATGCCCCGTTCATGGATGGGTTCCCGACGATGGATCTAGGCGAAAACACAATGCAGACCGTCGATGCCAGCGAGTTTGGGATAGACGAAGACCCCGTTGATCGCTTGCGGGGCATGATCGAAGAACGTCGCGAAGAAGCAATTCAAGTTCTGCAAAGTTGGATTGACGATCCGAATTCACAAGAGCCCAGCAAATGAGCCTTTCACGCATAACCTTAGAAAGTTTCGATGACGACTCAGAAGGTCCACCGCCCGAAAGCGAGGATTATTTGCGTGGGTTTTCTGAGGGGGTACGCCAAGCCGAGGCGCGCCAGGATAACGCCCTGAATGAAGGTATCATCAACATTGCTGCAACGCTCGCGGACATGTCGTTCGGCTTTGCAGAGGCTCGGCTGCTGATCCTTGACCGAGTGCGCCCGTTGCTGGCGCAGATCGCCGAAACCGTTCTGCCAGATGTTTTGGAACAGACGTTTGCTGCGCATGTCATTGAGGTTCTTGAACGGGATTTCGACACAGCCATGGATCAACCTGTTTCAATCGCAATCGCGCCCGAACTACATGATAAAATCCAAGACCAACTGCCTCATGCGAGCGGATCATTTCAGCTGATCAGCGATCCCAATGTGGCCAGTGGTCATGCCATTGTTCAAAGCGGCGGTACACAGATCATGATCGACATGCCCAGTCTGCTGTCTGATCTTCAGACCGCGCTGCACGGGCTAGAACAATCAGAAAGGACCATTTCAAATGGATGACACACTTGCCACCACGCCATCCCATCCGCTTCGCAACGTTCCGGTCGAAGTGGTAATTTCCGTCGGGCGGGCCCGTCCGTTGGTTCGTGATCTTTTGGAACTTGGCGAAAATGCCGTTCTCCCGCTGGATAAGAAAATTGACGACCCTGTTGATCTATATGTTGGCGGAAAACTGATCGCGCGCGGCCAACTGGAACAGGTTGAAGACAGCAGTTCAGGGCAGCTTGCCGTGCGCCTGACGGAAGTTATTTCAAATGGACCGCTTGATGCCTAACCCTCGGATAGTCTGGATCGGGGTTGCTCTTTGCCTGTTGATGGCAGGTCCAGCGACGGCGCAAGACGTGTCGATCACATTGGATGACAACGGATCACTCGCGACACGTTCTGTTCAGCTCTTGGTCTTGATCACTTTGCTTAGCATCGTGCCGGGACTTGCGATTATGATCACATGTTTTCCGTTCATGGTCACAGTGCTTTCAATCTTAAGGCAAGGTATCGGGCTTCAGCAATCGCCCCCGAATATGTTGATCGTTAGCCTTGCGCTTTTCTTGACGTATTTCGTGATGGAGCCTGTATTTGTTCAGGCTTGGGTGGCCGGCGTAGACCCTATGCTCAATAGCGCGATGTCACTTGAAGATGCATTTGTGAATGTGATGGAACCGTTCCGCCTTTTTATGTCCGGACGTATCGCACCTGATACGTTCGAAGAACTTGCGGCCCTTCGCCCCGAGATCACGTTAGGTCAGCCGATTGAATCATCGCCTTTGTCTGTCCTGATCCCGTCTTTCCTTTTGAGCGAGATTGAACGCGCGTTTCAGATCGGATTCTTAGTATTTCTTCCGTTCTTAATCATCGATCTGGTTGTTGCGGCTGTTTTGATGTCCATGGGTATGATGATGGTGCCGCCGGCGATTGTTTCCCTACCCTTCAAGCTCGCATTTTTTGTTGTAGCTGATGGGTGGTCATTGATCGCGGCGAGCCTTGTTCGAAGTTATTTCTAACGCCCGCTGATTTTAGCGAACGACGAATTCCGCATGCAGCGCGCCCGCCGCCTTGATGCTTTTTAAGATGTCGATCATATCGCGCGGAGATACCCCGAGGGCGTTCAACCCGGCGACCACCTCAGACAATGATGTACCTTCTTGGATCTCCGCGAGGCCAATCCCTGGCTCTTCTTGGATGGCCGCGTTGGTGTTTGGAACAACAATCGTTTGACCGTCCGAAAACGGGTTTGGTTGCACGACAAGAGGAGCTTCCTCAATCCGCAAGGTAAGGTTTCCTTGGCTTACGGCGACACGCGAAATGCGAACGTCTTCTCCCATAACGATCGTGCCGGAGCGTTGGTCAACAACCACACGCGCGCGGCGTTCTGGTTCAACCAGGATATTTTCGACCTGCACCAAGGCATGCGCAGGCGATACCGCGCGGGTCGCGGCAATATCTAACCGGACGGTACCGGCATCCAACATGACAGCAACACTGCGTCCGTAGGCTTGGTTTATTGCCACTTCGATCCTGGCGGCAGTCGTAAAATCGGGGGACCGCAACGCAAGCCGAATAACCTCAAGCTGTGCAAATTCAAACGCAACTTCGCGTTCAACTGTTGCACCCGATGGGATCACGCCGGCTGTTGGAACACCTTGAACGACACCGCCGCCGTCTCCTTCTGCGGCAACGCCACCTGCGATGATTGTCCCCTGCGCGACAGCATAGATTTCCCCATCTGCCGCGTTCAAGGGCGTCATGATCAATGTCCCGCCCAAAAGACTGTTTGCATCCCCAATGGCGGAAATCGTCACGTCAATCGGGCTGCCCGCCCTCGCAAAAGGGGGCAAGCTAGCAGTCACTAGAACTGCCGCAACGTTGTTGGGACGGAACTGTTCGCCCGTTACATTCACGCCAAGCCGTTCCAGAATATTACTCATTATTTCTTCAGTAAACGGCGAATTACGTAAACCATCGCCTGTGCCGTTCAGCCCAACAACAAGCCCGTATCCAACCAGATCATTGGACCGCACGCCGTCAAATTCGACCAAGTCTTTGATGCGTATCGGTGACGCCTGTGCCAACGACGTCACAAGAATAAGGCACAGCGCGACAATGGATCGGATCAACGCAAATACTCCGTCAATGAGAGGCGTGATAGCCGCGCGGTCAGGGCATATTGGGTCTCCAATTGGACCTGAACAGATTGCAATCGCACAGCCGTTTCATAAGGGTCCGCAGAAGTCATTTCGTTTCGCGCGATCCCATAAGATGTTTGTTGCGCTGCAACCCGAACAGAGGCTTCTTCGACTTGACCTTCAATTGACCCAAGCCGCGCCTGAGCGCCTGCCAAGGATGAAGCGGCCGCCAACAAATCATAGCCTGCTTGTTGCTGAAGCGTTTGACGCGTTTCTATGTCCAGCGACACGGTGTCATCGCCCGCAAGTGCGCCCAACGCAAAAGCCTTTAACGTGTCGCGAATGCTTTGATCATCTGCGCGCAAGGCAACATCCACGGATTGCGTACCATCAATAGCGCGGGACGCGGTGCCATTTGCATCCCCGAGGTAACCGATGGTTTCAAACCCGCCACCGGGGGTATCGAACCAATCCTCAATCGCCGTGATAATGTCTGCATCTGTTGTAAAACCCGAAATCGAAGCCTTCAGCTCTGCCAACATGACATCTGCATCCGCCATCGGGTTTGTAGCGGGATCATTGCCCCCGAAAAGAGTACGATCCCCATAGCGCGTGTTAAGCGCCTGAACCGTAGACCTAAACCCGGTCCGCGCAATATCGGCTGTCGTTTCAATTTGTGTGGGTAAGCTGCCTTCATTGATAGAAATAAGCGCCGTGCTCGCCGTGGCACGTTGCGCATCAATCCCGCCCAACGCCGCCTGCATAACCGACAACATTTGCGAAAGATCTGCATTGGAATCTGCGTAGCGATCCAACATGCCCAATTGTCTATCCAGACCTGCAAGGTTGGTTTGCCCAGCGCCAAGATGTTTGGTTAAATCCGAAACCTGCCCTGATGTCATTTCCTGAACAAGTCTATTGAGATCGGTCTTGGCTGCGGTATTGGCCCTGTTTGTCAGAAAGAATTGGCGCATATCGCCGAGCGTTGTGGGGGTCATAGATCAAATCTCCAGCAGGCGTTGCATCAATGTATCGACGGTTTGAATGACTTTGGCATTGGCGGCATAGGCAGTTTCGACGCGCAGCAAAATTTGCATTTCATAGTCGGTATCCACGCCACCTGCCGCCTCGGCCTCCTTAAGGCCAGACCAACGCGCGGTCGCAAAGCTTAATTCTGCTTCAAAATTTATGCGTCTCGCGCCCACATCCGTTTCAATAGATGAAGCGCGGGCCGCGGCCCCAAGATGTGTTGGATCGCCCGCAACGAAATTGGGTTCCGACAACGCGGTTGAAAGCGCCTGTAACAAAGTCGCATCCCCCGTTAAGCCAACGCCGCCTGAATTGATCCCGTCGCGCAGATTCGACAAGGACCCGCCCTGACCGGGATCAATGGCCGTGTTCACGGCGATCCGACCAGCCAGCCCCGTTCGCCCAGACGTAAATGGGTTCCCTCGGTCTGTTAGCAATCCGGCATCACTTGACCCCAGGGTTGGATCGACGTTGGGGTCTTGAAAGCGGTTGATCAAGTCTTCGGCAATCAGGTCGAGCCCGTTTTGGGTTGCGACCAGTTCGACATCGCGCGCTTGAAACGCTGCGGAGAGGCTGCCGCCTGCCAAACGCCCGTAGCCATCATTGCCCATCGGAACACCATCCAAAGTGATAACCGACAAAATGCCACTTCCTAAGACCATATCAGCAGTGATGACGGGGGATGCAGTGAAATCGAATTCGCGCGCAGTCCCGTCAATCAATGTCGCGCCGCTTGGGGTCATAAGGGCAACACGTCCATGATCGCGATCCAACTCGCGTACGGGAACGATTTGCGCAACCTTGTCGATGACTTGTTGCCGTTGATCTATCAAACTTGACGGGTCGTTCCCGCTAAGCCGTGACGCGATGATATCTTCATTCAACTTTTCAACCTGAACCAAGGACTGATTGAGAAGATCAACCTGTTGCGCAATCGAGGCATCCGCCCGCACACGTAAATCCTGAATGCTGTCAGACGCAGTGTTCAACCCTTCTGCCAAACTTGACAGGCGCGCGCCAACATTTCCAAGGCGGATGTCAGATGATGGGTTGGCAGCCGCATCAATAAGGGCGCTTTCAACCGCACTGATCCGAGCAGAAATTGATCCAACGTCCCCCGCCTGACCGACCACGTCTTCGACGCGGCCCATCAGTGATACCAAGGAATCGAACCCCGCCAGACTTGCATCCGCCAAGCGACGGTCACCCAATACGCCACGGTCAATGTGGCGGATCACCGTCCCACCAACCGTTGATGTCATATCGAGAGATCGGCGACCATAACCGTCTGTGAACGCATTGGACACATTGGATGAAACGATTTCAGCCATGCGCGACGCCACCGTCATTCCAGCAACGGCGTTTGTCAGGGAACTTGTTAGGCTCATTGTGCGGCTACCTCATGCTTGGTTAACGAATGATGTTCGTGGTTTCCTGCAACATCTCATCGACGGTCTGGATCACCTTCGCGTTGGATGAATAGGCCCGTTGCGTTTGAATCAGCTGAGTCAATTCACTGGCAACATCTGTTGCAGATTCTTCACGGGCGAAACTGACGATGTCACCAGTTGGGCCGTCTGTGGCATCCCAAAGGAAAAATTCACCACTTTCCGGAGTAACTGCATAGGTTTGGAAATCCATGGTTTCCAAACCATTGGTGTTGGATACATCAACCAATGGAACCTGATAAATCACGCGGGATACACCGCTATCAAAAAAGGCGCGTACGAACCCATTCGAATCCACTTCGACTGAGGTCAAGATTCCGAATGGGGATCCGTCAGTAGATATCGACACCGGCGCAAAAGAATCTGACAGTTGCGTAATGCCCCCCGGTTCCCCGATCGCTCCGATGTTGAATTCGATCGGCCCACCTGGAACGTTTACGGCGAGTGTACCGGTCAAGGGATCATACGGGCTACCGACAGAGTCGGTGACGGACAACAATCGACCGCCAAGCCCCGTTGATTCATCAAATTCCAAGGTATAATTGCCGACAATCGCACCATCACTGGCACTGTCTTCGATAATCATTGTCCAGCTGTTGGACGATCCAGTTGTCGGAACCGTCGGAACAAAGCTTACAGACAGCGTTTGTGCGACGCCAAGGTTGTCGTAATACTCGATGGCGAGTGCTTCGCTGTCACCTGCAGCGCCTGCTTCTGTTGCAGAGGCGGGGAGGTTGACGACGAGATCGACGGCCGTGGTTGCATCACTACTGAACTGTTTGGTGATCTGAATGGGGCGCAACGAACCATCACTGTCGCGTGGGTAAGTTGGGATGGATCCATCGGGGTTTGCAGGCCACCCCATAAGGACAAGACCATCTGTCGTGGTCAGGTAACCGTCTTCGTCTGGCCGGAATGATCCGGTTGTCGTTAATCGCAGCGGTAGGTCATTGCCCCCGGCAGCGACCGAAGTGCTTTCGGTGACGGGTAGCATACCTTGTCCGCGAACAGCCAAATCGGTTGCGTTTGATGTGGCAACCAGCGGGCCGCGTTCATCGATTAGGCGTTGGGTAGAGACCCCAACGCCCCCAGCGGTATATGAGTTGTTCCCGCTGGCGATAACCATCGAGTGAAAATCCGTCACAACGCGCTTGTAGCCGTATGTTGACGAGTTCGCGATATTGTCTGCAATCGTGGAGAGGCGGCTTGCGTTGGATGCAAGTCCGGCAACACCGGCATTCAAGGAAGAGGAAATTGTCATAGGCTTGGCCTTTCTGTCACAAGGATCTACGGTCTTGCCCCTGCCTACAGCCCTGCCTCTTAACCGGCCCCTAATAGATAAAATGATCCAGATTTTGCACGCGGCCGATGATCATCGTTCTGTCCTGAGCAGCGTGATTTCAATACGGTCATTGCGCACTGACAGCGAATCCTGAACCGCCAAATCACGATCTGCGTGTCCGGTGATCCGCGCGATCCGTTTGGGATCAAGATTACCGGCTTCCATCAATCGACGCACAGTTTCAGAACGACCGGTTGAAATATCCCAAACCGGATGGTCCGCCACCACAAGTGGCAACCCACGGGTGTGGCCTTCGATTGCGACAGGATTTGTCACAATTGGGAACACCCGGGCAAACATGCCGGTCAGTTCAATCAAAACCGGTGTAGGTTCGGTAGTTTGACCGACGAACAAGGGCGCGCCTTCACGTGCAAAGATCTCAATGATAAGACCCTCGTCGGTCAAACGGGTAACAACGTGGCGCAGGGCTTCTTGGCGAACAAGACTTTCGCCACCGATCCCAAGAAGCTGGGCCTCAATGTCTTGCAATGCGGCCACTTCGGCGGCGGCTTCGGCGCCTCCGCTGGTTTCATCAAAGGCCGGAAGTGCGATCGTGACGGGTTCACCCGATCCGTTGTTGGCAAGCGTATCTTCCGCCATCATGCTGTCGCCGCCAAACATGCCATCCCCACCACCAGACACACGCGCCACGGCGATGGTCGGCGAGAAATAATCAGCAAGCCCTTTGCGCTGTTGTTCCGTCGTGGCGTTCAAAAGCCACATCAACAAAAAGAACGCCATCATCGCGGTTACAAAATCCGCATAAGCAACTTTCCAGGCACCCCCGTGGTGTCCATCGCCCCCGGAAACCTTTTTGCGTTTGATGATCGTCGGGCCGTTTGATCCGTTTGCCATGTCCACTCCAGTTCACTTTCTGATCCAAAGCGATACTGGGCGAGTGGCGGAACGACGTGATGGAAATGTGGTGGGGTTAGGGCGAACGTTTAAAATACATTTCATCTGGTCCGCAAAATTCGATCAGATCATATCCGTTGGCATCCATGATCTGTTTAATCTCCGGCGTGCCGGTGTTGTTTTCGATAGACCAAATCTTGATGTCATGGTCCGCAAATGGGAACGCCTTAAGGGCCGCGATTTCGCCACCTTCGATATCAAGGGATAGAAAATCTGGATTGGGTATGCCGGCCTCTTGCAGAATTCCGGACAACGTCATGGTTTTGACGCGTACGGTATTTTCCTTGTGGCGTTTGTCATCGCGTACAGTGCCAAGCAGTTTGGGATCATAGGTTTCGGCAAGGCCGCTCATCTGAGTGTAGCCTTCGGTGATTTCAATAAAATCCGCTTCCCCTTCAGACGCGGCGACAGCCACTTCTAGGCAATTGCACGTCCGTACTGCTTTGGCTTTGGCCATCTGGGATGACACGGGTTCAACCAACGCGCCAGTCCAGCCGCGCTGGGTTTCCAGAAAATAGGTGTTAGACCCCGTCAAACCATCATAACCGCCCACGTCAATGAACGTGCCACCCCGTTTGAATTTCATAATCTGGTCAACGACGGCATCCTGTCCGGCCTGGGACACATAGGTGTAGTTGGGCGATAGCATTTGGCGCACTTCGTGTAGGTCACGCACCTTTGGCCCACGAGACCGCGATTTGTCCTTTTGCAGGGCAGTGCCCAGCTTCTTAGCCTCTTTGCGCAAAAGACGGCGGGCTTCGTTGATGTTCTCGCTCATGTTTCTACCCCGTGGTCGGCATATGATTTTTCTTCGATCAGGGCGGACCCCAACAGCAGGTTGATTTTCTTTTTCACATCAGCGCGACGATCATTGGTGATGTAAACGGCGCGGGCAAGGCGGATGAAGTTTTCGCCGAAATCCTTAGCCATTTCGCAATCGCGAATGTCATCTTCGATGACCCACAGGTCAGAATTGATCTGATACAATTCTTCCCACAGGGCGTCTAATTCGGCGCTTTGGGCGATATGCGCGTCTGCGGTTTGCATCAACGCGTCCTTTTCAACGCGCACGTTGGCCACCTTGGCCGCATCCGCGATGCGTTCCGCTTTTAGGCGCAGAATGGTCAGTTTGTCGATCAATTCACCGGGGGCTGTGGGAACAAGGATATGATCCGCCATAGTCAGGATACCTTTTCGGTCAGTGCGGCCAGCGCCGCGTCAAATGCAGATCCCCAATCTTGGGGTTTCGCCTGCCGGAACAGGCGCATGGACGGATACCAATCGGTCGTCTCACCTGCATGGCGATAGACCCAGAATGCATCCCAGTGCAACATGACCCACACCGGTATCCCGAGGGATCCCGCGATATGGGCCGTGGCCGTATCAGATGTGATGATCAAATCCATTTCACGCATGGTTGCCGCGCAATCTGCGAAATCTCGATCGGTGCTCGCGGTATCAATTATAATCGCGGCACTGCCATCTTCGTGAAAGGATTCAAGGAACGGGCCCTTATAAAGGGAAAACAACTGCACATTGGGCAGGTTTGCCATCGGCAGGAATTCACGATGTGTGAATGATCGAAACGAATTGCCTTTATACGTCGCAGACCCTGACCAAACCACGCCCAGCTTAAACATATCCTGATGTTGCGCGGTGATCCGTTTTGCACGATCCGCGCTGTCAGCGGGAATGGTCAAAACCGTCGGAGCGGGAACGACCCCGGCCTCATCTGCGCCGTAGACCAGTTTGGGCAAATCCATCAGTGTAATCCAAAGATCGATAGGATCTGCTGTATTTGCACCCGACCCAATCCAATCGACCCCTTCGATACCTTCAAGCAATCTGATCAACGGCTTTTTCGCTACAAGCCGGATGTTCGCACCAAGTGCCGCGACCAACGGGATAAACCGCGCAAGCAAAACCATGTCACCGAACCCTTGTTCGGGCAGGATCAATAAGGTTTTGCCATCCACAGACATCCCGTCTTCCCAGCGGGTAAAGGGCACGACAGGTCTGTCGATCTCTTCCGTTTCCCAGCGTGAGTCGTAACTGCGAAACGCCGCGCCGTAGTCTTTCGCACCAAGTTGGGCAAAGGCCAATTGCAGCTTAATCTCTGGTTCTTCGGGGAATTTATCTGCCATCGGCGTCAGATAGTCGATGGCCTTCTGATATTCGCCCATGCCGCGATAACACCGGCCGATCATCGCGTGGTGCATCAAATGGCTTGGGTCGGCTTTTAGCGACGTTTGCCGCAGTTCGATCGATTTGGCGTAGTCACCCAAATCTGACAGAATGTTTGAATAATTGTTCAAAATGCCTGTGTCAGTCGGGTCCAACGCGTAGGCGCGCATCTGGGCAGTGCGGCCCATCTGGTGTTTGCCTGTCACACGATACAACGCACCCAAATTTGTCCAAATACCTGAATCCTTCGGAAAACGCGCCAGATAGCGGGTGTATCCTTCTAATGCGTCTTCGAGACGACCAGCGCGATGCGCATTGACTGCCGCCGCGCGCAGTTCCGCCCTTGGGTCCTGTGCCATGGCTTAGTCCTTTCGCTTGCGCGCGATCGGCTTAAGCAGCGTTTCAGGCCGCCGTTCTTCAGCCGCCTCAAATAGGCTGAACGTTTGGTTCACGTAATTTACCGCCCCGGAAATCAGGTTCATGTATTCGTCTAGTTCAGGGGTCAGTTCGGTTTCCGTGACGACAATGGATCGTTCAGGGCTTTGGGTTTCAAACCCCATGTAAAACAACGGATCCCCGCGTTTGATCTTGATCGGCTTTTCAGGCTCGTGCCATTCAAACGCCCACATCAGCGGACGTGGCCAAACATTGATCGGAAACCGGCCCCCGAAAATCGTGCCGGGCAGCGGATCGCGGTTGTAGTGCATGAACGGGCTGACCTGTGACGCATAAACAGGTTCATCCGAGATAAACACATACGGAAGCGAAAGCTGGATCGTCGGAATCCCCTTGGTGCGCCATTCCACTTCGGAGGTCATGTGCAGCTTTTCGCCAAGCTTGCTGCCCCTGATTGTTGACTTCGTCCCGGCAAGGTTGCGCAGCACGGGCTTGCCATCGTTGTCGCGCGCGAACCCGATGTGAATATCGAACGGGCATTTCACCATGAAATACCGGCTTTCCATATTGATCACTGCCGGACAGCGAGACGCCGATTTCGCATGTTCGCGGTTCATTTCAACGGATCGAACCCGTTCAGGGGCGTCATAAATAATGCCGCCTTTGCTTTCGTTTAAGAACCAACCAACCTGAACGGGGCCACCCCCTGTGTTCGTGTCTTTTGTGTTTTCAAATGCCACTGACAGGCGCATGGCCGTCTCCGTTTTTAAAATGCTCTACGTTTTGCGCGATAGAATCGTAATCTTGCCGCTAAGTCAAAAGACTAGTCCGCATTTGCATGGATTATCGCACACTGGCAATTCGCCCTGTGCGACAAACCCTGTCGTTTTTGGTGGTAGACAGAGTGCTTGAAGGCTGGTCTCGTTCTGAAATGCGTCAGCCGGAGGACACCCCATGAAAGATCAATATCGCGTCGTAGTTATCGGAGGCGGCGTCGTTGGCGCGTCTGTGCTGTATCACCTCGCAAAATTCGGTTGGACCGATGTGGCCATTCTCGAACGCAATGTTTTGACCGCAGGATCATCCTGGCATGCCGCTGGCGGCATTCATGCGTTGAACGCGGATGCCAATATGGCCGCCCTTCAGGCCTATACGATTGATCTTCTATCCGAGGTCGAAACCGAAAGCGGGATCGATATTGGCCTTCATATGACGGGCGGCATTTCTGTCGCTTGCGATCCTGCACGCTGGGAATGGTTGCAGTCCGCTTACCGCACCTTCCAAACCATCGGCATAGAAGACTGCCACCTGATGACCCCGGCTGAGATCAAACAAAAATGTCCGATCATGGATACGACGGGCATCATTGGTGGGCTATGGGCGGATCGCGAAGGCTACGTTGATACCACAGGCACTGTCCACGCTTATGCCCGCGCCGCCAAAAAACGCGGTGCTGACATTATCGAACACAACAAGGTCGAAGAACTGCACTGGAAAGGCGATCACTGGCAGGTCGTGACCGAAAAAGGGACGATTAAGGCAGAGCACGTCGTCAACGCAGGCGGGCTTTGGGCCAAACAGGGCGGGAAAATGGTGGGGCTGGATTTGCCCGTATCACCATTGTCACACCACTATTTTCTGACCGAAACGATCCCCGAACTCGAAACGATCGATTTCGAAGTGCCGATGATGGTCGACCTCGAAGGGTTCACCTATATGCGCCAAGACAAGAAAGGCATTCTTGTAGGAATCTACGAAGAAAATCACCAACACTGGATGATGGACGGCGCGCCGTGGAACTATGGCATCGAATTGCTGCAAGAGGACCCCGACCGCATCGAACGTGAATTGATGATGGCGTTTGAACGCTATCCCTGCCTGAACGACGTGGGAATTTCTGATTGGGTCAATGGCGCGTTCACGTTTTCACCGGACGGTAATCCGCTGGTTGGGCCTGTTGGATCGGTGCCCAACTATTGGCTCGCCTGTGGTGTGATGGCAGGGTTCTTGCAAGGTGGCGGGGTTGGCAAAACACTCGCGGAATGGATGATACACGGTGATACAGAGACTGATGCATGGTCGATGGACATCGCGCGTTACGGCCCCCAACATTCCAACAAGGAATACATCAAACAAACCACAGGACAGTTTTATTCGCGCCGGTTCGTCATGTCGTATCCGAACGAACAATTGCCAGCAGGCCGGCCTTTGCGAATGGCACCCGCCCATGACGCAATGACCGCAGCGGGCGCGCGTTGGGGCTGTTCGTGGGGGTTAGAAACCCCGCTGTACTTTGCACCAGACGATTTTGTGGAAACACCATCGCTCAATCGCAGTGACGCTGCCCCATTTGTCGAAGCGGAATGCAAAGCAGTGCGCGAAAAAGCCGGGTTACTGGACATCACGGGGTTTTCGCGGTTCGAGGTTTATGGCCCCGGCGCCGAAGACTGGATGAACAAAATCTTCGCGACCACATTGCCAAAACCCGGGCGCGCGCGACTTGCCGTGATGCTGTCCCCCGAAGGCAAGCTGAAAGGCGATCTGACCTTATTCAACTGGGGTGATGGGACATGGTGGATCATGGGGTCCTATTATTTGCGCCAATGGCACAAACGCTGGTTCAACGACCACGAAGGCCCGAACATGATGCTGCGCGACCTGTCCGACGATGTCTGCGGTTTTTCCGTATCTGGCCCGAACGCCAAGGCGATCCTGCAGTCCATCCAACCCGGTCTTGATTTATCGTTCATGGGCTGTGGAACCTTTGATCTCGGCCTTATGCGCTGCAAAGTCGGGCGTTTGTCGGTGACGGGCGAACACGGTTACGAAATCCACTGCCGCGCCAATGAACACATCGCGCTGCGCCGCATGTTGATTGAGGCAGGTGCTGATTATGGGCTGAAAGAAATCGGGTTCAACGCGCTGTTGTCCCTGCGGATCGAAAAGTCTTACGGGATATGGTCAGCGGAATTCACCCAAGACCGGACCGCCGCGATGACCGGCATGGACCGCTGGATTGATTGGCAAAAGCCCGATTTCAACGGGCGCGAAGCTGCGATCAAAGAACGTGACATTGGGCCCGAACAGGTGCTTGTGACCTTGGGTCTGGACAGCCCGAATGCTGATTGCGCGGGCTATGAACCCGTGTGGTCAAATGGCAAACGGGTCGGTTTCACCACATCAGGCGCGTATGGCTACACGGTTGGTCAATCAGTCGCGATGGCAATGGTAGACCCTGAATTTGCGAAACCGGGTACGGAGTTGTCCGTGCATGTCGTAGGCGTTGAACGGCCCGCGCAGGTCTTGGCACCTTCACCCTATGATCCAACCGGCAAAGCGATGCGGGGATGAACAAACGCCAAGGACGCAAGGCGCGCGGCAAAGCTGAAGTCGCCCGAAAGGTAGACTACCGCAATTTGCGAAATCCCTTTCCGCCTTTGCCAGCGTTCCCAGATGATCGGATTGATGCGATTCATGACGCCGCGCTTGATGTCTTGGCAAGGCTTGGGATCAAGGTCCTTTTGCCAGAGGCGCGTGCGCTGTTCGAACAGGCCGGCGCAAACGTAGAAGGGGACATGGTGTACCTGCCCAGCGCACTGGTCGAAGACCACGTCGCGATGGCGCCGACGTCGATCTTACTTCGGGGTGGTGCGGTTGATCGGGATGTCACGCTCGAACTCGGGTCGCTTATCTTTCAGCCGGGTGCCGGATGCCCCCATGCCACGGATCTGGAACGCGGACGGCGTGCTGGAACGCTGAACGACTACCTTGAATTGACAAAGCTGACCCATCATTTCGACGCGCTGCACATGCTACCGCCCTTGGTCGAACCCCAAGATGTGCCCATGCATTTGCGCCATTATGCAATGATGCGAGGGCAACTAACCCTATCGGACAAAATTCCCTTCGTGTTCTCACGCGGGTCGGCGCAAGTCGCCGAGAGTTTCGAAATGCTAAAGGCATTTCGCGGTGTAACAGACACTGAATTTTCACAAAACGCGTTCTGCTACACGATCATCAATACCAATTCCCCCCGCCAGCTGGACATCCCGATGGCACAGGGGATCATCGATTTCGCGCGGGCCGGACAGGTTTCAATCATCACCCCGTTTACCCTGATGGGTGCAATGGCACCTGTCACAGTGGCAGGCGCGCTGACCCTTTCCCATGCCGAGGCTATGGCGGCGATCACCTTGGGCCAAATCACAAACCCCGGTGCGCCCATGACCTATGGGACCTTCACCAGCAACGTAGACATGAAATCCGGCGCGCCGGCCTTTGGTACACCTGAACAAGTCAAGGCATCGCTCGGGGCGGGGCAATTGGCGCGCAAACTGGGGCTTCCGTGGCGTTGTGCGGCGGGGTCAGCCGCGAACATCAATGACGCACAAGCCGCCCATGAAACGGAAATATCCGGCTGGGGTGCGTTTCTTGCCGGGGCGACTGTGATCATCCATTCCGCCGGGTGGCTCGAAGGTGGGCTGACGATTTCCTACGAGAAACTGATCACCGACATGGACATGGTGCAAACCTTTGCAGAACTCTGTACCGCTGCGGACGCCGACGATGACGCGATTGCGCTCACCGCTCTGGCCGAAGTTCAACCAGGTGGGCATTTCTTTGGGGCGACGCATACGATGGAACGATATCAAACAGCATTCTACGATCCCGTCGCACTGGATTGGTCCAACATCGGAACATGGCAAGAACGGGGCGCGCGGGATGCCAACACACGGGCAACGGACATCTGGAAATCCATCTTGCGTGATTTTAGTCCACCCCCTGCGCCCACAGAAAAGATCGCGGCCTTAGACGCCTATATTGCTGATCGTACAGCCCAAGGCGGCGCGCCACCTGAAAGCTGACCTCGCGGGTGCGTGTTTTGGGTGTCATGCATCTGGAAACTTGCGAATTTCGGACCATATTGTTCGTAGAAGCATCAAAGGGGGCACCCTAATGGCCAAGTACGAAAAGAACATGGATGTCGTCGCAACGCTGACACCCCAACAGTTTCACGTAACGCAAGAAAGCGGAACCGAACGCGCATGGACCGGACCGTACCTCGACAACAAAGAGGTCGGTATTTACGTCGATATCGTATCCGGCGAACCGTTGTTTGCGTCCGGTGATAAATACGAATCCGGATGTGGCTGGCCCAGTTTCACGAAACCCATTGAACCCGCCCATGTCGCCGAATTATCTGACACAAGCCTTGGCATGGTGCGCACCGAAGTGCGGTCCACCCACGGCGACAGCCACCTTGGCCACGTGTTTCCCGACGGGCCAGCGGATCGTGGCGGTCTGCGCTACTGCATAAACGGTGCATCCCTGCGCTTTGTGGCGAAGGCCGACATGGAGGCCGAAGGATACGGCGACTACATCAACCAAGTGGAGGACATGCAATGACTGAACGTGCAGTGCTGGCAGGGGGGTGTTTTTGGGGCATGGAAGACCTGATCCGCAAATTGCCCGGCGTCCAAAAGACACGGGTGGGATACACAGGCGGCGACGTGGCCAATGCGACCTATCGCAACCACGGCACCCACGCGGAAGGGATCGAAATCATGTTCGACCCGGCGACAATTTCGTATCGTCGGTTGCTGGAGTTCTTTTTCCAGATTCACGACCCGACGACATTAAACCGACAAGGCAATGATCGGGGAATGTCCTATCGTTCGGCCATTTACTATGTCGATGACGCGCAAAAGTCGGTGGCCGAAGACACAATTGCCGACGTTAACGCATCAGGGCTGTGGCCGGGCAAAGTTGTCACAGAACTGGAACCCGTCAGCGATTTTTGGGAAGCGGAACCAGAACATCAGGACTACCTTGAACGTATTCCTCATGGATATACCTGCCATTTCATTCGCCCCGATTGGGTTCTTCCCCGTCGTGATGCCGCTGAATAACTATCGTGCAATTCGAGGCCGCCCACGCGCCGTAATGCGCAAGGTGGCCTCAATGAACAAGGTTTGCGCTTCGACGTCGGCTTGCCGTAAATCCAGCGTTTCGGTTATCCGCACATCATCGACGCCTGATGCCTTGGCTTGCCGAGTAGTCTGTTCAATCAACGCGGCACGCAACGCATCCAGTGCTATATCTTTGTCCCCAAATTGCTGTGGCCCATCGGGCAAATGGGCCCGAACTGCGCCCTCACCGGCGGATGTAACGCTGCCTTCCGCGTGGATCGATACCTGCCCCACGACGGCGCCAATCGCGTTCGCAACGCCGCCATCATCCGGTAGGATCGTCGGACATCCGACAGCATCACCAACGGCCCCGTAATAGCTTTGTGCGGATGCGCCAAGGCCGATCACAGGCATCGCAATACCCACATCAAGGCGTACAGTTTGATGGTGTTTCTTTAAACCAGATGTCACAAGGCTATGTCGCGCCATCACAGCAGGTTCCGCCCAACCATCTTCGGCAAATGCAGTCTCTAATATGGCCCAAGACGTTTGTTTGGTAAGTTGATCAATAATCGCTGTCGCGAGGGCATCCGGCCCGTTTGAAACGCGATCACCGCTGCCAATCCGCTGCTGGGCAAACAACGTCAAAGCCTTATGCGCGGCATCCCTATCCCAGTCGTTCAACCGTCCCAGAACATGGCTCGCGTCTGACGGGGTCACACCCGCGATCATCACAAAACCACGCTGCACCAAACGCCCGAGTGCGGGTTCTTCGATCCGGCTTTGCACCGCATCTGACCAACGTTTCGGTCCGTCTAACAATCGCGCCGCGACGGTCGCTTCACGTGGATCTAACCCAATCGGAAGTTCGCGATATTGCGGAACGACAAAGCGGGTGGCCTCGGACGGCGGCGCGCCAAGGGCCATTGCGCGGTCCAGCGCCCCGTGAACTGTATCGGGGAAGTTTTTAGCCAATAGCGAAACTGGCATAACGCGGCGCGGACCCAGCACCAACCCACCGGAAAGCCCCGCACAAATCGAAACTTCGCTGTCCCCGCCAAGCCCAAAAGTGCGCATGGCAACCGCTTCGACCATCGTGCGGTATTTTCCAACTTTGGCACCCTGCGGGTCGATCTTGGGCAGGCCATCCTTCAGAACACAAACATCCGTCGTTGTTCCGCCAATGTCGCTTACCAGCGCACTTTGCGCGCCGGTCAGCCATTGCGCACCCGCAATACTGGCCGCAGGTCCGCTTAGGATGGTTTCGATTGGTCGTTCACGTGCCAAATCTGCGGAAATCAACGCGCCGTCGCCGCGCACCACCATAAGCCGCGCGTCAATCCCGCGCTTTATCAGGTGGGTTTCGGTCGCGTCGATCAATCGGTCAATCATCCCAATCAAACGGGCATTCAGGACCGCCGTAAGCGCGCGTTTCGGTCCACCGAGGGCCTGACTAAGTTCATGGGAACAGGTCACAGGGACACCCAGCATTTGGCGCACCATGTCGCGCGCCGTGATCTCATGTTCAGGATTACGCGTGGCAAAGCGGCTGGCGATGGCTACACCCGTCAGACCGTCCGATATCGGGTCTAAACTGGCACGAAGTGTATCCGTATCAAGCGGTGCGATTGCGCTGCCGCTGTGGCTGTGGCCACCATCTATAAACACGACAGGGTCATCACCCAGCGCCTCGGCCAGATCGGCTTTTTGCAATTCGGCGGCATCAAACCCGATAAAAATCAGTGCGACACGCCCCCCTTGCCCTTCCACAAGCGCATTGGTCGCAAGCGTGGTGGATAAGGACACCATCGCGATGTCCTGCGCAGCCGCACCGCTGTCGTGCAAGACTATATCAATCGCCGCGCCAATCCCGTCAGACAGATCTGGGCGTGTGGTCAGGGATTTTGCCTTCGCAACGACCGCATCTGCGTCGTCATCAACCAGGACCGCATCCGTATATGTGCCGCCAGTATCGATGCCCAAAAGAAGTGTCATGTCGGTCCTCAATTCCTAGGGGCATGCTTGCACAGCCATCACGCCAACGCGGGTTCAAAGGCGACCCATTTAAGGCGCGATAGCGGCGCTTATTCTTTGGAAAGGTTCTTCAATTCAATGATGTCACCGCCTGCTGCTACCGCGTCATCAGCGTCATGTGTGACCATTAGGACGGGCAAAGCACGGTTTTTGGCGGTCTGAAAAACCAGCGCACGAACCTGCGCACGCAATTCCGCATCAAGCCGCGAGAACGCCTCGTCCAATAACAGCGCCCGCGGATTAGACAGCAGCATCCGCGCAAGAGCCACACGTGCCTTTTGTCCGCCAGACAGCGTTGCGGGATCACGGTCCGCATAGCCCTCAAGATCGACATCACACAAGGCATCCGCGATCGTTTCATGACGCTGGGCCCTGCTACCCCCACGCGGCATGCCAAAGGCAAGGTTGGCGCTGACGCTCATGTGGGGGAACAGCAAATCATCTTGAAACAGGATGCCAATCTGTCGCGTTTGAGGAGGGTCATGCGTAACGTCCTCCCCATCCAGCAGGATATGCCCCATTCCGTCAAATGCCGCTGGCAAAGTGCCGGTGATATAGGCCAATAGGGTTGATTTTCCAACGCCGGACGGCCCCATAACAGTCAGAACATCACCGGGGGCAATTGCGTGATCAACCTCAATCAATGGGGCACCACCGCGCAAAATGCACAGATTGCGCAATATTAGTCCCTTATTCATGCAGACCTCTCCGGTTTCGCCACAGCAATGTGGGTATCAACAGCGCCAGCATGTACGGAACCAACGCCGCCAATGTCTGCATCAATCCATAAACACCAATCGCACGCCTGTCGCCCCCGGACGCAAGGGCAACGGCCTCTGTGGTCAGGGTCGAAACCCGCCCACCACCGATCAATAGCGTCGGTAGATACTGCCCCACGGAAACGGCAATGCCCACTGCTGTGGCCGTTAAGATGGGGCGCAGTAACATGGGGGCGCGCACCTGCCAAAATATGCGCCACGCTGACGCGCCAAGCGCGCTTGCGACCGTCGCGTGACGTACATCCCAAGATCGCCATGGGTCACCGAGTGATAGAAAAACATACGGCAACACAAAAACCAGATGGGCAAAGATAACAGGAATCCGACCCGTATCCGCACCAAGGTTCAGCAAGAGCGTTTGTAGCCCCGGAAGAAATGCGGTTTGCGGCACAAGGAGGGGCAAGTACAGCAACCAAAGCCCGCGCGCAGATAACTTTCGGCCGCTTCGATGTTCAGCCTCAAGACACCCTAGAACCAAGGCCAACGCGACCGAAACCGCAATACCAGCGACCAAAAATGTCTCTCCCATCGTGGCGAGTGCAGGGCCGCCGTGACGGTTCCATGTTCGCCATGAAAACGCGTCTGGCAAAACATCCGGAAAGCTCCAGAACCCCGCGAATGACCACACGATTAGCCCGCTGATACCCAATAAAACCGCCAATGCCGAAACTGCGCCAACGACCAAAGATGCGGTGCGCACCGCACCATCCGCGCGCCCACGCGCACCGGACATGATCCAACGATGGCCAAGATGGGCCACCACACGTTCGCCAACAAACCACAAACCCAATGCAAATATCACTAACGCCAACTGCAACAAAGCAGCGGCAGCCCCTGTCAGGCGCATCGCAAGGTCAGGGTCGCTCATCCATTTGACGATCTGCACGGACAGGGTCGGTGGTGTAGACGGCCCGAGGATCACGGCCACGTCAACGACGCTCATGGAATACGCAAGGACGACATAAACTGGCAGGCGGATTTGCGAATAGACACGCGGAAAGACCGTTTTCAGCCATCCCGTCACCCGCCCGTACCCCAGCGCCTGCGACACGAGGATCGACCGGCGCGGCTGTGCTTGCCCCATCGCTGCTATTGTCATCAGCAACAGAAAAGGAACCTCTTTGACAACAAGCCCCGCAATCATCGCCAGCCCGAGCGGGTCCTGCACGATCAACAAATCCGGAGGACGGTCCCAGCCTGTTAACGCCGGTGACACAAGGCGAGCGATCCACCCCGAAGGCGCAATAAGGAACGCAAGGCCAAAGGCCGCAGCCGCATGTGGCACAGACAACAATGGCGACAAAAGCCGTTCCAACACCCGAAACGCACGGGTGCCGGACCAGCTTGCTGTTATCAGTGCCACAATCATCAGCGACAATATGGTGGCGATCAAACCTGTGATTAGGGACAGGCGCGACGCGATGCCAAGTCCTTGCCAATCGAAAAGCGATCGAAAGGGATCAAGGTTTGGCCCGGTGAGACCCGCCGCCGGAAGATGCCCAAAGGCGGGTAGCACCGTCCCCCACAGACCCGCCGCAACGGGACCCAACATCGCAAGCAATGTCAGCACAGGTAGAAAACGGAGCATGGCCCTTATTGCAAAAGGTTACTGGCCAGAGCCGTAACGATCTACCCAGTCATCAGCGATCCGTGTCATCCAACTTGGGTGCGGTTCGGCCTGCACGCTGCCCAGTTCCGCCGGTGAGAGGGTCGCGATGCCAAGTTCCAGCGCGTCAAATGCCGCGCGGTCTGCATCAGCCAAGGCGTCCATGTTCAGAACGGTTCCATACCCAAGGATGTTAGGGTCTTGTGCGCGCGCCTGTGCTTCTGGTGACATCAGGAAATTGGCAACAACCATTGCACCCGCCGCAGAACCCGAATTGTAGGGGATCGCGACAAAAGACGCATTGCCGATAGTCCCTTTGTCCAGAACAAAGGTGCGCACGGTGTCCGGCAATTCAAAATTTGCAATCGCGGTAGACGCCGCACCGGGGCTAAAGGAAATGGACAAGTCCAGTTCACCATCTGCGATCAGGGGAAACATTGCTGTGCCTGTCGCGGGATACGCGCGGCCTTCGCGCCACAAATGCGGTGTCAACGCATCAAGGTAGGCCCATAAGGGTGCTGTTACATCGTCATATGTTTCGTCTGACGCCTCGGTTTGCAGAACGGACGGATCATCCAGAATGTCGACCAATGTCTGCTTTAGAAATGTCGTTCCAAGGAAATCCGGCGGCTGTGGATAGCTGAAACGACCCGGATTAGCCTGCGCCCATTCTAACAACGCGTCCATCGATCCCAACGTATCTGGCATGGTTGCTGTGTTGTGAACAAACACCACCTGCGCCATAGCCCACGGTGCTTCGTAACCTTCTACCGGAACCGTGAAATCTGTTTGTACCGTCTTGCCTTCGCTGTCCACGACGGCCCAATTGGGCAGTTGTTCCGCGAAAGGCCCAAACAGCAATTCAGCATCTTTCATCGCGGCAAAATTCGACCCGTTAATCCAGATCATGTCGATTGCACCATCGTCGTTCTCGCCGGCCTGTTTTTCTGACAAAACACGCGTTACGGCATCCGCCGTATCTGTCAGCTTTACGTGTTCAAGAACCACGCCGTAGTCTTCCATCACGCGCGAACCGACCCACGCGATGAAATCGTTCGTTGTCGTCGATCCACCCCATGCGTTCCAGTAAACCGTTTGTCCGCTTGCTTCCGCGGTGACGGTATCCCAATCTGCAGGATCAGGGTTGGCAAGTGCCACAACAGGCGCAGCAAGTGCCGCAATGAGCGTAAGGTATTTCATTCGTCTTCCTTCAAGGTAAAAACACGCTTTGCAGCGATGAGGCGGAGGGTCGCGGTCGCAAAGCACAGCGTCCCAAAGATCCAGGCAAGTGTCGCGAACGACGCGGGGAACAGGCACAACAGAACGAAGAACACGATCGTTTCCGTGCCCTCAAGTAATCCGTTTGAAAAATACAGGGACTTTACCCCTTGGGCGGACGTTTCCATGTCCCGCTTTTCCGCAAGGATCGCATAGCCAAGGAAACTCGTCCCGTTAAAATAGAAACTGGTCAGCAGAAACGCACCGGCGATGGCATTCGCGACTGGGTCCATGACCACAAACGCAAATGGAATCGCGCCGTAGAACAAAAAGTCGCAAGCGATATCAAGATAGCCACCAAAATCGGTCTTACGCGACGCCCGTGCCACCGCCCCGTCCAACCCATCTGCAATGCGTGACGCCAGCAGTGGCACCAACGCCGCAATCGCCCAACCATTTGCGATCATAAGGGCGGCCAGCAATCCAAGGCCCAATCCAACGAGCGTCACACCGTCCGCCGTCACGCCACGCGCGGCCAAATTTTGGCCAATCGCATTGAGCGGCGGATCAATAAATCTGCGTGCAGTCGCGTCCAGCATGTGGCCCCGTATCGTTGTCGCGCATGTTGTGACGCATGGGGCCGCTATGCGCAATCAGGCTGACAAGAATGTTATCGGCACGGATGTTTTGCAACGAAAAAGGGCCACACAAACGTGTGGCCCTTTGTGCATTCTACAGGCGTTTTTGAGTTTTTTTGCAGTCCGTTATTCCGCGCCGAACGTGGCAAGATAAGCATAGATGTTTGTGGCTTCATCTGTATCGCGAACACGATAGGCCATTTTGCCCCGCGCACGGTTGTTATCGAGCGCTTCGCGCAGCCAGCCAGTTGGGTCCTGAACATAACCAACAAAGGCTTCTTCCGTCCAAACCACGCCGGTTTCCCCAAGCTCAACAATGCTGTCACCGTAACGGAAACCATCCACAGTCCCCAGCGAACGTCCGGCAACACCATAAAGGTTCGGACCCGTGCGCGCATTGCGCCCTGCCAGGACTTCACCATCAGCGTCTGCAACGATGTGGCATGCAACGCACTGGCGGTTGAATTGTTCCTCACCTGCAGCGGCATCGCCTGTCGCGGCGTGACCATCAGCAAATGCAGGCCCTGCCAACAAAGCAGCGGCAGCAGCATAAATAAATTTCGTCATCGGTCTCTCCCTAGGGTCTTGTCGTGCGCGGCAGGATGCCGCATCGGGTAGTCAACTAGCTTTTTGGCTTTCGCCGTCCAGCGGAAATACGAAAAAATCGCTTGTTATGCGATATCAGGCAACTGCATGTGCGATAGCACATTGTTTCCAAAGCGAAGTTAACGCGTTCACGAGATGTTCAATATCTGCATCCGTGTGCAACGGTGATGGAGTAAACCGCAAACGTTCGGTTCCTTTTGGCACCGTCGGATAGTTGATCGGCTGCACATAAATATCCCATTCCGCCATCAAATAATCCGCCAGCATTTTGGTTTTCACCGGATCGCCAATCATCACAGGCACGATATGGCTGCTGTTTTCCATATGCGGGATACCCTGTGCATCCAGCATTCTACGAAGCTTGGCGACCTGCCGGCGCTGCCCTGCCCGTTCCATCTGGCTGGTCTTGAGATGTTCAATAGACACACGCGCCGCAGCCGCAACAGCTGGCGGAAGGGCCGTTGTGAAAATGAAACCTGACGCGAACGAACGGATAAAATCGCACAGTGCGGCAGACCCGGTGATATATCCACCAACGCAGCCGAATGCTTTGCCCAACGTGCCTTCGATCAACGTAATGCGATCCGCCAGCCCCAGTTCTTCGGATACGCCACCACCCCGCGCGCCATACATCCCCACGGCGTGAACCTCATCTATGTAGGTCATCGCGCCATATTTTTCGGCGACGTCCAAAATGGCTTCGATCGGGGCGATGTCCCCATCCATCGAATAGACGGATTCAAACGCCACGATCTTAGGGTGATCCGGCGGAATCGCCTTTAGCTTTTGTTCTAAATCAAACACATCATTGTGGTTCCAAATTACTTTGCGTGCTTTGGAATGGCGGATGCCTTCGATCATGGATGCATGATTTCCCGCGTCGCTTAGGATCACACAGTTTTCCAAACGACTGCCAAGCGTTGAAAGACTGGCCCAGTTGGACACATATCCAGACGTGAAAATCAGCGCCGCTTCTTTGCCATGGAGATCGGCAAGTTCTGCTTCAAGCAATAGATGATCATGATTGGTGCCAGAAATATTGCGCGTACCACCCGCGCCCGTGCCTGTGCGCTTAACCGCTTCGGTCATTGCGTCGATCACCTTGGGGTTTTGACCCATGCCAAGATAGTCGTTGGAACACCATACTGTCACGTCGCGCACCCCGTCTTGGGCGTGATTTGCGGCACGTGGGAATTTACCCGCCTTGCGTTCCAATTCGGCAAAGTATCGGTAATTACCGTCGTTCTTCAGCCCGTCCAGTTGTTCATTAAACAATGCATCAAAGTCCATTGGGTTCTTCCTTGGCAGTTAGTCGTGTTGTGTGTTGGGCGTGATCTGGAAGCATCCAGCGCCAGAGTTTCGCATCCGGGAGCGGGATCACCATGAACCAGTGTTCCAACAGCGCCAGCGCGCAAAGAGATGTCAAAAGTGCAAATCCCGTGGCTTGAACCGTCGTGTCCGCCGTCATGAGCAACTGCGCGAAACATGCAGTCGCAAACGATAAAACCGTGACCGACAGCGGAAAAAATGCCGTGACCGGGCCTTTCGTCATATGGGATTTAAGGTGCTGCAACGGCAACGGCAGAAATTCGAAATTGATCCGCGGCACCCCGAAAAACAGGTTCAGCTTGGCGCTGATGCGCGCAAAGAACAGGATCGAATAGGTCCAAACGGCAATCGTGTTGTCGGCACCCATCGCGGCCAGCAATATAAATCCAAGCCCCGCCAAAAGCAGAACTTCATGATGCGCCAACGCATCCCACGCCCGCCAAAACCGATCCGCACCTGACGCGCCTTTTGGGCGATCACTGCGTTCGGGCCCTGTGATGACGCCGGACAGGAATGACAATTCAATCCATCCCCAAATGGCTAACGCGCCAAAGAAACCTTTATACAATCCCAATAAAGTTGCATCCGCCGTTGACAGGATCACACCAGCAACGCCCAAAGCCAGTACAGGCACGCCGAAAAACACAGCGCGATTATAGGCATTGCCACCAGTCCGGTCCGCCCGGCGAATGACAAGCAGGATCAACCCGGTGGCAAACCACCAGGTAAAAAGGGCCACAAGTGATGCGCCCCAAACAGACATCAGTACGCCGGCTGCATAAGGGTTTCGTCCGGCACATCATGTTTGATTGACGGAATAGAAAACAACGACACAAACGCCATCGCCGCCTTTGCGGATCCTGCAATATTGCCAAAGAACCCGCCAATGCCGCCGGCCTTTTTGGCGCGCGCGATTTGCACGTTGGCCTTTTGCATCCGTTCCAGGTTCTTTTGCCAACGCGGATGGTCAATATCGACCATCAACGGAAACACCTGACCCGTTAAAATCGATGTCTTGGTGAAAACCTCTCGTGCGTACCAATCGGGATCAACGCCCAGCGCTTTGTGGAATTCAGGGCGTTGATGATCACGCACATACATCGTCGAATAAACCGCCGTCAGGAAGAATTTGATCCATAACTTGTTACTGAATTTCTCGGTCAACGCGGGGTCGGTTTTCATAAGCAGCGCGAACGCCTCTCCATGAGAAAACTCATCGTTGCACCATTCCTCAAACCACTTGAAAATCGGGTGGAACCGATACTCTGGGTTCGCCTCAAGATGGCGGAAGATCGTAATGTAACGCGCATAGCCGATCTTCTCGGACAGATAAGTCGCGTAATAGATGAACTTGGGCCGGAAATACGTGTACTTCTTGGACTGCGTTAGAAACCCAAGGTTCACGGCAATTCCCGCCTCGCGCAGGGCATCGTTGATGAACCCCGCATGGCGCGCTTCATCACGGGCCATCAATTGAAACAGCTGGGTGATGTCAGGGTTTGATCCGCGGCGCTTCATTTCCTTGTACAGCACACAGCCCGAAAACTCTGCTGTGCAGCTTGAAATTAGAAAATCGATGAATTCAGCCTTCAGTTTGGGTTCCATTCCGTCCCAATCGACGTGGTCCCAATCTTCGTTCTTTTTGAAATGACCCTTATTGGGGTCTGACACCATCTGCGCGATCAGCTTGTCCCAATCTTCGCGGACTGGGGAAACATCAATCGCGTCCATCTCGTCGAAATCTGTGGTGTAAAACCGAGGCGTCAAAAGCGTATTTTGCATCGCAACCGCCGTTGCGTCTTCGTTTGTCAGCGGCGGCAGCGCCTCTTGCAGCGCGATGGCCTCTTCGGCGGTGGATGCGCCGGACGAATGTTTTGCTTGCATGTTCATGCCATCACCTCCTCAGAGAACGAAAATTCGCATAACTCCATAAATTCGAAGTCGCCCGTCGCGCGGGTCCAAAGCCGTTCGATGCCAGACGCACGTGTGATCGTTGCTGTGCGTTTTTCTTCGACCAGCTCACCGAAGGGCGCCATGATCTCTTCACCATGGACCAGCACTGAATCACCGGGTCCGACAGTGCTGCCATCCAAAAACTTCACGTGCGCTGACAGCTCTTCGAAACGATGGCTAATCGTCACGATGCAAGGCACCTGTTCTCGTGTTCGTGTCAAAAGGCCCATAGGGGTTCCCTCCTTTTAAGGTTTCAGTTCAGCAGCCCAGCAAAGGCCGCCACGTTGTCTGCGCCATAGCCAATCAGTTCGACCGACCAATCTGTCGACGGATCATGGATGGCGTAGGTTCCATTGGTACGTTCAATCACCGTAACGGGGGCGGTGTTTGGCAAATCCGCAACCAGTCGTTCGCGGGCAATGACAATCCCGATGACGCCAACAAAACCCATTTTTTCATCTGCCGAATGGGCGATTTGGGTTCCGTTCATGTCATAAACCGTCGAAACGCCCTCTCGGGAGGTTTCGAATTGCACGGTCATTTCACGCGCAACCGGTGCGGCATTTACCACCCCACGCTGGGGTACATCCATCCACTGGGCGTAGGCCACGATCGCCAGCGATGCAGCCATGAGGCTAAACATGGCGATAACAAGAAACCGTGGAACCATGTCCTTGTCGCGGTGTTTCATTTGTGCAGAAAGGGCCATGTCATTTACTCCGCTGCGACGGCTGATGGGGCGACAGCGCGTTCAACTTTGGGCTGGGACACGCGCGCCTCGGCCGCATCAGCAAAGATCGCGGCAACTTTTTCGGCTTCAGGGATAGATCGAAATGCAGGTTGTGTTTTGCTCATGTACCATGGGCGGACATGGGGCCACGTCATCATATACGAAAACCGAGTGTTGCCGATCAGTTCAAACGCCAGCGTTCCGTGACCGGATTTTTTCACGTCCAGCCCTGCATTTCCAATCTGAGTGTAGGGCAAGTTCAATGTCATCGTCAGCGCGGCGCCAACGCGCATCGCAACCCGCTTATTCGTCAGCGTGTAGACCGCTGATTTTGCCTGCATCGTCGCAAGCCCGAGGATCAGCAGGCAACACAGTGCCCCAACAACAACGAAGGGAACACCATGCGCCAACGCCTGATCCATCGGCACGAAGGTGGAGGACACACCAACGCGCCAAATCGTAAGAACGACGAAATACCCCACAACCCAAGTCAGGCCCAGCGCATCGCGCGCCAAACGCAAGGGGGCCGGACTACCTTGCCAAAGGATGTGCTCTCCTTCGGGTAGGGCTTCTGGCAAACCTCTTACGGGTTCAAACTTGAAATCATCGTGGGACATCTGTCCGTCCTTTCTTTGGTCTTTGCCTTAGATTTGTGGCTCAAGCCGCGCATCCGAGGCGTACAAAGTCCCACCGGCGTAGTAGCCCGTGATTTTGTCTTCCTCGAGAAGCGTGACCTGATCATTGGCCTTGGTTGCCGGAATGCCTGCAAAGTTATGTGCATAAAGCGATTTGACCACGACACGGTCCGAACCGATCCGGCACAGGTTGATGGGGATCAATCGCATGTTGCCTTTGCCTTCTGGATTCACGTCCATTTGCAAATACCGCACCAGCGATTCTGGCACATCGACCCACATGTCCGTCACGCGGCCAACGACCTCTCCGTCACCGGATACAACTGCTTTGCCGCGCGGATCGCGGCCTGCGGAATGTGCAAAATCTTCTAGGGTCGCCATAGGGCGAATTTTGACATGGCCGTGTCCATCGAGTTCGGGAACATCACGGCGCGGCGCCCAAGATGCTGGCCCAACGCCATCCATCATCGGATCACCAGTTGGCATAAACGGCGATCCCGCAGCGTTGG
The DNA here is from genome assembly GCA_964406585.1 of uncultured Octadecabacter sp. GTDB lineage: Bacteria > Pseudomonadota > Alphaproteobacteria > Rhodobacterales > Rhodobacteraceae > Octadecabacter. The sequence goes on along the minus strand of CAYOSK010000002.1, from coordinate 8,199 downwards.
ATGAGCGCACCAATGCCAAATCACCACGGCGGTGGTCGGCTTCGTTTTCAGCACTAGGAACCGTCACAGATCCACGCCCGTGTGGCAGATCAAATGTCTTGGTGGCCGGCAAAGGAAACGGCCCTTGGTTTGGGGCGACATTTCCATCGTCGTCCTCAAGCTCATAGCCTTCGCGCATGTTTTCGGTCTGGAGATAAAATACCAGCCCAGCAAAGAAGATCCAAAAGAGCCAGATAGCGGCACTCGCCAGATCAAAGTTTCCAAAAAATTCTACGCCAACCATGGGTGTGTCCTCCGTTTTAGGTCGGGAAGTCCGGGAGGCCGAATTTGGCCCCCTCGTCTTCGTTCATCGGTTGAATCCGCACCAGCGGGCCCAACACGATAAGGGTTATGAAAAGCAGACCAATCTCCGTGTGATACACGACAGAATAGCCTGTAGATGGCGTGGCGAGCGCCTCTCCGAAGGTTCCCTGAGTAGCAAGGCCACCAACGACGTCCCGAAGGCCGCCCCCGATAACCGTCGACAGCCCGGCGGCGGTGGCCGATGCGGCCCCCCACGCACCAAGTGCCAATCCGCGTCCGGCTATGCCCATTGACGGCATGACCATCGCGGCCGTAAGGGTGGCGACTGAAAACAGCCCGCCGCCCAATCCGATGGCGAATGCGCCAGCGAAAAACAATGTGGTTGATCCAAGCGGTGCAGCAAAAATCACCGCACAAAACGCAAACAACCCAACAAGAATACCCCGCCCAGCAATGCGATGCGGGTCCAACCTGCGGCCGAGCCAGCGGGCGGCAGCGGCAAACCCGATCAACGCACCCGTGGCCCACGCCGCGGTCAATAATGTGGTAGACGAAACAGACAGCCCAAGAATTTCGCCGCCATAGGGTTCCAGCAAAATGTCCTGCATGTTGAACGCCATGGTTCCCAAGAACACGACCGCCAATAGGCGCCCCGCCTGCCCGCCTGACATTAGATCAGACCAGGCATCCCCGAACGTCGGTTTGGGCAGTTCGCGTTCTTCACGCGACATCGGTTTGACCTTTTCCTGTTTCCACAGGGCAATAAGGTTTAGAACAGCAGTCGCAACAGCAGCACCCTGTACCACCTGCACAAGCTTAAGTTCGCTGAAATCACGCAGCAACGTCCCGATGATCAAAGCCGCCAAAAGCATCCCCACCAGAAACATCACATACAAAAGCGCGACAACCCGTGGGCGTGTGTCGTCATCGGCACGATCAGCAGCCAATGCAAGACCCGCAGTCTGTGTCATATGCATGCCGACACCCGTCAGCAAAAACGCCAATCCGGCAGCAAACTGTCGCGCGCCTTCGGGAATATCAACAGCTGTATTGCCGGACAATACAAGCAAAGCCATCGGCATAATGGCCAAACCACCAAACTGCCACAACGTGCCAAACCACAAATATGGAATACGTTTCCAACCAATTGCGCTGCGGTAATTGTCCGATTTAAACCCAAGCAAAGCACGGAACGGCGCAGCCAACACTGGAATGGCGATCATCAAAGCAACAATCAATGCGGGCACACCAAGTTCCACAATCATCACGCGGTTCAACGTGCCCAGCAACATCACGCCCGCCATACCAACTGACACCTGAAACAGCGACAACCGCAAAAGCTGGCCAAGGGGTAAGCCCTGTGATGCTGCATCCGCGAACGGCAACATCCTTAGGGTGACCTTCTGTAAATCTTGGGCGCGAAAAATCATGGGCGGTCCCCGAAACGCAAACACTGCGAAATGTAGAAACCGGATGTTACCCGCTCGATTTCGGCCAGCTTGCCCCGAACACCTGCGATCCGCAAATCAGACGCCAATTTAGCCGTATTATGGGGGATCATCACGGGGGATCGATCCGCCCGTGGAAACAACTTTCCGACGCGGAACATCGTCATTAGCAACGCAGTACGCGGCGCCAACGTAAAAATGAATTTGCCGCGAATACGGCTCTCGTTCGCCTTTAGCAGCCCAACCAGCGTGGCATCATCGTAATAGATCATCGAATCCATGGCGACAGCATGATCAAATGTCCCCAATGCTGGGTCCATCATATCGCCCACGAGGAACGTGATCTGGCGGCGCAACCGATCCGGACACCGCGCCTTGGCGATCTTGATCAACTCTGGCGAAATATCAATCGCCACAACCTGCGCACCCCGTTCCGCCAATGCCACAGATTTCGCACCCGTCCCACAACCCGCGTCCAAAATGCGAAGCCCCGTCAGGTCTGCAGGCAATTGTTCCAGCATAATCGCGCGCATCTTGTCGCGGCCCGCCCGCACCGTCGCACGAATACCCGATACCGGCGCGTCAGACGTCAGACGCTCCCATGTGCGGGTCGCCGTACGGTCGAAGTAATGTTCGACCCGGTCGCGGGTGGCCTGATAACTCACTTAGTCAAACCCCAACAATTCAAAGATATCGCGGTCTTCCAATGGGGCCGGCGATGACCCAGGCAGCGTGGTGGAATTATACAAAGCTTCAGCCATGCGGATGTATTCCGCCTGACAGGCCGCAATATCATCATCCAACGGCATCTCAAACAATGTCTTCTTCTTAAGGCGCGACCGGCGGATCGCATCCACATCCGGCATATGGGCGATCCGGTTGAACCCGACCGTTTTGCAATAGCGGTCAACCTCATCGGTCTCGCGTGATCTGTTGGCAACACAGCCTGCAAGCCGCACATTGTAGTTCTTGGATTTCGCCTGCACGGCCGCAATGATCCGGTTCATCGCATAAATGCTGTCGAAATCATTGGCCGTCACAATCAACGCGCGGTCCGCGTGCTGCAATGGGGCGGCAAACCCACCGCACACGACGTCTCCCAGCACATCAAAAATCACCACATCGGTGTCTTCCAGCAGGTGATGCTGCTTTAACAGTTTCACGGTCTGCCCGACCACATAGCCACCACAGCCAGTGCCCGCCGGTGGCCCGCCCGCCTCAACGCATTTCACACCCCCATAGCCTTCGGTCACAAAGTCTTCCGGCCGCAGCTCTTCGGGATGAAAATCCACCTCTTTAAGAATATCAATCACCGTTGGCTGCAATTGCCCGGTCAGCGTGAACGTGCTGTCATGCTTGGGGTCACAGCCAATCTGCAAAACCCGCTTCCCCATCTTGGTAAAGGCCGCCGACATATTGGATGACGTCGTCGATTTCCCGATCCCGCCCTTACCATAAATCGCAAACACCTTCGCGCCTTCGATCTTGATGGAATGATCCTGATGCACTTGCACCGATCCTTCGCCATCCTCGCCACGCAAATTGGGAACGTCATCTCTTGGGCTCATTTGGCCCTCCTTTCAAAAGCAGCGCAGCGCCCTGCTTCTTTGGTTCAAAAATACTCCGGGGGGAGTCCGCAGGACGGGGGGCTGGCCCCCCTTTGCCCGCCCGCCGCAGGCGATGCCTTGTTTGGGCACAAAAATCGATATCTCGGATCAGACTCATTCGGCGGCAATCCCTTCCAAACGGTCCTCTAGGGAATCTGCCGCGTCTTGTAGATCGGCAAGTGTTTGTTCATCCGGTTGCCAGTAATCGCGATCGCTCGCTTCCAAAAGACGGCTGGCCATGCGCACGCTGGCTTGCGGGTTCAACGCGGCCAAGCGCTCCCGCATTGCTTCGTCCAACACAAAGGTCTCGCTCAGTTTCTGATAAACCCATGCATCGACCTGCCCGGTGGTGGCAGACCAGCCAAGCGTATTGGTGATATGGGCTTCGATCTGACGCACGCCTTCGTGGCCGTGATCAAGCAATGCCTCAAAGAAACGCGGATTCAATGCTCGGCTGCGGGTTTCCAGCGCGACCTGATCTTTCAATGTCCGCACTTTCGCGGCCCCGCGCGTCTGATCCCCGATATAGACCGCCGCTTCATCGCCGCCCTTTGCACGTTTGACTGCGCGCGCGATCCCGCCAAGCGTGTCGAAATAATGATCAACCGTGGTGACCCCCAATTCAACGCTTTCGAGGTTTTGGTAGGCCACATCCACGTCTTTCAACGCAGCTTGCAAAAGACTGGCGTTTTTGGTCGCCTTGCCGTCCAGCCCATAGGCAAAAGACTTGCGCGCCTCATAGGCATCGGCCAATTCATCTTCACCGTCAAACGCGGAACTATCCACTAAGGAATTGACGTTAGAACCATACGCCCCTTCCGCGTTCGAGAAGACACGCAAAGATGCTGTTTGTATGTCGCACCCCATCTCGTTCGCGTAAGAAAGCGCATGGGCGCGCACGAAATTTTGGTCGAGCGGCTCGTCCGCGATGGCCGCTTTATAGGAAGCCTCGGCAAGCATCCGTGTTTGCAACGGCAACAGATCGCGGAAAATCCCCGACAAAGTCATAATGACATCAACGCGTGGGCGGCCCAATTCCGAAAGCGGGATCAGATCCGCGCCGGACAAACGACCATAATAATCAAATCGCGGCACCGCCCCGATCAGGCCCAGCGCCTGCGCAATCGGCACACCGTCTGATTTAATATTGTCTGACCCCCACAACACCAACGCAACAGTGCGCGGAATACTTTCGTGGGTTTCAAGCAGCAGATCTGCTTGCTTCAGACCATCTTGCATCGCAAAGGCCGTTGGCATCCGGAACGGGTCAAACGCGTGGATGTTACGACCGGTCGGTAAAATGTCAGGGCTGCGGATCACATCTCCGCCCGGCACCGGTGCAACATAACGCGCAGCCAGCGCAGCCATTAGGCCATCCAATTCTGCGTTCTGCTGCAGTTTCGCGCGTGCATCTTCACGGGCGGCAGGGCTGTCAAAGGTCATCAGATCAAGCATGCCATCTAAGGCAGCCGCATCCATTTGTTTCCCGACAATGTGCAATCCATCGGGGATCAGCGCATCTTCGGTGTCTAGTAGGGCCAGCCACAGATCAGCCGGCGCGACACCCGCCATATCAACCGTCTCAGCTTGTGCAGAAATCAGCGTTTCCAGATCTTTCCGCGCCGGGTCGTCTTTGTCCATTGTTCGCCAATGGCCAAGGCTGTCTTTAAGCTCTGCCAACCCTTTGTATAGCCCGGCCGATTGCAAAGGCGGCGTCAAATGGGTGACAGTGACCGCCCCCGAACGCCGTTTTGCCAGTGTTGCTTCGGATGGGTTGTTGGCAGCATAAAGATAGATATTGGGCATCTCACCCATCAAACGGTCCGGCCAATCACGCGCGCCAAGACCTGCTTGTTTACCCGGCATGAATTCCAGCGCTCCGTGCATCCCGAAATGCAACACTGCGTCGGCCTGATAGGTATTGCGCAGCCAAAGGTAGAACTGCGCAAATGCATGGGTGGGCGCAAAACCGCGTTCAAACAGCAGACGCATCGGATCACCTTCATACCCGAACGCGGGCTGAACCCCGACAAAGACGTTGCCAAAATGGGCACCAAGCACAAAGACGCCGCGCCCATCTGACTGAACCTTGCCCGGCGCCGGGCCCCACACTGATTCAATCTCAGCCAAAGGCGGGGTATGGGCCACGATATGATCCGCGCTAACGTGATCCGC
>CAYOSK010000002.1:0-2566 GCA_964406585.1 uncultured Octadecabacter sp. | reverse complement strand
GCTACGCATTTGTGCGCACAACCGGTGCAACCCTGTGGTCCATGACGACCAGCATAAACCGTTGGGGCCATCGCGCCGTCAATTTCGGGCAGCGCCACCAACATCGTCGTTTCAACGGGGCCAAGGCCCTGCGCACTGTCGGCCCACTGACCCAGTGTTTGAAATTCGAGAGGTTGGGCGTTCACATAGGGCACGTCCAATTTCGCCAACGCGGCGATTGCGCCATCGTTGTCATTGTAGGCTGGCCCGCCCACAAGGCTGAAACCCGTCAGCGACACCATCACATCAACACCATCAAAATAGGTATCCATCGCGGGCCGCCCATCAAGCCCACCGGCAAAGGCAGGGATCGGTTGCAGACCCTTTGCTTCGAAGGCGCGGATAACCGCATCATAGTGGGCCGTATCATTGGCCAAAATATACGACCGCAGCATCAAAATCCCGACCTTCGGACCATCGATCTTGGGAAGCTCTGCGAGATCAGTCGTAATGCCTTCGGCGGTCAAATCGGGGTGATACAGACCCACTTCGGGGTATTCACGGGGCGCAGCGACCGTGATGCCATTCCATTCAAGACGGCTGGAATAGCGCGAAATCAACATACGCAACATCTGTTCGATGTTTTCATCTGACCCGCCCAGCCAGTATTGCATGCACAAGAACCACGTCCGCAAATCCTGTGCTTTACCCGGTATCAAACGAAGAATTTTGGGAAGACGTTTCAGCATCTTCATCTTCTTGGCACCGGACGCGGAATCATGAGATTTCGCACCGCGCAACTTTTTCAGCATCGCCATCGGGCCAGACGCGGGTTTGGACATGTCCAAATCGCCCATCCGCGTAAGTTCTACGATCGACGGATCGGCGATTAATCCGACAAACGCATCGCAATCGTCGCGCCGTTCGCGCATTGCCGGGACAATGGCGTTCAGTTGGTCTTCAAGGAAAACAAGATTACCGACCAAAATATCGGCCTGCCCCACAGCTGCCACCGCGGCGTCCAAGGCGGTCGGGTCGTTCTCCCATTCGGCAGAGGCAAACACATCAACACGCAAACCGGGAAATTCCGCTGCCAACTTAGGCGACAAACGCGCAATGGGGCCAGCGGTATGCTGGTCCAACGTGATGATCACCACGCGGTAGTCGGGATATGCCAGATCATCGCGCAAAGTGTGCTTTCGCCTCGTACAACGTGTCTTTGGAAATTTCGTTCAAACCCTTTTCCGCGGCAAAGTTCTCGGTGTTGCGACGGGCCTTACCGCGCACAAAGAACGGTATTTTGCGCAGTTCTTTTTCTGCATCAGCAAGCCAAATCACATTATCCGCCGTGATCGTTTCAACGGGGTCTACCGCGTCAACACGTGCGGTCGCCTGACCGCCATGGTGGGACGCACCTGCATCATCGTGGAATTCGAAATCTTCGCGGAACATGTGCAGCAGATGTTCTTCTAGCCCCATGACCAGCGGATGCACCCACGTGTCAAAGATTACATTCGCGCCTTCAAAACCCATCTGTGGTGAATAGCGCGCAGGAAAGTCCTGAACATGCACAGGGGCAGAAATTACTGCACAGGGAATGCCCAAACGTTTCCCAATATGCCGTTCCATCTGCGTGCCAAGGATCATTTCGGGCTGAAGCGCTTCGATGGCTTCCTCGACCTCAAGGTAGTCGTCCGTGATCAGCGCCTCGACGCCATATTCCTTGGCAGTTTTGCGGATGTCGCGGGCCATTTCACGATTGAAACATCCCATTCCAGCAACCTCAAAGCCCATTTCATCGCGCGCAATCCGCGCGGCAGCTTTGACATGGGTTCCATCCCCAAAAATGAACACGCGCTTGCCCGTCAGATATGTGGAATCCACCGACGCCGCATACCAAGGCATGCGCAGACGTGATTCATCCACCAAATGCGCACGACCTGTGATGGACGCAACTTCGGCGATGAAATCGCGGGTCGCGCCGACACCAATAGGGACAACCTTTGTGTAGGGTTGATCAAGGTTCTTTTCCATCCAGCGCGCAGCGGTTTCGGCGGTTTCAGGATACATCAGCACATTGAAATGCGCGGCACCCATTCGGGCAATGTCAGCAGGTGTGGCGCCCATCGGCGCGCAAACATTCACGTCAATGCCCAAATCCGAGAGCAGACCAGTCAGTTCCTCGACATCATCACGGTGCCGAAACCCAAGTCCGGTCGGTCCAATCAGATTACAGGTGATCCGCTTACTGCGCTCCATCGGTTTGGCCAACGCGCGAACAATCTGAAAAAACGTCTCGTCACAGCCGAAATTCTCTTTTCGCTGATAGCTCGGCAATTCCAACGGGATCACGGGGATGCCAAAATCCATCGTTTCAGCAAGACCGCCAGGATCATCCTGGATCAATTCAGCGGTACAGGATGCCCCAACAATAATGGCTTGTGGCTTGAACCTCTCAACCGCATCGCGGCAGGCATCTTTGAACAACCCGGATGTGTCGGCCCCCAAATCGCGGGCTTGAAAGGTGGTGTAGCTGACAGGCGGGCGATGGTTGCGCCGTTCGATCATGGTGAACAGCAGATCAGCA
>CAYOSK010000001.1:0-76096 GCA_964406585.1 uncultured Octadecabacter sp. | reverse complement strand
GCAGGTCGGTCCGGGCAGGTGGCTGCAATGGCCGGGATGCGCCTGCCGATTGAATCCCACGTTTTGCAGGCCTTCGTGTCCGAAGGGCTAAAGCCAATTATGCCCGGCGTGATCAGTTTTGGCATGGGGCATTTTTATATCAGCCAGTCCGACAAAGGGGGCTTGGTGTTTGGCGGAGATTTGGATTTTTACAGTTCTTACGCATCGCGCGGTAACCTGCCGATGAAAGAACACGTCATGGATGCGGCGATGACGTTGATGCCATCCATCGGAAAGGCGCGTGTCCTGCGCAGTTGGGGCGGCATCATGGATATGTCGCCGGATGGATCGCCCATTATTGATAAGACCGACACGCAAGGTTTGTTCCTAAATTGCGGCTGGTGCTACGGCGGGTTCAAAGCCGTTCCGGGGTCTGGATATTCCTACGCCCATCTTATCGCGACGGGCGAACACCACGCCCCGGCTGCGCGCTATCGTTTGGATCGTTTTCGAACAGGGCGCGGGCTTATGGACGAAGAGGGCACAGGCTCTCAACACAATTTACACTAAGGATTGGTTAGATTTATGCGAACGGCACTTATCCTGATATTCACTGTTTTTCTTGCCGCATGCCAAACGACGGTCAATGCACCTGGCCCGGCAAGCCCGCAACTCGGGGAAATGATTGGTCAGATCGTTGCCAATTCCAACGCAGAGAACGGTCGAACATTTGGCCCTGATATCATTGGGCGTGGCGCAACAAGCGAAGGAAATACTGTGACTTTCGTGTTCGAGGTTCGCCCCGACTTAGCGGCTGACTTCCGCAATGTTCCCCGCGGAGAGGTCGACGCATTTTTGCGCACCCGGTTTCGCCAGACGTTTTGTAATGATGCTGAATCGCGGGTCTTTATCGATGCGGGTGGTCGGGCTCAGTTGAGCTTTGTGGATGATTTGGGCCGATCCCTTTCTCGATTTACAGTCTCTAGCTGCTAAGGACTTCTTATGCGCCTTCCATGCCCTCTGTGCGGTGAACGTGACCGTCGTGAATTTTTCTATCAGGGCGATGCCGTGATGCTAAACCGCCCTTCGCGCGATGCGGGCGATGCAGCCTGGGATGATTATCTGCACAATCGCGATAACCCGGCAGGCGAAACCCGTGACCTTTGGCATCATGAGGCTGGTTGCGGCGCGTGGATTGTGGTGACGCGCAACACGGTGACCCACGAGGTGTCTGGTGCGGTGCTGGTGGAGGACGCGACGTGAGGGTTGTCAACACAACGGCTGCGCCGGTCAATTTCACGTTCGACGGGCAGAGGTATCAAGGCGTTGAAGGCGATACGCTGGCGTCTGCATTGTTGGCCAATGGGGTGCGGCTCATGGGGCGGTCATTCAAGTATCACCGCCCGCGCGGGGTGCTGACGGCAGGGTCCGAAGAACCCAACGCCTTGGTCACCGTGGGTAAAGGCGCGCAGCAAGACCCCAACATCCGTGCGACCACACTCGAGATTTACGAAGGATTGTCTGCCCGTAGTCAGAATGCTTGGCCGTCGTTGAAATACGATGCAATGGCCGTGAACGATCTTGTGGCTCCGTTTCTAAGTGCTGGATTTTATTACAAAACGTTTATGTGGCCAAAGGCGTTTTGGGAGAAAGTATATGAACCTTTCATCCGCCGTGCCGCAGGGCTTGGCGCGCTGTCTGGCGACAAGAATGAAGACGTCTACGAAAAGGCGTTCGCGCATTGCGATGTGCTGATTATCGGGGCAGGGCCATCTGGGCTTATGGCTGCGATGACGGCAGCGCAGGCAGGCGCGGACGTGATTTTGGCGGATGAAGATTCACGCATGGGGGGGCGTTTGTTGGCGGAAACCCATATGATTGATGGGCAGGATGGCGCAGCCTGGGCCGCTCAGATGGTCGAGCGTCTTTCAGACATGGCCAATGTGCGGCTGATGACGCGCACAACCGTAACCGGGGCCTATGATCAAGGCACCTACGGGGCGCTGGAACGGGTGTCTTTGCACGAAGCCCCTGATCGCCGCCCGCGCGAATGTTTTTGGCGCATCGTCGCAAAACAAAGCATTCTGTGCGCTGGTGCCTTGGAACGCCCCATTGCGTTTCCCAACAATGATCGTCCCGGTATTATGATGGCCAGCGCAGTACGCGCGTATCTGAACCGCTGGGGTGTGGCGCCGGGCAAAGCGGTGTCCGTTTTTGCCAACAATGATGACGCCCACCGTACGGCCCTTGATCTGATCGCGGCGGGGGTAACTGTTGCGGGGGTTGTTGACAGTCGCGCTGATGCCGTCGCGCTGGGAGATTATCCGCTGTTTTGCGATGGTCAGGTGATTGCAACCAAGGGGCGGTTCGCGCTCGAAAGCATCACGATCCAACACAGCGGTGGCACGCGTGAATTGCGCACCGATTGTCTTGCTATGTCGGGCGGGTGGAACCCGACGGTCCATTTGACCTGTCACATGAACGGGCGCCCGACATGGGACGACACTCTCCTGAGCTTTGTTCCAAAGAAGGACGCTGTCGCGGGAATGTCTGTCGCCGGCGCTGCGAATGGCGACATGAGCACGGCGGGCGCATTGCGAACGGGTGCGCAAGTGGCCTGCGCTGTTTGCAAAGATTTGGGATTGTCCGCGGAGGCAGATGTCCCAAGTGCTGAGGATGATCCCTACAAGATTGCACCGCTGTGGCAGGTGGATGGTAAGGGGCGAAAATGGTTGGATTTTCAAAACGATGTCCATGTGAAAGACATCAATCTTGCCGCACAAGAGAATTTCAAAAGCGTTGAACATATGAAACGCTATACCACCCAAGGCATGGCGACCGACCAAGGCAAATCATCCAATGTTGCTGCCTTGGCCGTGCTGGCGGATGCCACGGGACGCGGGATTCCCGAAACGGGGACAACGACATTCCGTCCGCCCTATGTTCCGGTGTCTATTGCTGCGATGGGGGCTGGATCACAAGGCCACGGATTTGCCCCCAAACGCCTAACAACATCCCATGCTGCGACGGTGGATCGTGGCGCGCCGATGATTGAGGCAGGCCTATGGTATCGCCCGAGCTATTTCCCGAAACCCGGCGAAGCAACATGGCTGGAAAGCTGTAATCGCGAAGTTGCGATGGTCCGAAATTCGGTCGGCGTTTGTGATGTCAGCACCTTGGGAAAAATCGATATTCAGGGGTCGGATGCAGCAGCATTTCTGGATTTTGTCTACTGCAACACGTTTTCGACGCTGAAAGAAAACCGGGTTCGTTATGGTTTGATGCTGCGCGAAGACGGGCATGTGATGGACGATGGCACCACCGCGCGTTTGGGCGCAAACCACTATGTCATGACCACCACGACCGCTGCTGCGGGGCAGGTGATGCGCCACTTGGATTGGGTCGCGCAAGCATTGCGGCCTGATTTAGACGTCCGGTTTGCGTCCGTTACGGAACAATGGGCGCAATTCGCCGTGGCGGGGCCGCATGCGCGCGCGCTGATCAATTCGATCGTTGATACCCCAATCGACAACGAAAACTGGCCCTTCATGGCCTGCGGTGAAATCGGCGTAAGTGGCGTTCAGGGGCGGTTGTTCCGGATCTCGTTTTCGGGTGAACATGCCTATGAAATTGCTGTACCGTCCCGCTATGGCGCATCCTTGTTTGGGCTTTTGGTGTCTCAAGCAGAGGCAATGGGCGGGGGCGCCTACGGGATGGAGGCGCTGAATGTCCTGCGGATAGAAAAAGGGTTTATAACCCACGCTGAAATCCATGGGCGCGTCACGGCATTCGACATCGGGTTTGACCGGATGGTGAGCCAGAAAAAGGATTGTGTGGGCAATGCCGCGTCGCGTCGCGAAGGGCTATTGGATCAACAGCGCGCGCAGTTGGTCGGGTTGAAACCTGTTGATCCAAAAGACAAATTAACCGGTGGGGCGCATTTGTTTGCAGAGGGGGCTGATGCGGTCCGCGAAAATGATCAGGGCTATGTCACGTCCCATTGCCATTCACCGACACTGGGACATGCGATCGGATTGGGGTTCTTGGCAGATGGTCCAAACCGCTATGGGGATCACGTTATGATGGTGGATTTTGTGCGTGATGTTCGCACAGTGTGCGAAGTCTGCCCGCCCGTCTTTGTTGACCCGGAAGGAGGGCTTGCCCGTGGTTAAGCTGATTGCAAAAACCGCCTGCGCCGGGCTTCTTCCTGTGACGATCGGAACCGTTCGCCTGACGGAAGTTGTTCCAGATAAGATCCAGTTAATTGCGCCGTTTAAGGGGCAGAAAAAAGCGACGTCAGATGCCTTGAAAGCCGCGCTTGGCGTCTCGTTTCCGTCGCCAAACCGCAGCCTTGGGAAAACGGCACGGATCATTTGGTGTGGGTACAACCAAGCTTTGCTGTTGGATGCGCAGGCCCCAGACTTGCCGGCGCAAGTGGTTGACCATTCGGATGCTTGGGCGATTGTCCGAATTGACGGCACGGATGCGGCGGCGGTGCTCGCGCGATTGACGCCGATTGATATTCGGGACGGTGTTTTCAAAAACGGACATACGGCGCGGACATTGGTTGCACATATGACCGCAAGCATCACGCGCGTTGGTGTGAATGCCTATGAAATCATGGTGATGCGTTCAATGGCGGGAACGTTGGTGCATGATTTGGAACAAGCTGCGCACAACGTCGCGTCACGGTCCAAATCCTAGCAGATAACAACAACAGCATCCTGGATGTCTTCGACAACGACACCTTTTGCACGCAGTTCATCGAACACAGCCTTTTGGGCCGCAGTATGGCCGACGTTGCGGATGGACACCATTTTAAGCCCCGGAATGCTTAGCAAAGGGGATATGTCAGCGGGCATGTCGGTGGCTTCAAGGTCCAATCGGGACAGGTTTGGGTGACTGCGCAACGCTTCGAAGCTGGACACTTTACCGTTCACCAAACTTAGTCCGTCGAGGTTGCTTAGGTTCGCCACAAACGCCATGTCACCCACGTCGTTCCCCCCTAAGGCCAATTCGGTTAACGTCGTCACCCCGCCAATCGGGCTGAAATCGCGCAGTTCGCTGTTCCATTGAACATGTAAAACCCGCAGCATTGGAAAAGCATCCAACCCATTGAGGTCACGAAGCTGGGTTGATGAAACGTGCAATTCTTCCAGTTGTGGCATCGCTGCGATATCATTCAGATCGTCGAAGTCTGTCCAGCTCATCCGCAGGGCGCGCACATGGGTCAATGCCGCAAGCTCGGAAAAATCCTCCATGTCGCCCCGGTCGATATTGAGGGTTTCGCAGTTTTGCGAAATGCACAGAGCGATCTTTTCTTGCGTGTTTAAGAAACGGGTGTCGCGTGGCGTCTGTGGTTCCGGAGCGCACCCAAGAAATGCCGATACGCACAGAGCGCTTATAATCAGGTTCAGCGTTCGCATTTGATGTCCCTACTTTCTGCGCAAAGCATCGTTTGGCGGTGTGCCTTCGTCAAGTAGACGGCGGTGTGCCGTTCGGATTTACCCGCGCAAGAACGGACCCTTGCGTGATTTGACCAAGCGTCTGGCCGTCCTCAACAACCAATAGGCTGGTCGATGTCCCAAGGCGTTCTATCACGTCCGCAACCGACATTTCTGCATCGACCTTTTCTACGGCATCCGCGGGTTTGAAACGCGCCAGAAAACCAGGGTCGTCTGATGTTATAGGGATCATCACATCGCGCGCGCGCAATACACCCAGAGGGTTCATATTGGCCACAAAATCAGCGACATAGCCGTTTGCCGGGTTGCTAAAAATTTCGCGTGGCGTCCCGCATTGCACAATCCTTCCGCCTTCCATAATGGCGATGCGGTTCCCAATCTTGAACGCCTCATCCAGATCGTGTGACACGAAAATGATTGTGCGGTTCAATCGCTGCTGCAGGTCAAGCAATTCATCCTGCAGCCGGGTCCGGATCAGCGGATCAAGTGCGGAAAACGGTTCGTCCATCAACAAAATAGGTGCATCCGTAACGAACGCGCGGGCCAGACCGACGCGTTGTTGCATTCCGCCGGACAATTCACCAACAAGTGCCGTTGCGCGATCGGATAATCCCACCAGATCAAGTTGTTCATCGACTTTTGTGCGGCGTTCAGTTTTCGATAATCCGCCCAATTCCAACCCCAGACCGACGTTGTCACGCACGGTGCGCCACGGCAGCAGGCCGAATTGCTGAAATACCATTGAGACGCATTCGCGGCGCAATTTGCGCAGCTCGGGCGCGGGGGCGTTGCCCACTTCGCAGGTCCAATCCCCATCGTGAACGGTGACGCCACCCCGCACGACTGGGTTCAACCCGTTTACCGCCCGCAAGAGCGTGGATTTTCCAGACCCTGACAGGCCCATCAGGACCAGAATTTCGCCAGCTTCCACATCAAGAGAGCAGTCATGAACCCCAAGGATTTGACCGGTTGCCTTTTGAATTTCCGCGCGATCACGGCCTTCATCCATCAGCGGGAGGGCGCTCTTCGGGTTGGATCCGAACACGATTGAAACATCTTTGAATTCGACAGCTTTCATCATTTGTTCCCCACGCGCAGCATGCGGTCTAACATGATCGCGACCACCACAATGATCAGTCCGGATTCAAACCCCTTTGCCGTATCGACCGTGTTGAGCGCACGGACGACCGGAACGCCCAGCCCGTCCGCGCCAACAAGCGCCGCGATGACGACCATCGACAAGGACAACATGATCGTTTGGTTCAATCCCGCCATGATTTGCGGTAGGGCAGAGGGCAGCTCTACCTTAAACAGCTTTTGGCGCTTGGTCGCACCAAAAGCATCCGCAGCCTCAAGCAATGCGGTCGGCGTTGATGACACGCCAAGGTGCGTCAAACGGATCGGCGCGGGCAGCACAAAGATCACCGTGGCGATCAATCCGGGAACCATACCAATGCCGAAAAATACAATCGCGGGAATAAGATAAACAAAGGTTGGCAGCGTTTGCATCAGGTCCAAAACGGGCCGCATCCACGCATACAATCGCGGGCGGTGGGCCACAGCAATCCCGATGGGCACGCCCAAACCCATGCAAACAACACAAGCGGACAGCACCAAGGTCAGGCTTTCGGTGGTTTCTTCCCAGTAGTCCTGATTCAGGATGAACAAGAACCCGATGGCAATCAGCACACAGGTTTTCCAGTTGCGTTGTAATCCCCAAGTCAGCGCAACAAATCCTGCAATGATGATCAGCGGATGGGGGGTTTGCAGGAGCCATAAAATCGCGTCGATCAAGGCCTCCATCGCGTCGGCCAAACCGTCAAAAAAGGCGCGCCCCCGTTTTTCCAGCCAGTCAAAGCCGGCCTCTGCCACGTCGCCCACAGGGATTTTGTTTTCGGTCAGCCAATCCACACGCTTTTCCTTTGCAATCTAAAAGGGCCGCCCGATGGGGCGGCCCTTGTCGTATGTTGGTGCGGTTAGATGTCCAGCGCGGCCTTTACGGCCTCGACAGAGTCGCCGCCATCCAGCGTTGTCACACCATCAAGCCAGCCCATAACAACATCCATGTTGTTGCCCATCCATGCTGTTGCGGCTTCATCTGGATCGGTCCCATCGTTCAGGATCGCACCCATGATTTCGTTTTCCATGGCCAGCGTGAATTCAAGGTTTGTCAGCAGCTTGCCAACGTTCGGGCATGTTTCGACATAGCCCGCGGTGGTGTTGGTAAATACCGTTGCACCGCCCAGATCAGGGCCAAACCAGTCATCGCCACCTTCCAAATACGTCATGTCGTAATTGGCGTTCATGGGGTGGGGTTCCCAGCCAAGGAAGACAACAGGTTCGTCACGCTCGGATGCACGGCCAACTTGCGCGAGCATGCCTGCTTCAGAAGATTCGACAACTTCGATTGCATCGCCATCAAGACCAAATGCGCCGGACTCGATCATGTCGATGATCAACCGGTTGCCGTCGTTGCCCGCTTCGATTCCATAAATCTTGCCTTCCAACGCGTCTGCGTTGGCCGCGATTGCGTCAAAGGAGGTGATTCCAAGGGCCGCACCAGCGGCATTTGTCGCGAGGGTGTATTTCGCGCCTTCAAGGTTCGCGCGGACGGTGTCGACTGTACCAGCGTCGCGGTAGGATGCGATGTCGCCTTCCATTGTCGGCATCCAGTTGCCCAAGAACACGTCAACATCGCCTTCGGCGAGTGATGTGTAAGTAACTGGAACAGATAGAACTTTGACATCTGTTTCATAGCCCAATGCTTCCAGAACGACCGTCGTGGCGGCTGTGGTCGCGGTGATGTCCGTCCAGCCTACATCGGAAAATGTGACAAGGCCGCAGTTTGCATGGCCATCCGCGGCGGCAGTCGTGGCAACGCAAAGTGCGAGAATTGAGATCGTTGACTTCATGGTAGTCTCCCGTGTTGGTTTTGTTGATTGACGAGTCAATAAAGAACAATTTATCTTCGTTTGGCAACAGATCAGAGGAAATAATGCCGAAACTTGGGATGGAACCTATACGCCGCGCGGCTTTGGTTAAAGCCACGATAGACGTCATTGGCGCACAAGGGTCTTTGGACGTCACCGTGAGCCAAATAGCGAAACAGGCGGGCATGTCTTCAGCGTTGGCACATCACTATTTTGGCGGCAAAGATCAGATTTTCTTGGCTGCGATGCATCAGATCCTTCTTGATTTCGGGGCTGAGGTTCGTGCCGCCCTGCGCAAGGCAAGAACGCCGCGCGCGCGCGCTGAAGCCTTGATCACGGTTAGTTTTGTCGAATCCTGTTTCGATCCGGCAACCGTTAGCGCGTGGATGACCCTATATGCGCAGGCGGCGGTTCAGCCCGATATGCACCGCCTTTTGCGGATGTATCAGGCGCGTGTGCGGTCCAATCTGACCCATGCTTTGCGGCCTTTGTCAGACACGCCACAACAAGATGCCGAAACCCTGAGCGCGTTGATCGACGGGCTGTATTTGCGTGCGGCACTGGCCCGAGAAACCGATGCAGCCACGGCCCGCCGCACCGCGTTGCAGGCCCTTGATCGCTTAACGGGGGACCAGCCGTGACCAAACCCAATATCCTTATCATTATGGTGGATCAGCTAAACGGAACGCTGTTTCCCGATGGCCCGGCCGACTGGCTTCATGCGCCCAACATTAAAGCGTTGGCCGCGCGTTCAACGCGATTTAAGAACGCTTATACAGCTTCACCGCTTTGTGCGCCGGGGCGCGCGTCATTTATGTCAGGGCAATTGCCGTCTCGTACTCAAGTCTATGACAACGCATCAGAATTCGCGTCTTCTATTCCAACCTATGCGCATCATTTGCGCCGCGCCGGATATCAAACCTGCCTGAGCGGTAAGATGCATTTCGTCGGCCCCGATCAGTTGCACGGGTTCGAAGAACGCCTCACGACGGACATTTACCCCCCCGATTTCGGTTGGACGCCGGATTATCGAAAACCCGGTGAACGGATCGATTGGTGGTATCATAACATGGGGTCGGTGACAGGCGCCGGGGTCGCTGAAATTACGAACCAGATGGAATACGACGACGAAGTTGCCTATCACGCGACACGCAAGCTGTATGATTTGTCACGTGGGCATGACACACGGCCATGGTGCCTGACAGTCAGCTTTACCCATCCCCATGATCCCTATGTTGCGCGCCAAAAATATTGGGACCTGTATGAAGAGTGCGACCATTTACTGCCTGACGTCGGCCCGCTGACCTATGAGGATCACGACGCGCATTCCCAACGTATTCTAGATGCCAATGATCATGAGAACTTTGATATTACCGACGATCAAGTGCGTCGCGCGCGTCGTGCCTATTTCGCGAATATTTCTTACCTTGACGATAAAGTCGGAGAGGTGCTGCAGACCCTAAAAGACACGCGGCAAGATGCGACCATCCTGTTTGTGGCCGACCACGGCGATATGTTGGGGGATCGCGGCCTGTGGTTCAAAATGTCTTTCTTCGAAGGGTCCGCGCGGGTGCCGTTGATGATCGCGTCACCGGATATGGCGCCGGGGCTGATCGAAACACCTGTGTCCAACATCGATGTCACTCCGACCCTGTGCGATCTTGCACAGGTTTCTATGGACGATGTGATGCCATGGACCGACGGCATGTCACTAAAGCCGTTGGGAAATGGCGAAGAACGGAGCGAACCTGTGGCGATGGAATACGCGGCCGAAGGATCTTACAGCCCGCTGGTTTGTTTGCGGTACGGAAAGTGGAAGTACACCCGCTGTTTGCTCGATCCAGATCAATTGTTTGATATTGAAACCGACCCACATGAGCTTTGCAACCTTGCGAGTGTTCCACAACATCAAGGGACCTTGGCCCAATTACGTGCCAAGTCCGAAGCAAGATGGGACCTAGCGGCCTTTGATGCGGCTGTCCGTGAAAGCCAAGCGCGGCGCTGGGTTGTGTACGAAGCCCTGCGCAATGGTGATTATTTCCCTTGGGATTACCAGCCGCTGCAAAAAGCATCAGAACGCTACATGCGAAACCATATGGACCTCAATGTTCTTGAGGAAAATCAACGCTTTCCGAGAGGTGAATAACATGGCCTACGACATCCAGCCCACAGCGTCCCATTTCATTGACGGCGCCTATGTCGAAGATACGACCGGCACCCCCATTCCTGTCATTTGTCCGGTGTCGGAAGAGCAGATTGCGTTGGTTTATGGCGCGACACCTGCCATCATTGATCAGGCACTATCCTCGGCAAAGCGCGCCCAAGCGGCATGGGCCGCCATGACGGGAACGGAACGTGGCCGCGTGTTGCGGCGTGCGGCAGACATCATCCGCGAACGCAACGATGACCTGAGCGTTCTAGAAACCAATGACACTGGGAAGCCTTTGCAAGAAACGCTTGTCGCGGATGCGACGTCTGCTGCGGATGCGTTGGAATACTTCGGTGGATTGGCCGGCGCGTTGACGGGTGAACACATTCAATTGGGTGATGATTTTGTCTACACACGACGCGAAGCCTTGGGTGTTTGTGTTGGGATCGGCGCGTGGAATTACCCGACACAGATTGCCGCATGGAAAGGTGCGCCTGCATTAGCGTGCGGGAATGCGATGGTTTTTAAGCCGTCTGAAACGACTCCACTTTGCGCGCTGAAGGTCGCTGAAATCCTGCATGAGGCCGGTGCGCCGGCGGGCATTTACAATGTCATTCAAGGGTTGGGCGACGTGGGCCATACGCTCATCACAGATCCACGCGTAGACAAAGTTTCCCTCACTGGATCGGTGCCCACCGGCCGTAAGGTTTATGCTGCCGCCGCCGAAGGTATCCGCCACGTGACAATGGAATTGGGCGGCAAATCGCCCATCGTTATTTTTGATGATGCGGACTTGGAAGACGCAGTCGGAGGGGCGATCTTGGGCAATTTCTACAGCTCTGGTCAGGTTTGTTCCAACGGAACGCGCGTCTTCGTTCAAAGCGGGATTAAGGATAAATTCCTTGCGCGCCTCACCGAACGGCTTGGGGACGTAAAAATGGGCGACCCTTTGGATGAAAATGTCAATTTCGGGCCAATGGTAAGCCAAAAACAAATGGAAATTGTTCAGGGGTTCATCGCAAAAGGACAAGCAGAAGGGGCACGATTGGTGACCGGTGGTGGGCGCGAAGGAAGCATTGGGTATTTTCTGCAACCTACTGTTTTTGCTGATGTTACGGATGACATGACCATTGCAAAAGATGAAATATTTGGACCGGTCCTAAGCGTATTGGATTTTGAGACCGAAGACGAGGTTATGATCCGCGCGAATGCAACCGAGTTCGGGCTTGCCGCCGGCGTGTTCACCAAGGATTTGACCCGCGCGCACCGTATGGTCGCCGGTTTTGAAGCCGGGACATGTTATATCAATACCTACAACCTTGCACCTGTTGAGGCCCCGTTTGGTGGGTCTAAACTTTCGGGGGTGGGCCGCGAGAATTCGAAAGCAGCGATCGAACATTACAGCCAGATGAAATCCGTTTATGTCGCGATGGGCGCGGTCGAGGCCCCGTTCTAAATGCAGCCAGACTATATCATCATTGGCGCGGGCAGCGCGGGTTGTGCCATGGCCTATCGATTGGCTAAGGCAGGGCGTAAAGTTACAGTGATTGAAACGGGTGGTACTGACGCCGGGCCATTTATCAACATGCCCGGTGCGCTGTCTTATCCGATGAATATGCGCCGCTATGATTGGGGGTATCGCAGCGAACCCGAACCCCAATTGAACAATCGTGAACTCGCCTGTCCACGGGGCAAGGTTATCGGGGGATCATCGTCGATAAACGGGATGATTTATGTTCGCGGCCACGCGCGCGATTTCGATCATTGGGCAGAACAGGGTGCAGACGGCTGGGCCTTTGCAGACGTCTTGCCATACTACAAACGCATGGAAGATTGGCACGATGGCGGACGTGGCGGTGATGCGGATTGGCGCGGCCAGGGTGGGCCTTTGCACGTTACACGGGGCCCCGGAACCAATCCGTTGACGCAGGCCTTTATAACAGCGGGCGGACAGGCAGGGTACGAATTAACCACCGATTACAACGGTGAAAAACAAGAAGGATTTGGCCCCTTTGATGCGACAATTTGGAACGGCAATCGTTGGTCTGCGGCGTCCGCTTATCTGAGGCCGGCGCAAGCGACAGGCAATTGCGAAGTTGTGCGCGCAACAGCCAATAGAGTTGTGATCGAAGACGGGTGCGCCGTTGGTGTCGAATTGAACGACGGACGGGTACTACGTGCCAAGCGCGAGGTGATTGTTGCCGCTTCGGCCATTAATTCGCCCAAACTGCTGATGTTGTCGGGAATTGGTCCTGCGGCGCATCTGAAGGATCACGGCATCGATGTTGTCGCGGATCGGCGTGGGGTGGGGCAAAATCTTCAAGATCACCTTGAACTCTACGTTCAGATGGCCGCCAAGGGCCGCTATAGTTTGTATAAATACTGGCCTATCCTTCGCAAAGCGATGGTTGGGGCCCAATGGCTGTTGGCCAAGACGGGCATCGGCGCGTCCAATCAGTTCGAAGCTGCCGGGTTTATTCGCAGTCAGGCAGGGGTCGATTACCCAGATATTCAGTTTCATTTTTTGCCGCTCGCTGTGCGGTACGACGGAGTTGGCGCGCGTGAAGGTTTTCAGGCGCATGTCGGGCCAATGCGGTCGAAATCACGCGGTGAAATCACGCTGCGATCTGCTGATCCAGCGGATGATCCGCGCATTGTGTTCAATTACATGTCCCATCCTGATGATTGGCAAGAATTCCGGCGCTGCATCCGGCTAACACGGGAAATTTTTGCGCAAGACGCCTTTGCACCGTATCGCAAGGACGAATTGATTCCGGGGCCTGATGCACAGTCGGATGATGCGCTCGATGCGGTGATCCGCGAACACGCCGAAAGCGCCTATCACCCCTGTGGCACCTGTAAGATGGGTCGCGCGGATGATCCAGATGCGGTGGTCGATCCGCACGGGCGGGTGATTGGCGTGGATGGTTTGCGCGTGGCTGACAGTTCGATTTTCCCGCGCATTACCAACGGGAATCTGAATGCCCCGTCGATCATGACAGGCGAGAAAATGGCGGATCACATCTTGGATCGGACGCCATTGCCGCCCTCCAATGACGTAGCGTGGATGCACCCGAATTGGCAGGATGAGCAGCGGTAACACGAATTAACCAACTGATAGGAATTCGCTTGCTTGCGCGGCGGTTGCGCCCGTATGTAGTGGCATGCTTCGCATTCTATCCCTTATGTTGTGTTTGGCGTCCCCTGTCGCCGCTGATGTCACGGGGATAATCCGTGTCATTGATGGCGATACATTTGATGTAGATGGACAACGGGTGCGTCTTCACGGAATTGATGCACCGGAGGCCGATCAGACCTGTGACTACGCGCGCGGCGGATCATGGGCTTGCGGCGCATTTGTGACGTCACAAATCCGAAACCGCTATGACGGGCGCAGAACGCGCTGCATTGAAATGGACGTGGACCGTTACGGACGTATCGTTGGAAAATGTTTCGTGGATGACGTGGATGTGGGCGAAGACATCGTGTTGGATGGTTTCGCTTTGGCCTATCGGCGGTATTCAATGGATTACGATCTGGCCGAGAAATCGGCGCAAGTGACGGGCGCGGGGTTGTGGTCTGGTGGGGTGCAGGCACCGGCGGCGTATCGTGCTGATCAACGGGCATCTGCGCCGGGGGCGACGCCGCCCAACCCAGGTTGCATTATCAAGGGCAATATTTCGGGGTCAGGCCAAATATATCACCAACCCCATAATCGAGACTACGAAAACACCCGTATCAACGAAACCCAAGGTGAGCGATGGTTTTGTTCAACCGCCGAAGCCGAAGCAGCAGGCTGGCGCGCCGCGCGCAACTGAATTTTTTCAGGTGTCCGGTTCATCTTCGATGCGGCCTTCTACAACGGCCTGAAAATTCTCAAAGAACTGATCTGCCATTTTCTTTGCAAATCCGCCAACGATGCGACTGCCCAGTTGCGCCAGTTTCCCGCCGACTTTGGCGTCAACATGGTAGGTCAGTTCAGTCCCATCATCGGTTGTGACCAGTGCAACATCTGCGGCGCCTTTGGCAAATCCAGCGACGCCACCTTTGCCTTCGCCAACAATGCGGTAGCTGTCGGGGGCTTTGACGTCTTCAAGTGTTACGCCGCCTTTGAAAGTTGCTTTGACAGGGCCGACTTTTTGTTTCACGACGGCTTCGAACCCGTCTTCGGGCGTCCCTGTCAATTCTTCGCAACCGGGAATACAGGTTTTCAGCGTGTCGGCTGAATTCAAATGCGCCCAGACCGCTTCGCGATCCGCATTAATTGTTCGTGTGCCACTGAGTTCCATCAATTTCCCCTTTAATCGAGCTGATAGGGTAGCATACCGCGTTCATTCGGGTCCACGCGAAGTTGTCGTTCCAGTGGCGGCACCGAACGGTGGGGGCAGGAACGCCGTTCGCAGATGCGACATGAAATCCCGATTGGTTCAAATGCGGCGGCGTCTTGCGTGGTCATGTGATCCGCGTAAACGACCGCGCTGGCGTGTTTGACCTCGCAGCCCAAACCGATGGCGTAGCGCCGTGTTGGCACGCCCCATGCGCCGCCAGGTTTGCTTACGTCTCGTGCAAGGCAGAAGTAACGCACGCCGTCGGGTGTTTCTGCCAATTGACGTAGCCATCGCCCCGGTGTTTCAAAGGCGCCGTGGACGTTCCAAAGCGGGCAGGCACCCCCGAAACGGGCAAATTGCAGCGTTGTGGCCGAATGGCGTTTTGTGATGGTGCCAGCGGGATCAACCCGCACGAAAAAGAAGGGAATGCCTTTGGCACCGGGGCGTTGAAGGGTGGACAGGCGGTGGGCCACCTGTTCCAGCGACGCCCCAAATTGGTCGGCTAACCGTTCAAGATCATGCCGGGTTTCCTGTGCCGCTGCCAAAAACGCGCCGTAGGGCATGAGGGCGGCCCCTGCGAAATAGTTCGCCAATCCAACCTTTGCGATGCTGCGCGCCTGATCGGATCCAAATCGACCCAAATCCAAAGTCGCATCCAACAGCTTTTCTTGTTTTATCAGCGCCACTTGCAGCAATAATTGGAACAATTGGGTCGCGGGTGCTGCCCGCGCCGTGAGGGTGAGGGTACGGGTTTGCGGATCGTATCGGCGGATCGCGTCTTCGTTCGCATAAGAGACGCGCACATCGCTTTCGCCCAGTGCTGCGTGTGCGGCGGCTGCTATGTCACCCCGTGCTTGTTGGGCAAACCGTTCTGCCGCGCGATCCACTGCATCAATGTAGTTATCGCAATAGTGAAAGAAATCCCGCACCTCTTCCCAAGGTGATGCCGACAATTGGCTGTCTTCACGGCCCAAGGCTTCGTCTAGTGACGCCAGCCTTTCATGGGTTTGGCGATACGCGGTGTGGAGTTCCAAAAAAGAGCGGGCCAAGGCTGGGGCGTTGGACGCGGCAAGGCGCAGATCGCTTAGCGGCGGTGTGGGGCCACTGAAGACCGGATCGGCGAGGGCTTCGCGCATGTCGCCCACCAAGCGGGCTTCGTCGCCCGATTGCAGTTCAGTGACATCAAAGCCGAATTCTTGCGCCAAGGACAGCACGACCGTTGTGGATACTGGCCGGTTGTTGTTTTCCATCTGATTAAGGTAGGGCAACGAAACCCCAAGCTTTTGTGCAAACGCTTTTTGCGTGCAGCCGATCCGACCGCGCAGTTCGCGCAACTTTGCGCCAGCATATAGTTTATGTGGGGCCATCGCGCCCTCCTTTGCAAATCTGTGAATAGAGTTTGCAAAGTTATTCGTCCAGTGCGCCGACCACCTTAGCGCGCCGCATGACCCAAAAGGCGCAGAACAGCGACGCAATCGTCGTCAGCAGCATTAAGACAATCAAGGGGCGGGCGCCTGTTTCAGGGCCCAATATAAATCCGGCGATCATGGACAAGGCCGCGCCGCCCCCAATCATAAACGCCCCGCCAAGGCCAGCCGCCGATCCAGCAAGGGCAGGGCGCACCGATAACATCCCCGCGTTTGCGTTCGGCAGCAAAATTCCGTTGCCCAGCCCGATGAAAATCATGAAGCCAAAAAAGACGACCGGATGTTGAAGCCCGATGACGTCGCACAATAGCAATATCAACATTCCAATCACGGTGACGGATGCGCCGATTAGGACCATCCGGTTCTCGCCTATTTTGACCGAAAACCGCCCCGACACGCCGTTGCCGACCAAATACCCAAGGGCCGGCGCGCCAAAATAAAGCCCCAGCTGCGCCGGATCCATCCCAAAAACCACCGTGCCAACAAACGGAGACCCGCCAAGATACGCGAAAAAGGCACCGGATGCGAACGCAGCGGCAAGACAATACCCCCAATACCGCTGTGACGTCAGCAGAGCTGGGTATTCGCGCAATTGCGCAGCAAAGCCACCTTCACGCCGCGTAAAGGTTTCGCCTTGATCCATGTAAACAAAGTATCCCAGCATCACACCGCCGCCTGCAAGCATCCAAAACGATGCCTGCCATCCAAAGGCTTCGTCCAGCACCCCGCCGACAGCTGGACCAATCATTGGAACAATCGACATACCCATTGTCACATAGCCGATCATCGATGCAGCCTGATCTTGGGGTACCATGTCGCGAACAATAGCGCGCGAAATAGCAAATCCGGTTGCGATCGCGGTTTGCAGCAAGCGGCAGATCAAAAAGACGGTGAAATTCGGGGCGAAAATCGCGCCAAGGCTTGCCAGAGTGAAAATTGCGACTGTGGCCAAGACCACCGGGCGGCGTCCATAGCGATCTGATATTGGTCCAACTGCGATTTGCACGAAGGCCGTCGCGGCCAAATAGGCAGATACCGACAACTGCATGAGCCCGTAATCCACGCCAAAATGTTGCGCCATTGACGGCAGCGAAGGTAAGAAGACGTTCAATGACAACGCACCGACGCCTGCCATCAAAATCAGGGTAGCGATATGGGGCGGGGTTGATCGATCCAGGAACCGAATATGGGGTGCGGATGACATAAGGCGACGCTACGTTGACGCGACACCATCGTCCATCGAAAACACAACCTTGAGGGTGCGAAATTCGCAATTTTGCAAAAGTATAAATTTGCTAACGATCTGGTTTGCAAATTAACGAAAACTTGGTGGGAATAGATGCCTATGCGCGTTAGTTTCCCGTGACATATCTAAGGACCTGTTATGACTGATATTCTTACAGAGCTTGAAAACCGCCGTGAAGCAGCCCGATTGGGCGGCGGCCAAAAGCGGATCGACTCGCAGCATGCCAAAGGCAAATTAACGGCCCGTGAACGGGTGGAATTGCTGTTAGATGAAGGTTCGTTCGAAGAATACGACACCTTTGTTGCGCACCGATCTACTGATTTTGGCATGGAAAAGACACGCCCTGCGGGCGATGGTGTGGTGACAGGGTGGGGCACAATTAACGGGCGCCAAGTCTATGTGTTTTCACAGGATTTCACGGTTTTGGGTGGGTCTGTGTCTGCCACGCATGCCGCAAAAATCTGCAAAATTATGGACATGGCTATGCAAAACGGCGCGCCTGTGATCGGCATCAACGATTCCGGGGGCGCGCGGATCCAGGAAGGTGTCGACAGCCTTGGCGGCTATGGAGAGATTTTCCAACGTAACATTATGGCGTCGGGTGTTGTGCCGCAGATTAGCCTTATCATGGGGCCTTGTGCGGGCGGGGCTGTTTATTCGCCTGCGATGACCGACTTTATTTTCATGGTGAAGGATTCTTCTTACATGTTCGTGACGGGCCCAGACGTCGTAAAGACAGTCACGAACGAAGTTGTCACCGCCGAGGAATTAGGGGGCGCCACAACGCATACGCGCAAATCCTCAGTTGCGGACGCAGCGTTCGAAAACGATGTAGAAGCAATCGCCGAAGCACGGCGTTTGGTCGATTTCTTGCCGCTTAACAATCGCTCCAAGCCACCTGTGCGGCCGTTCTTTGATGACGTGGATCGCGTTGAATCGAGTCTGGATACGCTGGTTCCTGACAACCCCAATCAGCCTTATGACATGAAGGAGCTGATCACCAAAATTGCTGACGAAGGCGATTTTTACGAAATTCAGGCGGACTTCGCAGGTAATATTCTGACGGGGTTTATCCGCCTCGAAGGTCAGACTGTGGGCGTGGTGGCCAATCAGCCAATGGTTTTGGCGGGTGTTCTGGATATCGACAGTGCGCGCAAAGCGGCGCGGTTTGTTCGGTTCTGTGATGCCTTTGAAATCCCGATCCTCAGCCTCGTGGACGTTCCCGGTTTCTTGCCCGGCGTGACGCAGGAATATAACGGCGTCATTAAACATGGTGCGAAGCTGCTGTTTGCGTATGGCGAGGCAACGGTGCCGAAGGTGACAGTGATCACGCGCAAAGCCTACGGTGGAGCCTATGTGGTTATGTCGTCTAAGCACATGCGTGGCGACATCAACTATGCGTGGCCGACCGCCGAAATCGCAGTGATGGGGGCAAAAGGTGCTACCGAAATTATTCATCGCGCGGATCTCGGTGATCCAGAAAAGACCGCAGCGCATACAAAAGACTACGAAGATCGGTTCGCGAACCCGTTTGTCGCTGCTGAACGCGGTTTTGTGGATGAGGTGATTATGCCGTCCAGCACGCGCAAACGGTTGTGCCGCGCTTTTGCAGGACTGCGCGGCAAGCAGGCCCAAATGCCGTGGAAGAAGCATGACAATATTCCACTTTGATTGGGCGATAAGTTGAAATTTCGTATCCTCATATGTGGTTTTGCAACCTTAGCTGGTTTGGCGTGTGCGCCCACAATTGCGCAAACGATCACGGTGCCGTCTGGGCAGCCGATTTCTTTCCTCGAATTCATCTCTGAAAACGAGGGCGATATCGTGCGTTTTCGTTTTCTGACGCCCGAGATTGGGGTGTCTTTTGACTACGCGGATGTGGTCGATGATTTTCAGGTTGTCTGCGACAGTCAGGTGATGCCTGTACTGGATGCTAACGCGCTTAAGCCGCGCCAAATTGTGTTGTCCATGTCGGCTGTGGATATCCCGTTCGGCGAAGTCAATCCCGACGTTTTGCAGTTTTTTGAGATTTTTCGCCCCGAAAACGGCATCTGTATCTGGGAGGAATTTTGATGAATCCACAATATGTTGCGGCTCGAAGCTCATCCCGATGGTCAATTGATGCAGGGGAGTCACAGGGTTGGTCTGTGAAATCCGCTTCGTATCTTTTGCACAGGGATTCTTGTAGTTTTCCACAAGGTTACACCCAAGTGACCTACCCTCAAAATGCGCGAGGGGGCCGGCATGATGCTGGATTTCCTCGCGTGGAAAACAGAGACAGGAGACAGTTATGTCAAAGAGCATCAAGAGCCTGTTCGCCGTATCCCTGCTTGCCCTCGTGGCAGCATGTGGTGGGTCGAACAATGCAGGTGACGTTGAAGAATTCGTGGTCGTTGATCCGGTTCCAGTCACCATCGAGCCGACCTTCACCGGCAAGTACAACTAAGACAATACCGGGGCAGGCGTTTGCGCCTGTCCCGTTCCCACGCACCCAACATCGGGGGGCTGCGTGATGTTATATATGCCCAAGCACCGTGGCTTTCCTAGTCGTCTGCCAAGTACCGATTATCAGTTTACCATTCGCCAACCTGTAAAGAAGGGCCTGCCGCCCAAGCTTTTTCGCCGTGAACGGTTTGCGGATCGCCGTCCGCCGGATCGCCGTGCGGACGAAGGGTTTATGTGGGCTCTAAAGGAACACTTTGGCGATCAACCTTTTGAACGCGGGAATTTGGACGCCGGGAGATTGTGCTGGCTGTTTGACCGCGAAGTGGTCGCTGCCGAAGATCCGTTCGATCCGCAACAC
This sequence comes from uncultured Octadecabacter sp., assembly GCA_964406585.1. Taxonomy (GTDB): domain Bacteria; phylum Pseudomonadota; class Alphaproteobacteria; order Rhodobacterales; family Rhodobacteraceae; genus Octadecabacter. Next base: position 55,769 of record CAYOSK010000001.1, on the reverse strand, counting down.
TACGAAGCTATGCTGCGTGTTGATTTGCGTCGCGCCGAACAATCCTTTCCCGAAGTGTTCCGCCCTGATTGGGCGCCGGGGCAAAACTGATGGAAAAAATTGCTGCGAAATCAAACGATTTGGGCGGGTTTTGGCCGAGTAATCTCCAGCCTTGGCGGGAAATAGCCCATGTTAAAGGACGGATGAAATTCGTTGATGACAGCTTGCTGGCGGCGTGTCACGGTTCGGGTGTGGCTGGGTCATCCAGCAATTGGCCTGCCACATATTGTCAATACCGTTACCCTTCCCCTCGTCGGTCTGGCCCCTTGCGGGTCAGGCCGACATCCCTACCTAACGCGAATGTTGGGGATTTGTGCCGATCGTCACGGGCTGCGCAAAAATCGCTTGTATTTGAATGGCAAAGAGCAGATTCTGCGCCCTATAAAACAAAGCAAAAAAAGGGCAGTTACCTATGCAATCTTTCCGTCTTATCCTCGCTGTTGCGGCCATCGGGTCTCTTAGCGCATGTCTGGACAACGATCTTGAACGCGGGCTTGCGGGCGCCGCAGCGGGTGCAATCATCGCTGACAGCACAGGCGGTGATGCCGTCACGGGTGCCATCGTTGGTGGCGCAGCCGGTGCGCTTTGCGACGAAATTACGCGCATCTGTCGCTAAGACAAACGCCCTTAGCGGGGCGCAACATCATTTGAACCGCCGTACAGGACGCCCCTGTGCGGCGGTTTTTTGTTTGAACTCTGAATATCGACCTAAGTCCTTGGGGGCCCAAAATGTTTAAGAAAATCCTGATCGCCAATCGGGGCGAAATCGCCTGCCGTGTTATCAAAACGGCCCGTACAATGGGGATCAAGACTGTCGCGGTCTACTCCGATGCGGATCGCAATGCCTTGCACGTGTCCATGGCAGACGAAGCCTACCACATCGGCCCCCCCCCGGCGAACCAATCCTACATTGTGATCGACAAGATCATGGAAGCGATCAAAGCAACTGGTGCAGAAGCCGTGCATCCAGGTTATGGTTTCCTGTCTGAAAACGCCAAGTTTGCAGAAGCGCTTGAGGCGGCGGGTGTTGCATTTATTGGGCCCCCAAAGGGCGCGATTGAAAAAATGGGCGACAAAATCACGTCCAAAAAGATCGCCCAAGAGGCCAAGGTTTCAACGGTGCCGGGGCACATGGGCCTGATTGAAGACGCCGAAGAGGCGGTGAAAATCAGTCAAGAAATCGGCTATCCGGTTATGATCAAAGCCTCTGCCGGGGGTGGTGGCAAAGGCATGCGCATCGCATGGGACGATGATGGCGCGCGCGAAGGGTTTCAATCCTCTAAGAACGAGGCGGCAAATTCGTTCGGCGACGACCGCATTTTCATCGAAAAATTCGTGACCCAACCTCGCCATATCGAAATTCAAGTTCTGTGCGACAAACATGGTAACGGTATCTATCTGGGCGAACGAGAATGTTCGATCCAGCGCCGCCAGCAGAAAGTTATCGAAGAAGCGCCGAGCCCCTTCTTGGACGAAGCAACCCGCAAGGCGATGGGCGAACAATCAGTGGCCCTGGCCAAAGCAGTGGACTACGCGTCGGCAGGTACGGTGGAATTCATCGTAGATGGGGATCGCAATTTCTACTTTCTCGAAATGAACACCCGACTGCAGGTCGAACATCCTGTGACGGAATTGATCACAGGAGTCGATTTAGTCGAACAGATGATCCGCGTGGCCTACGGCGAAAAATTGGCGATGGCACAGGGCGACGTCACGCTGACAGGGTGGGCGATGGAAAGCCGATTGTACGCAGAAGACCCGTATCGCGGATTCTTACCGTCAATTGGTCGTCTCACAACGTATCGCCCTCCGGCCGAGATTGCGGCAGGCCCAATGCTCGATAATGGCAAATGGCAAGGGGACGCGCCCAAAGGCACCCATGCGGTTCGCAATGACACGGGTGTTTATGACGGTGGCGAAATCAGCATGTACTACGATCCGATGATTGCCAAACTGTGCACTTGGGCCCCGACCCGCGCGGATGCGATCGAAGAGATGCGCGTGGCACTTGATAGCTTCGAAGTTGAAGGGATTGGCCATAACATCCCGTTCTTAAGCGCTGTGTATGATCATGAGAAATTCACGTCCGGGAACATGACCACGGCGTTCATCGAAGAAGAATACCCAGAAGGTTTTGATGGGGTCGCCATCGCTGACGTTGATGCCACACGTGTGGGTGCGGCCTGTGCTGCCATGCACCGCGTTGCTGAAATTCGGCGCACGCGTGTGACCGGACGCATGGGCAATCATGAACGCAAGGTTGGCGCACATTGGGTCGTGTCCGTTCAAGGCAGCGATTATGACACCATCATCGAAGCGGAAAAATCCGGCGCGAATGTGACCGTAAACGGTGTAACCCATCGTGTTGAAGGCAATTGGACACCGGGCCAACCGCTTGCGCGGATGGTCGTGGATGGTACGCCGCTGGTGATGAAAATCAACAAGGTGTCCGGTGGGTTCCGTGTGCGATACCGTGGTGCGGATACCAAGGTACATGTGCGCAGTCCGCGTCAGGCAGAATTGGCCCGCCTGATGCCCGAAAAATTGCCACCTGACACATCCAAGATGTTGCTGTGTCCGATGCCCGGCCTGATCGTGAAAGTGGATGTGGCTGTGGGGGACGAAGTTCAGGAAGGACAAGCACTTTGTACGGTTGAAGCCATGAAAATGGAGAACATTCTGCGGGCCGAAAAGAAATCAAAAGTGACCAAGATCAACGCAGTGGCTGGCGACAGTCTTGCTGTGGATGATGTTATCATGGAATTCGAATAACCCTTGGGACGGGGGCTTCATATCATCGGTGCTCACGGCACGGTAACGGCGTTTGTTGCGGCGTTCGATCTGCCCCAGATTAGTGTTCGGGCTGGCGAGTTTGCTGCATGAACGGTTATTGCGATCCTCTGCGGTCTTCGATTTCTTGCTGGCGTAGTGGCATTTTATCAATGGATCGACTGATTTCGCGCACGTCCCATGGTTGCGGTTTGCGTAGTTCGATTTGCCCGTCTTTGCCGATTAACACCATCATGAACCCGCGGGGCCGCAACCGCGTCCTCAGGTCGCTTTGGGCCGAAGGGTCCGTGTCGGTCACGATGATCACGTCGCGTTCAGCCAGATCATCTGGAAGGTTAGCCAATAGATCAATTTGCTGGCGAAAACGTGGATCATTTGGACTGTCAGCAAAGACGACAACGGGCCGGGCGACCCAAATCAGGTCGTCGATATCCAAAGAAGTCGCATCAAATACAACTGATCTGTCTTCTTCCCACGCCTGCGCAACGCTGGGTTCGTCTGCGTTTTCGGCGAATGCAGTGGTTGACGCAAAGCACCAAGCAAACACAGCAAATAATCGGATCATTCTATTCCCCTTTGACGTTAATATAGGGACGAAGCGGCGAAAGGCTAAGGGGCTGAGTTCCAAAGGCCGTAACAATTTTCGATTTAACCATATTGTCAGGAACATGGGTCATCCAGCTGATATCGGTGCGCCCAAGATCGGTATGACGCGCGCCTTTGATCACAGAGGGGCTTGGCAATTGGATATTATGCTGCATTTGGGCGCGCATCGCTGCGCGACCACCACGTTTCAGAAATTTCTTTGGAACAATCGTGTTGGCCTGTCTCGACAAGGTTTGACAGCATGGACGCCTCGGCGCACGCGGGATGGATTGATGTTGGGCCTTGTACGCCACCCCGCTTTGGTCACACGGCAGGATGAGCGCGATGCAAAACGTTCGATCGGACGCATCCGTCTTGAGGTTGAGCGCCTCGCACGTGATCATCAGCGCGGCCTATTGATCAGCGATGAGAACATTCTTGGGTCCACACGCAACAATATGCTGGATACACGGCTATATCCTCTTCTTCGGGATCGCCTCGTACGGTTCAAACCAGCTTTTGAAGGGCGCCCAATGCGGATTGGGTTTTGTATTCGCACCTATGAGGACTATTGGACGTCAAGTTTATCCTATTTGCTGTCACGCGGCGGAACAGCCCCAAATGTGGATTTGCTGGATTTCTTAACCACCCAGCCGCGTCGCTGGCGGCATGTCATTCGCGATATTGCAAACGCCTTCCCTCAGGCTCAAGTTGTCGTCTGGCCGTTTGAACGACTTGGTGCCAACCCCGCTGCACAATTGAGTGCGCTTTGGGGGCGGGATCATTCGTTGAGCAATGATCCCGCGCTGTGGCGCAATCGCAGCCCTGATCTTGTGCAACTGAACAAAATTCTGGCGCTTCGGGGCCAGCCCCTCATGAAAGAGGGACCGATCCAAACCGGCGCCCGATGGATGCCGTTTGATGAAAACCAACGTGCCATGCTGCGTGCTGAATACAGTGCGGATCTCGACTGGTTGATGCGCGGCGCGGATGGTTTCGCGCAGTTTATCAGCGGTCTTCCGGAACAGAAGCACGACGAACAATCCAAGATCACAGCACCTGACGGGCGGACAACGCCCGCGATTGGTGCAAATATTAGCCCTGACAGGGGCGAAATCACCTGCACTGCGGCGACTGACGCGGTGCTTTTCGGAGGACGACACGATGGCATCAAAGACAGCCGGATCAAAAGAGGCATGGGCCGAACGGGCGCAAGCTGAACTGCGTGGCAGACCGCTTGCCGATCTGACATGGAATACAATTGAAGGGATCAACGTACAGCCTGTTTACGGCGCGGATGATCTTGAAGGGTTGGATCACCTCAAAGACTTGCCCGGCGAAGCGCCCTACACGCGTGGCGTAAAATCCACGATGTATGCGGGTCGACCATGGACGATCCGACAGTACGCCGGTTTTTCGACGGCGGAAGAATCCAATGCGTTTTATCGCAAGGCGCTTGCGGCTGGGCAACAGGGGGTTTCTGTTGCCTTTGATTTGGCAACCCACCGCGGCTATGACAGCGATCACGAGCGGGTTATGGGCGATGTTGGTAAGGCCGGCGTTGCAATTGACAGCGTCGAAGACATGAAAATCCTGTTTGACGGCATTCCGTTGGATAAGGTCAGTGTGTCGATGACAATGAACGGCGCCGTTATACCGATTTTGGCGAATTTTATCGTTGCGGGCGAAGAACAGGGGCATGATCGCAAGGTCCTGTCCGGCACGATCCAGAACGATATTCTCAAAGAGTTTATGGTGCGAAACACCTACGTTTATCCGCCTGAACCGTCGATGCGCATTGTTGCGGACATCATTGAATATACCGCGCAGGATATGCCGAAATTCAACTCAATTTCGATCTCTGGCTATCACATGCAAGAGGCTGGCGCGAATTTGGTGCAAGAACTGGCCTTCACGCTGGCGGATGGTCGCGAATATGTGCGTACGGCGATTGCACGTGGCATGGATGTGGATGCTTTCGCGCCGCGTTTGTCGTTCTTTTTTGCCATCGGTATGAATTTCTTTATGGAGGCCGCAAAATTGCGCGCCGCGCGATTGTTGTGGTCGCGCATCATGTCGGAATTTGAACCCAAATCAGAAAAATCCAGCATGTTGCGTACCCATTGCCAAACGTCTGGCGTATCGTTGCAGGAACAAGACCCTTACAACAACGTCGTGCGCACAGCCTATGAGGCGATGGCGGCGGTTCTGGGTGGGACACAATCCCTGCACACCAACGCACTAGATGAAGCGATTGCGCTGCCCACCGAATTTGCGGCTCGTATCGCGCGCAATACGCAGTTGATTTTGCAAGAAGAAACAGGCGTGACCAATGTGGTCGATCCGTTGGCAGGATCGTATTATGTTGAAAAACTTACCGCGGATTTGGCGGACGAGGCGTGGAAGATCATTGAAGAAGTCGAAGAAATGGGTGGCATGACCAAGGCTGTCGCGTCGGGCATGCCAAAGCTTCGGATCGAAGAATCCGCCGCCAAGCGCCAAGCCATGATCGACCGCGGCGATGAGGTCATTGTTGGCGTGAACAAATACCGCCTCGATAAAGAAGACCCAATCGACATCATGGATATCGACAATGACGCTGTGCGTGAAGCACAGGTTGCGCGGTTAAAATCTATTCGTGACACGCGCGATCAGGCCGCCTGCGATGCCGCATTGGCCGAAATCGAACGGTGTGCCGGTGAAGGCGGCAATCTTCTGAGGGCGGCCGTTGAAGCGGCGCGCGCGCGTGCATCCGTGGGAGAGATTAGCATGGCAATGGAAAAAGTGTTCGGGCGCCACCGGGCCGAGGTGAAAACACTGGCGGGGGTCTATGGCGCGGCCTATGAAGGTGATGCAGGTTTTGCGGCAATCCAAACCGATGTCGAAGATTTTGCCAAAGCCGAAGGCCGTCGTCCACGCATGTTGGTTGTGAAAATGGGCCAAGACGGGCACGATCGCGGTGCCAAAGTCATTGCGACCGCCTTTGCTGATATTGGGTTTGATGTGGATGTTGGCCCGTTGTTTCAAACTCCCGAAGAAGCCGCGCAAGATGCCGTTGACAACGACGTCCATGTGATCGGAATTTCATCGCAGGCGGCTGGGCACAAAACTCTTGCTCCGAAATTGATTGAGGCGCTGAAGGCCGCTGACGCTGAGGATATTTTGGTCATTTGCGGGGGGGTTATCCCACAGCAAGACTATGATTTCCTGATGAATGCGGGTGTTAAGGCCATCTTTGGCCCCGGCACAAACATCCCCGAAGCGGCGCGCGATATTTTGCGTCTGATCCGTCAGGCGCGCCGCTAAGGGCATCTGATGAAACGGGTCCTGATCTTTTGTGCTATGGTGCTTGGGGTGATGTGGGCTGTCGCATTGGTTTTGATCCCGTTACAGTTGGATCTGCCGTTTGTGCCGCCTGCATTGGCCGTGCCCGTTGCCTTTTTGCTGCCCGGCGGGGTTATGGCGCTAATGATCGGGGTTTTGGCCGCGCGGCGATTTTTTGATCACGCACTGTTGGACGGCCAGACGCCTGCGCCAAACAGTCGGGCACAGATTGATCAAGCTGTGTTGACCAACACTGTGGAACAAATGGTTTTGGCCTTGTTAATCTGGCCGTTTGTTGGATTTAGCCTTGGGGGCGTGTCGCTGATTGCACTGGGCGGCGGCATGGCCGTGGCGCGGGTGTTGTTTTGGGCGGGCTATCACATTTGGCCGCCCTTGCGGGCCTTTGGATTTGCGGCCAGTTTTTACCCAACACTATTCGGTGCCTTCTGGGCCGTGTGGATCTGGATCAACTAGGGGCGATCATGCGGTTGGATCATCTGGCCATTGCGGCAGAGACGTTGGATGAGGGCATAGCGTGGGCGCAAGCACGGCTTGGCGTAACCTTTGGTGCAGGCGGAACACACCCGCGCTACGGAACGCATAACCGGTTGCTGGGTCTTAAGGACGGTCTTTACCTTGAGGTCATCGCAAAGGACCCGGGCGCTGCCTGTGAAGATGCGTGTTGGTTCGGGTTGGATGCCTTTTCTGGGCCTGCGCGTTTGGTGAACTGGATTTGCGAACCAGACGATTTTGAATCTGTCCTTGTGCATGGCATGCGGGCTGTTGCCATGCAGCGCGGTGATCTGCGGTGGGATATGGGCGTGCCTGAAGACGGGCGTTTGCCGATGGGGGGTGCGTTTCCAACGGTGCTGCGTTGGATCACACCAAATCCACCCGGTCGCAGCCTTGCGCCATCGGGCGTTGCGTTGCAGAAACTGACCGTCCGCCATCCCGATGCCGCCCGGATCGAAGCAGAGATAGGGCAAGTGCTGAATGACGACCGCGTGCGGTTTGAACCGCATGGTGACATCGCGCTAAGCGCACAGTTCGAAACGCCGCGTGGTGTTGTGGTTATATGACCATTCGCGCGGCGACAGTATCAGACGCCGATGCGATTTCATCGATCTGGGCGCCGCAAATTCTGCAAACCGCAGTAACATTCAATTCTGTGGCCAAATCAGCGAACGATGTGGCGGACATGATCGCGCAGCGTCCGTTCTTTTCCGTGTGCGAAGCCGCAGGTAAGGTGGTTGGCTTTGTAACGTATGATCAATTTCGCGGCGGCGTTGGCTATGCGCACACGATGGAACACACCATCATTCTGGCACCCTCAGCGCAGCGGAAAGGTATCGGCCGGGCATTGATGCAAGCTGCGATATCCCATGGCCGTGCGGGCGGCGTGCATTCGTTCGTTGCGGGCCTAAGCGGGGAAAACGCAGCTGGGCTTGCGTTCCATCTTCGCCTTGGGTTCAAGCAGGTTGGCGTTTTACCACAAGCGGGCCGAAAGTTTGGGCGCTGGATGGATCTGGTTTTAATGCAAAAACGGCTCTGACATCTTGGATCGATTTGGGTAAGGTTTGGACATGTCGATTTGGACCCGAATATCTGATGCTTTGTCATCCCTTGCCGCGGGCGACAGCCTGTCGGACGTTTTTTCCAAGCTGCGCACCGCGCCTGAAAAATCCGTGGCTTTCGCGATCGCGGTGATTGCGTTGGGCGCCAAGATGGCCAAGGCGGATGGGCAAGTCACCCGCGATGAGGTCGCCGCATTCCGCGAAGTGTTCACCATCCCGCCGGGGGAAGAAAAGAACGCCGGTCGCTTGTTTAACCTCGCACGGACTGATGTCGCCGGATACGAGGATTATGCTCATAAAATCAAGGTGATGTATGCTGATGACGCTGCGCCGCCGCTGTGTGATTTGATGGAAGGTTTGTTTCATATTGCGTTGGCAGATGGCCATTATCACCCGAACGAAGATGCGTTTTTAACCCGTGTCAGCGATATTTTCGGGCTGAGCGACGCACAATTCAAACGCCTTCGCGCGCAATTTGTCCCAGATGCGGACCGCGATCCTTACGATGTATTGGGCGTATCGCCATCTGCATCCAGTCGCGAAATTCGCAAAGCGTGGCGGCAGTTGGTTCGTGATACTCATCCTGACCAGATGATTGCACGCGGTGTCCCACCAGAAGCCGTAAAGTTGGCCGAAAAGCGTATGATTGCGATCAACCGCGCTTGGGATGAAATCAATGCGCGTGGTGCAGTGTGAAAATCGCGACCTATAATGTGGAATGGTTCGCACATCTGTTTGATGACGAAGGGGCGCTGCGTGATGATGATGGCTGGTCCGGGCGCTGGGATGTTACCCGCGCACAGCAGATCGCGGCCCTTGGGATCGTGTTTCAAAAATTAGATGCTGACGGGATCATGGTGATCGAAGCGCCCGACAGCCACGCACGCCGTGATGGTGTGATCGCGCTTGAAAATTTCGCCAAGCGGTTTGGCCTAAGGGCGCGGTCCGCAGTGATCGGATATGCGAACGACACCCAACAAGAAATCATGTTTTTGTATGACCCAGACGTTCTGACCGTTGCCCATGACCCGCGCAGCGATGGCGCGCCGAATTTTGCCGAAACGATTCAGATTGATTTGGACGTTGATGCGCAGCCGGATGCCGTGCGCTGGTCCAAGCCACCGTTGGAATTGGCGGTCACTCATAAATCTGGAACGCAGTTTCGGTTGATTGGTGTGCATGCCAAATCAAAGGCGCCACACGGCGCGCGCAATGACGCTGAAGTGTTGCGTATTTCAATTGCCAACCGCCGTAAGCAGCTGGCGCAGTGTATTTGGTTGCGCAAACGTGTCGATGCACATTTGGCGGCGCAAGAAAACGTTATTGTCATGGGGGATTTCAACGATGGTCCTGGCCTGGACGAATACGAAAAACTGTTCGGGAAGTCCGGAGTCGAAATTGTGCTGGGCGAAGGGGCTGACGAACCTTTGTTTGACCCACATGCACGAATGGCATTGTCCCAACCAATTGCTGCAACGCCGGTCACGTCGCGGTTTAAACAGCGCGGCAAGGGGCGATATTTGTCCGTCCTTTTGGATTACATCATGGTGTCCCAATCATTGCACCACCTTGGGGGCGAATGGACGATTCTGCACCCGTTTGATCACGCTGCCTGTTTCGAAGACCAGACCATGCGCAATGCCCTTTTGACGGCGTCAGATCATTTCCCGGTGGTCCTAGAGTTGCCGGTTTGATTTGGGGTTTTGGCCATGTGCCCCTATGTTAGGGCTATGAAACAGTTTGTCCTAATCGCCTGCCTTGCCCTTCCGATGCCCGCCTTTGCCCAAGAGGACGGAGAAGTCGAAGACGGATTTTCCCTCATGGAAGAGGGGGCGAGGTTGTTGTTTCGCGGATTGATGTCTGAAATGGAGCCAGCCATTGATGAATTCAGCGGCCTCGCGGCGGAAATCGAACCTGCGCTTGAAATGCTTGCGTCTGAAATGGGACCGGCGCTGATGGAACTGATTCAAACACTTGATTCCGTGCGCTATTATGAGGCGCCCGAGGTTTTGCCAAACGGTGATATCATCATCCGACGCCGAACGGATGCGCCGCCATATTTGCCGCGATCCGAAGATGATTCAGGCGGAGATGTCATTGATCTTTAATCTGGTTTGGGACGTCGAGCGCCTTTAACCCGAACCATGCCTTCAGCGTTCAAAGCATTGGCAAGGGCATTGAACCGCGCGAGCGCAACTTCCCCAAACAGCGGCGATGCGGCCTCTTTGAGGGTTAGTTCAAGGCGATTGGACTTTGCCGAATATTTCAAAACACCGGGCTGTTCGTCGGCTTTTATCCATAACATCGCGCCCAACCGCATGGCTTTGCCTAACACTTCGGCGCTTTGTTGTTCGCGCGCATCCAGTAGGCCGAACATCTCATCAAAACGCGATCCTTCGCGTTTGTTGGTGTACCGATGCAGCAGTGCAATGCCCAAATAGACCCGTTCGGAATGTTTCAACCCACCCAAATTGGCACGGGTTGCGTTGTCGAACACGACTTCATGGCGGTAGTCGGGATGGGCGCGCCAGCTGACATCATGAAGCAAACAGGCTGCTTTGATGATCCGTTTGCGTTGGGGCCCGGCACGCCCAAAAAGAGGCATTACAAAATGGTACAAGGTCCGCCCAAAACCCGGCAGGCGGGCATCTTTGGCCTCTGCAAATCGGCAGGCTTCGATGAGTGGGTCGCGTTCGCGTAGCTCTGTCGGCATTTGTTCATACAACAGACCTTCGCGGATACCATAGCTGGACACCGTGATGTCCTTGGGTTTGAAACGTGTCACAATCGCGCGCAGGACGTGCATTGCCACAGGCACCAACGCCATACGGCTGTCAGAAATTCCGCATCGCGCGCGAAGGTCTTGGATATCGCTTTGTTCAATGTACTGAATGGTCTTGGCCAAACGATTCGCTGTCATGCGATATTCATGCAGCACCGTTAACGGGTAGCCGCGCCGTTCCATGTCGATCCGCGCGATTGCGCGCCACGATCCCCCAACAAGGAACAATCGCTTACCGGTTTCGTTGCCCATTCGGTCAAACAGGTCGGCAACCGTGTCTTTGATGTAGGTCTTGCGGTTCTTTTTGCCTTTGATTTCACGCAGTTTTAGGGGGCCAAGGGCGGATGTTACGCGCCGGCCGACACGGCCCTCAAACAGATCTGCAAGTTCAAGAGACGATCCGCCGATGTCGCAGACCAGTCCGTAACTGCCCGGCCAACCCAGCAAAACGCCTTGTGCGGACAACCGCGCCTCTTCTTGGCCATCAATCACCCAGATTTTTAGACCGGTTTCGCGCAACACATCTTCGCGAAACTCTGCGCCATCTTCGGCTTCGCGCACGGCGGCCGTTGCGACAGCCGTCAGGGGCCCAATGCCCAATCCCTTGGCCAATGCCACAAACCGGCGCATTGCCGAAAGGGCGCGCTTGCGGCCTTCGGGGTTCAGGCGACCCGTATCCGCCATCCCGGCCCCCAATCCGGCCATGATTTTTTCATTGTAGAAATAGGCAGGGGATCGCGCCGCGCCATCAAATATGACCAAGCGGACAGAGTTTGACCCAACATCGATCACACCCACCCGCGATAAACCGCGCGCCTTCGCGTCATCAAACAGTGGGCGCCCGAACGGCCCCCAATCGGGCTGGTCAGCGCCGTTTTCGTGTTGTCCGTCCATAGGCCCCCCGACGTGGTGCAAAGACCATGCAGACCGTCTGGATTGGAGTCAATCTGCGGTGTGCGTCAATTTGGGAACATCTGCTGCCCCGGCTGATCCACGGCCAGACAAGGACGGGTTTTCCATAAAGAAGCGGTGGCAATTGAAGGCAAAGGTGCCTTCTGGAACCTCGGCGCGTGCGAACCCACCATCGGGCCCCATGATCCAACTTTGGGCGACATCCGCGAGGTTGGCGGCCATAATTTGGCTGACGATCTGCGCCTTGACGGTGTTGTTGTTGACCTCAACCAATGTTTCGACACGCCGGTTCAAGTTTCGCCCCATCCAGTCTGCACTGGAAAAGAACACGCGCGCTTTTTTGGACGGCAGCCCATGTCCATTGCCAAAACACACAATCCGCGAATGTTCCAAAAAACGTCCCACGATTGATTTGACGCGAATGTTGTCAGACAGACCTTGGATGCCCGGCCGCAGCCCGCAAATACCGCGCACCACAAGGCTAATTTTCACACCCGCTTGAGACGCCGCATACAGCGCATCAATCACGTCTTCTTCGACAAGGCTGTTCATTTTGGCCCAAATTTCCGCAGGTTTACCTTTGCGTGCGTGTTCGGCCTCTGCTGCGATCATGGACAGCAGGGACGCCTTCAGCGAGATCGGAGAAATTGAGAGGTTTTCAAGATTTTCGGGCTGAACATAACCAGACAGATAATTGAATACTTTGGTGGCATCGCGCCCGAGGGCAGCATCACAAGTGAAGAACGACAGATCCGTATAAATGCGCGCAGTTATCGGGTGATAATTGCCCGTGCCGTAGTGGGTATATGTAACAAGCTGATTGCCTTCACGGCGCACGACGGTGCTGATTTTGGCATGGGTTTTCAGATCCAAGAACCCGTAAACAACATGAGCGCCCGCACGTTCTAGTCGGCGGGATTGGCGAATATTGGCGGCTTCGTCAAAGCGCGCCTTCAATTCAACAAGCGCAGTGACCGATTTGCCGTCTTCAGCCGCGGCACAGAGCGCTTCGACGATAGGGGAGCGTTTTGACGTCCGATAAAGCGTTTGTTTTATCGCGACCACATCAGGATCAGTCGCCGCTTGGTTTAAGAACCGCACAACCATATCAAAGGTTTCATAAGGGTGGTGCAGCAGAACATCTTTTTGACGAATGGCAGCGAACATATCACCGTCATGGTCCTGCACCCGTTCTGGCACGCGCGGAGCAAAGGGCGGCCACAACAGATCGGCGCGATCATCTAGGACCAGTTCTTTCAGGTCGGCCATCCCGATGATGCCGTCAATTTCAACGACTTCATCTTCTGTCACGTGGAGTTCGTCCATGATCAGTTTGCGAAGACCTTTTGGGGCCCCTGCGGACACACGCATCGATACAACTTCGCCGCGGCGGCGACGTTTTAGCGCGGTTTCAAATTCACGCACCAGATCTTCGGCCTCGTCTTCTACTTCCAGATCGCTGTCGCGCAGGACACGAAAGGCACATGATCCTTTGACCTTATACCCAGGAAATAACCCATCTAGGTTGGCCATTAACAATTCTTCGAGTGGCAAGAACCGCGCGCCATCAACGCTCGGTACAGGGATATAGCGGTCAATCTGTTGGGGAACAGGCAGAAGGGCGCGTAATGATCGCTTGTCTTTGCTGCGTTCCAGTTCCAGTGCGAGCGCAAAACCCTCGTTGGGCAAAAACGGGAACGGGTGTGCAGGGTCAATCGCCAAAGGAGATAAAACAGGAAATACCTGATTGAAAAAGACATCCTTCAGGTAGGTTCGGTCGGTCTGTGTCAATTCGTGCCGAGACAAAATTTTGATGCCTTGGGTTTCGATTTGGGCGCGCAGATCAACAAACACGTCTTGTTGGCGGGCAAGCAGGCTGCGCGCATCCAGATCAATAAGGGCCAATTGTTCGCGCGGTGTGAGACCGTCGATAGAAGGGGCTGTGTTACCTTCTAGCGCCAATTCACGAAGACCCGCGACACGGACGGTGTAGAATTCATCAAGGTTCGTCGCAGAAATCGACAAGAAACGCAGACGTTCTAACAGGGGCACGCGGGGGTTTTCGGCCTCTTCTACAACGCGCCAATTGAATCCCAGCCAGCTGAGTTCGCGATTGAAAAACCGCGCCGGGCCGGACATGTCCCCATCTGGCGCCTGCGCCTTGGGGAAGTCGGACTTTAGAAAATCTGCCTGTGTCATCAGCGCCTTGTGTCATTGGTTTGTGACGGGAAGGTGTCACTATGGATCAAGCGCGCCCAAGGAGTCCATAACAGTGCGCACAAATGGTCGTGTCAGTGCCTTTCGTTGCGCAAGGGCTGCGCGATCAAGCGCGTCAACGGTTTCGCGAACGGCCGCAAAAGACCGCGGCAAATGTTTAATCATATAAGCCGTCGCATCCGGTGCTGGGGCCAATTGGCGGTCGGCAAAGTGTTTCAAAAGAACGGCCGTCAATAGTGGTTCATCGGGGTCACCAATCGTGACTGTCGTTGCTGCATTTAGTCTGCTGGCGAGATCAGGTAGCGTGATCGACCAACGTGCGGGCGCGGACCGGCCTGTGATCAAGAACGGAAGACGTTGCGCGCGCAGATGGTTATGAGTGTGAAACAACCATTCTTCGCAACGTTTGGGCAATTCATCGGTGTCCTCGATGACGGTGGGGCCTTCGGGTAAGGGCGCGTCTGGTTCAAGTGCATTTGCGGACAGGATCACTGCATCTATTTGCGCGCTAAAAACTCGTGAAAGATGGGTCTTACCCGAACCGGACGGTCCGATCAGCGCGAGTTTGCCGTCTGGCCAAGCCTGAGGGGCATGCACCATCGCATAGGCCTGTTCGTTTGCCGCCGAAACGAAAAAGTCATCTTCACCCAGTCGCACGTTATTGGGCAAATCAAAGGCCAGTTGGCGATCCATGTTAGCCGTCAGTTCCGGTTGTACCTTTGTACAATCGCCCGACCTTATATTCACCTATCAAGAAACGCGCCATCACACCAATGATCGCCGCAATCGGCACCGCGACAAGCATTCCCACAAACCCAAACAGGCTGCCAAAAACGGAAAGTGCAAGGATCAGCCAAACAGGGTGCAAGCCAATGGAATTCCCAACTAGGTTTGGGGTTAAAATGTTACCTTCAAAAAATTGCCCAATTCCGAAAATCACCGCAACGATCCCAATGCGCAGCCAGTTTGTGGCCACATCAACTGTTTGCCCATCGACGATTTCGGTGCCGCCCCACCATTGGATCAATGCCAAGCCAACAGCCAAGACACCGCCCACCAGTGCGCCAACATAAGGAATGAACGAAATCAGCCCTGCAATGAAGCCAATAATTAATCCGAAATTCAGGCCCGCCAGCCCAAGTGCAATTGCGTAGTAGGTTCCAAGAATAAGGCAGACCGTTCCTTGGCCGCGGATAAATGACGCCAAAGTGCGGTCAATCTGACGGCCCAGCGTGCGTACCGTCTCTTGGTGATCACGTGGCAAAAGATCATCGATCTGTCCGACCATGCGGTCCCAATCCATCAACATGTAAAACGTGACAACCGGGACAATCACGACCAACACAATGACATTCAGGATGCCCTGCGCCGAGTTAAGCAATGCTGTGACAAGGTCGCCGCCCCGCGCCTGCACCGCACTGCCAAGGGCCGTAAGTTGCTGGCGCATAAAGTCACCCTGAAGATCAAGGTTGGGAAAACGGCCTTGAAGCCAAGCCTTTAACGACTCCCAAGTCTGCGGGAGATTTTGAATGAATTCACCAATTTGGCTGATCAACTGCCCGAGTTGGCCAATCAGTGTTGGCACCACAAGTAGAAAGATCAGCACAAAAATCAGGACAGCTGAAAGCGTGATAACGATTGTGGCCATTATCCTGCTAAGACCCCAGTTTTCCAGCCGATCAGCAATAGGGTCAAGGCAATACGCGATCGCACCGCCGAGAATAAAAGGTGTCAAAACCTCGCCCAAGGCCCAAAGCAAAAAGACCAAGATCGCTGTGGCTATGCCCCAATACTGGGTTTGTTTTTGAGACGGCAGGGCCATGATCGTCCTCTCGTTGGGTGTCTGTCTTACTTGGCCCAGCCCCGCGTCATTTGCAACAAAAAGACCCGCTGCAAAGCGCAGCGGGTCTTTCGTGCTAAGTCGAAGATCAATGCTGATTTTGGGAGTGTTAGTGGCAAGCGGGGCGCGTGCCGGGCAGCAATACTTTGTCGATGACGTGGATTACGCCATTGTCGGCCTCGATATTTGCGATAATCACGTTTGCTGTTTCACCGGTTCCATCGGCGATGGTTACGCCAGTGGATGCAGACGTGATGCACAAACGCTCGGTCGCGTTGATCGGTTTGAAATAGTTCGACCCAGCCGGAAAATCCGACGCCATCAGTTCACGATCATCGACGTGATACAGCAGAATATCTGTTAGCTGGCCAAGGTTCTCTTCCTGTAGCAGCGTTTCGACCGTGCCATCCGGCAAAGCAGCAAAGGCATCGTTCACAGGTGCATATACGGTGAATTCGCCTGGCCCCGCCAAGGTATCAGCCAAACCCGCAGCAGTCACGGCCGCGACAAGGGTCGAAAACCGCTCGTCCGCGGCGGCGATTTCAGTGATGGTTGCGGCGGATGCAACGGAACCAGCAACAGTAACTGCGGCAGCAGCGGTGATTGTTTTGATCATTTTCATTTTGATATCCCTTTGTGTTGGTTGTGTTATGCAAAGACATACGGGGCTGAATTGTGTTTGGGTCAGCGTCATGACGAACCTGTTATCGGCGGAAATGTTTGATCTAGACGGCGCATGTCTGCGTGTGGCTTGCCCCTGTGCTGGGGTCTGCTAAACCTCGGACAACCCTATTTGAAAGTGATCCCATGCGCCTAAGCCGCTACTTCCTGCCTGTTCTCAAAGAAAGCCCACGCGACGCGACCATCGTCAGCCACCAGTACATGCTGCGTGCCGGGATGATTAAGCAATCAAGCGCAGGGATTTATTCGTGGCTGCCTCTTGGGTTCAAGGTTCTTAAGCGGATCGAACAAATCGTTCACGAAGAACAGGAACGCGCGGGGCACGTCCCAATGTTGATGCCAACGATTCAGTCGGCTGACCTGTGGCGCGAAAGTGGCCGCTATGACGACTACGGCGATGAAATGCTGCGGATCACAGATCGCAACAAGAACGATCTTCTCTATGGTCCGACCAACGAAGAACTGATCACCGACATTTTCCGCAGTCATGTCGCAAGCTACAAATCGCTGCCGCTAACTCTATATCACATCCAATGGAAATTCCGTGATGAACGCCGCCCTCGGTTTGGGGTTATGCGGGGCCGTGAATTCTACATGAAGGACGGCTACAATTTCGATCTGACGAAAGAAGACGCGCTGCACGCCTATAACCGTCATTTGGTCAGCTACCTGCGGACCTATGAGCGCATGGGTTTGCAAGCGATCCCGATGCGCGCAGACGGCGGACCGATTGGTGGCGATTATACCCATGAATTTCTCGTGTTGGCAGAAACAGGTGAATCAGAGGTGTTTTATGACAGCGCTGTCACCGATCTGACCTTTGGCGACCGTGCGATTGATTATGACGATGTTACCCAATGCGAGGCCGTGCTGGAGGAATTCACCACCAAATACGCCCGCACGGATGAAACCCACGATGAGGCTTTGTTTGCTGACGTTCCTGCCGAACGCCAGCGCACCGCGCGCGGGATTGAAGTTGGGCAAATTTTCTATTTTGGCACCAAGTATTCCGAAGCCATGGGTGCGACGGTACAGGGGCCAGACGGAAAACCAACACCCGTGCATATGGGAAGCCACGGCATCGGCGTATCGCGGCTTTTGGGCGCGATTATTGAGGCCAGCCATGACGACAAGGGCATCATCTGGCCCGAAGGCGTGACACCGTTCCACGTTGGCATCGTAAACCTAAAGCAAGGCGACGCTGAGGCCGACGCGGCCTGTCAGACGCTCTATGATCAAGTGGCCGCGCTGGGCCTTGAGGCGCTTTATGACGACCGTGAAGAACGGGCGGGGGCCAAGTTTGGTACGATGGATCTGATCGGTCTGCCGTGGCGGATCACGGTTGGTCCCCGTGGCCTTAAAAATGGGGTCGTTGAATTAACATCGCGCAAGACAGGTGACAGTGAGGAACTGACGCCGGACGCCGCAATCGCGAAGATTGCCGATATCTACCGCGCTCACGGCCTTGGGCGCGGCTAAGATATGGCTGGAAAAACTGCCCCCTTCGCGAAATTTGAATGGATGATCGCGTGGCGTTACATGCGCGCCAAACGTGAAACGGGTGGCGTCAGTATTATGACGTGGATTTCGCTGATCGGGGTGACGCTGGCTGTTTTTGCCTTGATAGCCGTGCTGGCCGTTCGCAGCGGGTTTCGTGCTGATTTTGTCGATACAATCGTTGGGGCGAACGCACATCTGACCGTGCGCCAAAATTACATTGAAACAGTGACCGTGACCCAAGGGGATCAATCTGTCGATGTGACGCGCAATATCGACACCATCGCAAATGGGGATGCGTTGGCCACCCAACTGCGCGGTCTTGATGGTATCACGCGTGCCGCACCAATTGTACGCGCCGAGGCCTTGGCCACCCAAGCTGATCAATCGTCATTTGTTCAGGTCTACGGTATTTCGCAATCCGATCTGAAAGACATCCCCTTGGTGATGAACCCGCAATCGTCATCTGGGGCCATCGATGATTTCGGACAAGGTATTGCACTAGGTTCGGGTGTTGCCCGTGCATTGGGGGTGCGCGTGGGGGATCGGATCAATCTGTTGTCGGCAACAGGGGTGCAAACGGCGGCGGGGCGGTCACCGCGTCGCGTCGCGTTTGATGTGTCTTACGTGTTCCAAACCGGCCGCTACCTGACCGACATCAGCCGAATTTACCTGCCACTGGAAGACGCCCAAAGGTTTTTTGGCCGTGACGGGGTGCATGATGAAATTGAAATTTACGTTGCCGATCCCGACCGCGTCGAAGACTGGATACAACCCTTGTACCGCGAACTGGGCCCTGAGAGTTTTCTGTATTCATGGAAAGACAACGAAGGGGCTTACCTGCGTGCGCTAACTGTCGAAGACAATGTGATGTTTGTCATTATGGCCATTCTTGTCCTGATTGCGTCAATGAACATTATCAGCGGCCTGATTATGCTGGTGAAAAACAAAGGTCGCGATATCGGAATTTTACGCACGATGGGGCTGTCGGAAGGGTCTGTTTTGCGTATCTTCTTTATCTGTGGTGCGGGGCTAGGAACGATCGGGACCATTCTTGGAGTGATCCTTGGCTGCTTGTTCGCCCTTTATATCGACACAATTTTTGCAGTCGTGAACTACGTAGCTGGGGGCGGCGTATGGGACCCGTCTATTCGGGGAATTTATGACATCCCATCGAAACTGGAATTTGGGGATGTCATGACAGCCGTGGTGTTGTCTTTGTCTCTGTCATGGATCGTCACGATCTTTCCTGCACGGCGCGCGGCGCGCATGAACCCGGTTGAGGCCCTGCGCTATGAGTGATGTCACCCTGCATGTTGATGGTCTAAAAAAGGCCTATAATCACGGCAAACCGAACGAGGTTCAGGTGCTGCGCGGCGTGTCGATGCAAGTGGCCAAAGGCGAAGTTGTGGCGCTGGTTGCGCCGTCGGGATCAGGCAAATCCACGCTGCTGCACATCGCGGGCCTTTTGGACACACCCGATACTGGAACGGTTGCAATTGCAGGCGAAGACCTGACCAAGTTGGGCGACCGTAAACGCACATCGGTGCGACGCAATGACGTTGGTTTCATCTATCAGTTTCACCACCTCTTGCCCGAGTTCAGTGCAGTGGAAAATATCGTTTTACCGCAGTTGGCGAATGGTATTGATCCGACAGATGCTGAAACACATGCCTTGGACCTTCTGGGTCGTGTTGGTGTGAAAGATCGGGCAGATCACCGCCCTGCTGCGCTTTCGGGGGGGGAGCAACAGCGCGTGGCGTTCTGTCGTGCTTTGGCCAACAAGCCAAAGCTGCTTTTGGCAGATGAACCGACAGGCAATCTTGATCCCGGTACATCGGATCGGGTGTTTGATGCTTTGATGGAACTGGTGCGTGGGTCAGGCCTATCGGCGTTGATCGCAACGCATAATCTGGAACTCGCGGCGCGCATGGATAGAACGGTGCGCCTGGAAGCAGGGTTGATCGAATGAAGGTTTTTGTTTCTGAAATCGAAGAGGTCGCCAAGGCCGCGATGATCGCGCATGGCGCTGGATCATGGCAAGCGGGCGAAGTTGCGCGTGCGGTCGCGCGTGCCGAAGCGTTCGGCAATGTGATCTGTGGGCTGTATTACCTTGAAAGCTATTGCACCCAGCTTTCGTCTGGACGAGTGGACGGACAGGTCGACCCCGTGATCAGCCGCCCCAAATCGGGCCAAGTCATTGCCGATGCCCGTTTCGGGTTTGCGCAACCTGCGTTTAGCCGTGGTTTACCCCAAGCCATAGATGCGGCCTGTGAAAACGGCGTCGCGACCCTTGCTGTTGCACATGCCCATACCTGCACATCGCTTGGCTTCTTTACAGAACAAATCGCGGCGGCAGGTTTGGTAGGGATCGGTTTCACCAATGCGTCCCCCGTTGTGGCACCCCCGAACGGAAACAAGGCAGTGATTGGGACCAATCCAATTTCGATGTCGTTGCCCGATGGCGGAATGCATTGGGATTTTTCCACCTCTGCCGTTGCACTCGGCAAAATCACGATGGCGAAGGCCGCGGGGGAACAGATTCCGCTAGGCTGGGCAGTGGATGAAAATGGCCAAGACACAACCGACCCGAACGCGGCACTAAAAGGCGCACTTATCAGTGCAGGGGGGTATAAGGGGTGGGGTTTTGGCCTTATGGCCGAAGTGTTGGCCGCAGGCATGACAGGATCGGTCAATTCGCTGGACGTCAGCGGCCTAAAGCTGCCCGATGGCAAACCCCACGATCTTGGGCAATTTTATATCCTGATGGAACCGAGTGCGGATTTTGCAGCGCGGCTTGCACGGGTCGCCGATGCAGTTGCGGCCCAAGACGGCACGCGTATCCCGGGCCAAAACCGTGAACCGATGGGCGAAATCGATGTGCCCGATGCGCTTTGGGCAGCCTCACGGGCGCTCGCATCGTGCTAACAATGGCGTGAACTGAGCAACCTTTCATTGAGCAACGCACCCAAGTCGGGGCACTCTGCGCTCAATCAATGAAAGGTTGTTTTATGCGTATCCTCCCCCTTGCTTTCCCTGCTTTGCTTGCCGCGAGCGCTGTGTCTGCTGGCCCGATTTCATTTGGCGGCAGCTGGAATGAACAGCGGCTTCAGTTGTTCAATTCCAATAGCTATTCGTTCAATGGCGGCTCCCTTGGGATTGCATCCGATGGCGGCGTATCCTTGGCATGGACCCGTACAAACCGAGGCGATTGGGGATCAACCCGCGCGTCATGGAACTGGTCTGTTGATACATCCGTTCCGGCCACGGACCTGCGCCGCAAAGGTGGGGACGATCGCAATATTTCAATCTACTTTGTCTTCCTGCCCGAGGCCGACGCGAATGCGATGGAGGGGGCCAATATCCGACGTCTGAACAGCAATCCCAACGTCCGCATCTTGCAATACGTCTGGGGCGGCAACCACGGGCGCGGATCGGTGCAGCAATCTCCATATGCGCCGGGTCAGGGTGCAAATGTGATCCTGCGGGCGGCTGGAACCGGCAGCAATTCTGAGTCTGTCAATCTGGCAAGCGATTTTGCGACAGCCTTTGGCGGTGCGCCGGGCGCCTTGGTTGGTATTGCGGTTTCCGCTGACAGCGACGACACGGGATCAAGTATTCGCGCGTCCGTGTCCAACCTCGCTGTGCGTTAATCGCAAATACCTGACAGATCAGCATTCTCATAGACGCCGGTGACCTTTAAAGGCACCGGCGTTTGCGTTGGGTGCTGAACCGGCATGACTGCTAACAAAACTTCGTAGAGTCGGTGGGTTCGTGCCGCGTTCGGGGCCAATGTGCGGCAACATATAAATTCTTCGACCAAAACAGCCTGTTGTTCGTAACCCATTGAAAGAAAGTCAATTTCGTCTTCGGGGTCAAACAAATAGGGGTCCGCACCCGGGCGGTGTTCGGCGGCCCCTTTAAACGGGGAATATCGGGTCAAGCCACGGTTCTGCCATTGCCAAATATGAGTCATTTCGTGGGCGAAATACATGACTGCATGCAGGTTGAATTCTTCGGGATAGTTTGGTGCGTAATTCGGCAAGGTCCAGTCAGGATTAGTCAAAACATGCGTCCATGCCACGGCCCCCGCGGTGCGCGCAGTAAAGGTTTCGCTGATGGGCGGGGCATTGATACGCTCTCGGCACGTGACTTGTGGGCGGACTGCGTATTCACGTGTGCGCACCCCTATGAAACCGGCCTCGACCATACGGGCACCGCGGGGATCAAACGTATCGCCCATGATTTCACCCATCAGGACCCGTTCAGCCGGGGTAATACCACGACCACATGCCGCAAGGAGCAAAAGAAGAATAAAGACTTTCCGCATTCTGCCACGATAGTCGGCAGCGATGTGCAGGCCAAGCCATATGATTGTGATCGCGCACTGAAAAGGATGTTGCATCCCCAAGCGGCACCGAACGGCTGTCTTTCCTACGTTCCCGCCAAATCAACGTCAGGGCCTAGTTAGACGTCCAGTTCTTCAACAAACCGCGCGTTTTCTTGGATGTATTGGAACCGCATTTCGGGCTTTTTGCCCATCAAACGTTCGACCAAATCACCTGTCTGCCCGGGCTCATCTTCGTCAATGCTCACGCGGATAAGTTTGCGCGATGTGGGGTCCATCGTTGTTTCTTTCAGATCCTTGGCGTCCATTTCACCCAAGCCTTTAAATCGGGAAACGTCCATTTTGCCGGTACCGCCAAGACCTTTGGCAAGCGCTTCGTTCTTTTCAGCCTCGTCTAAACAATAAACCCTCCGCGCGCCTTGCGTCACACGGAACAAGGGCGGGCACGCCAAATATAAATGGCCTGCATCGATCATTGGGCGCATCTGACTGAAAAAGAACGTCATCAATAGCGCCGCGATATGGGCACCATCCACATCCGCATCGGTCATGATAATGACTTTGTCATAGCGCAGATCGTCGACGTTGAATTTTGCCCCCAAACCAACGCCAAGCGCCTGTGTCAGATCAGAAATTTCCGCGTTTGTGCCAAGTTTAGATGACGCTGCACCCAACACGTTCAGGATTTTGCCACGCAAAGGCAGCAGAGCTTGGGTGTTGCGGTTTCGTGCCATTTTGGCCGATCCGCCCGCGCTGTCACCCTCAACGATGAACAATTCAGTCCCGTCGCGGGTTTTGGATGAACAATCCACCAACTTGCCGGGAAGCCGCAATTTTTGTGTCGCTGTTTTGCGCGCGGTTTCTTTTTCCTGCTTGCGGCGCACCCGTTCTTCGGCCCGCAGTACCAGAAAATCGAGTATCGCGCCTGCGGATTTCGTATCAGCGGCCAACCAGTTATCAAAATGGTCTGCCACAGCAAGGTTGACCATGCGCTGGGCATCTGTCGTTGCAAGACGGTCTTTGGTTTGGCCAACGAATTCAGGATCGCGGATGAAACAAGAGACCAACGCGCCTGCACCTGTCGTCAGGTCCTCGCGTGTGATGATGTTGGCCTTCTTATTGTTCACCCGTTCGCCGTAGGATTTTATGCCTTTCAGAACGGCCAACCAGAACCCTTGTTCGTGTGTGCCGCCTTCGGGCGTGGGAACGGTATTGCAATAGGATTGGATAAAACCATCGCGTGTTGGGGTCCAGTTTATGGCCCATTCCACCTTGCCCGGAACGTTGAATTTATCTGTAAAATCAACGGTTCCCGCGAAAGGTTGTTCGGAATAGGTCGTTGCACCGGCCAGTGTTTCATTCAGATAATCGGCCAGACCGCCGGGGAATTTGAAAGTTGCCTCTTGGGGCGTTTCGCCATCATTGATGTCGGTCTTCCAGCGGATTTCAACACCACTAAACAGATAGGCCTTTGATCGCGCCATCTTGAAAAGACGGGCTGGTTTCAGTTCAAGGGAACCGAAAATGTCTGCGTCCGGATGAAATGTAACGGATGTCCCGCGTCGATTGGGGGCTGCGCCGATCTTCGCCAATGGGGCCTGCGGCACACCGCGTGAAAACTCCATCATGTGCAGTTCTTTGTTGCGGGCGACTTCGACCCGCAAATGATCAGACAAGGCGTTGACCACGGATGATCCAACGCCGTGCAAACCGCCCGACGTTTGGTAACTGTCACCGGAGAATTTTCCGCCCGCATTCAGGGTGCAAAAGATGATCTCAAGTGCGGATTTGCTGGGGTCCTTGGGATGCGGGTCGGTCGGAATACCACGCCCGTTGTCACGCACGGTAACATGGCCATTGGAATGCAATTCAACTTCGATCCATGTGGCGTGGCCCGCGACAGCCTCGTCCATAGAATTGTCGACGATTTCCGCGACCATGTGGTGCAGCGCGCGATCGTCCTTGCCGCCAATGTACATGCCGGGACGCAGGCGCACGTGTTCCATATCCTCAAGGATTTGGATCGAAGACGCATCGTATTCTGGGCTTGGTTGCCCGCCCAATAGATCATTTGCCATTGTGCTGCTCTTGGTTTTATCGCTTTGGCTGGCATTGTGGCGCAAAGCCTGCGTGGGGGCAATCAGTCCTGCTAGATTGTCCACAGATTTAGCGCTTAGGCGGGCACACAGGACAATATCCAGCGGTTGTCAGCGATCGTGCCCCGATCATTTCTGGACATAATTACAAAACGATCTTCGGCAGAATAGCGCCCGTTTACGGGTATGCGGTTCACGATCAGGGTCTCGCCGCCAAGCGCGGTTCCCCCACCGGCGATGATTTGTGTTTCAGTGACGTTCGTGATGGGGAACCGCTTGCTAGAATCGTTGAAAACATCTGACGTGACGGTAGTGACCAATGTCTGGCCTTCAACGGTGATCAGGTAGCGCTTTCCAAGATTGCCTTGAACAAACGCACGGTCATCGGCGCTTTGTGTTTGGAAATCTGCGACGCGGCAATTCAGTGTTGGCAGGACTGCAATCGCGGCTGATGCATCGGCCGCACTTACGGTTGCGGACGGCGGCGGGGTAGGCTGGCAAGCTGTCACAACTAGGGTAGCGGCGATTGCGGCCATCAAGCGGATCATTCGTCTTCCTTTCAATCGGTGCGCTCGCGCGCACCAAGGCCAAGCTGCATCAGTGTTTTACGAACTGGTGTCACACCATAAAGCGCTTCGATCCCTTTTGCACGAAGGTCGCGCAAAAAAGGGTGTTCGGCCCGCGAGGCACGGTTCAAGAGATCAATACCGGTGTGGCGCATCACGACGTCGCTGTGACGACGGCGCTGATAGTCGCGCAGCATATCCACGTCACCCAAAGTGTTTGGGGACGCCTGCGCAAGATCGAGAAGATTGGACAGATCTGTCAGCGACATGTTTAGTCCCTGCGCACCGATTGGGGGTAAAACATGGGCCGCCTCTGCGACAAGGGCTGTGCGTTCACCGATCATGCGGTCTGCAATTTGACTGATTATCGGCCAAACCATGCGTCGTGATACGAGTGTAAGCGGGCCATATGTATTTGCACTGCGCGCCGCTGCTTCGGATTCAAAATCATCTTTTGCAAGTTCTGCAAGACGAACCGCTTCTACACCGTCTTCCATCCAAACGACGGCCGAACAGGGTTTCCCATCGTGATCCGGCAAGGGCACCAACGTAAACGGCCCGCCTGTGCGGTGAATCTCGGTTGAAACATTATCATGCGGTGCATTATGCGTTACGGCAAAGGTCACGGCCTTTTGCCCATAGCGTTTTGTTTTTACGCCAATTCCGGCGGCCTGCCGCACTGCAGAATGCCGCCCATCCGCGCCTATCACAAGATTTGCGGTTATCCGTGTCCCGTCCGTCAGCGTGACGCGAGCATGGCTTGTCCGGGTTAGCATCGATGCAAAACCAATACCCATACGCAAATCGACGTTTGGAAGTTTAGCCAGCCGCGCCATCATTTCTCGTCGTAGGAGCCAATTGGGCAAATTCCAACCAAACGGCAGGTCAGAAATATCAGCAGCATCAAAATCGCGGGTGACGCGCGCTGCCGGGTCGGCGCCGCCAGCATCAACGATCCGCATGATTTGCAGGGGTGTCGCATAGGGTGCGAGCTGTTTCCAAAGCCCAGCACTCTCTAGAAAATCACGCGCGGGCTGTAAAAATGCGGTCGTTCGCAAATCGGCGCCGTCCGTAGCCTGATCTGTAATGGGCGGCATGGGGTCTGCAATGATGACATTAAACCCTGCACTTCCGAACGCCGCGGCCGCGGTTAGGCCGGCCACGCCGCCCCCTGAAATAAAGATGTCTGTATCTAACATACGACGCAACATAGGGCGCATGCCCCCAAGCGAAAAGCCGCGTTAGACCAGCTGCGACAAGAAAGCCGCCAAATTATCGGTATGATGGTGGATGTGTTCGTGTGGATCAGGGGCTGGCGCGACATGGACCGTCTGCATTCCCATCGCAAAAGGCGCTTTGAGGTTGCGAACGGAATCCTCGAACATGGCGCTTTGATCGGCGCGGATCCCATCAAGGGCAAACACAGTTTCGAAAGCGACTGGTTCAGGTTTTGGGCGATAATTTGCGTGTTCAACGCCGTAGACCGCATCAAACAAGCCGTCCAAACCGCAGGCGTTCAGAACATTATGGGCATAGGGTTTTGTACCGTTCGTGTAGATGACTTTGCGCCCTGGCAACGCATGGACGGCGCGCGCAAGTACCGGATCTGGTGACAAGACGCTGAAATCGATGTCATGGACGGCCTCTAAGAACGGATCGGGATCGATGTTGTGTTCGTTCATCAATCCAGCCAACGTTGTCCCATAGGTTGACCAATAGTGATCGCGCAAACTGTCGGCCGTGGCACGATCTACGCCCAACGTTTTGGACACCTGATCGGCCATCAGAACCTCAATCTGGTCAAACAGCGCAGACTCCGGCGGGTATAGCGTATGATCGAGGTCAAACACCCACGTACTGACATGCGAAAACGATGGTTTGACCATTTGAGCGCCTTGTTTGGGTCGGTTCCAGATATGTCATACTTGATACCGGTTGATACAGTTGTATACAAATAGGTGTCTAGGAAAGATTACACATGCAAGAAGCAGCGCCATCACACAAAGATGCTTACGAACTGATCCTCGAAGCCATCGACACAGGAATTTACAAACCCGGCAGCCGCTTGGTTGAAAGCGAACTTGCGGATCGGTTTGGGGTTTCTCGCACGCCCATACGTGAAGCACTTCAAAGGCTTGAGACCCAAAGTTTGCTGACCCGGGATGGGCGATCTTTGATCGTGTCGTCGCTGGATCATAGTCAGTTAAGCGAACTGTATGTTGTGCGCGGCGCCCTTGAGGGTCTGGCCGCGCGTCTTGCTGCGCGTCATGCAACCCCAGAAGAATTGTCAGTATTGCGCGATATGCTTGAGGATGATCGCAAGTTGATCGACGATCCTGATGCCATGAGCCGTGCGAACCGCCGTTTTCACAAGCAAATTCACCTTGCCAGTCACAATCGGTTTTTGGTGCAGCAACTTGATCTTGTGCATCGATCTATGGCGCTTTTGGCGTCAACATCAATCGCTGTAGAAGGACGCCCGTCTGACACTCTAGAAGAACACGAACAAATAGTGCGCGCTATCGAAGTGGGTGACGGTGACGCCGCCGACAAAGCTTTGCGCGAACATATTAGTCAGGCATTCACTATTCGGCTGCGGTTGGATGCGTCCGCGGTTGAGGCAGCACAGTCGCGTTGATGGATGGTGTTGGTGCGAACACGCCGTGGGTGGTCTTGTCCCAATAAAACGGTTTTGTCGCCAGTTCGAAGACACCTTTGTAGGCCGCGAGTGCAGCCAACGGGAAATATATGTGCAAAGTGGGCGTCCACTTAATCAGGTCACGTTTATGCGTTGTCGAGACTGACAGTGCTGCGACTGTGACGTTCACCAGTTCCGTCAATAGAAATATACCCGCAAGTGTGAACGCGACCGGTTCTGACAAGACGCCGTTCAATGGATGGGGAAGGCCAAATATCATCAACCAAAACGACCATAGCAAAGGGGCCAATAAGAATTGTGTAATCGTGCCGGCAAACAATAGCTGCACACCCATGAACCGCCAAATACCTAGATCACGCAGTAGTTTCAGTGGGTTACGCATATGGACCCCGTAGGTGATGGCATAGCCTTTTAGCCACCGTGATCGTTGTTTGATCCACGGCCACGCGCGCGCGTTCGCTTCTTCTTGGGTTGTGGTTTCGATGATTTCGGTGCGGTATCCGTGGCGGGCCAATCTGATTCCAAGATCCGCATCCTCCGTCACATTGTGCGCGTCCCAGCCCCCCAATTCTTCTAAGATTTCGCGACGAAAGAACAGGGTGGTACCGCCCAGAGGAATTGCAAGGCCCAACCTTTCAAGCCCAGGCAGAACGATCCGAAACCAAGTCGCATATTCGATCGTGAAACACCGCGCGAGCCAGTTGGAATGGGTGTTGTAGAAATCCAAACGTCCCTGCAGGCATGCGACGTCGCGTCCGCGCTGGGCGAACCGTTTGACCACAACGCGCAACTGGTCAGACGCAGGGGCATCTTCGGCGTCATAAACCCCGATTATTGATCCTTTGGCAAAGCTTAGCGCATAGTTCAGTGCGCGGGGCTTGGTTTGAAGTGCACCCATAGGAACTCGGATCGCACGCATCCAGAATGGCAATTGCGCATGGGCAAGGGCCGCTTGCGTTGTTGCGTCATCCGCCTCCAACACAAGGCACACATCTAAACGATCAGTCGGATAGTCCAGTTGCGATAGACGCTGTACCAAGGCGCCGGCAATGTCTCGTTCGCGAAACAAGGGCACAAGGAGTGTAACAACAGGCAAACGGGCAACCTGCGGATTGGCTGGAACGGGCTTATGGGGCTTTGGCAACACAAAGATCACAGCCGCTGCGATCTTCAAGAGCGTATTAAGAACGAGTGTACAGGTCGCCCAAACGCAAAGGACCAAAAAACTGATACGTGGCCACAATATGAAACAGGCAAGCAAAACGATGATTGCGCCGACGCCGAGCCAAAGTGCTTTGGCTGCGCTCCAGTCGCGACAAGACTCAGTTGGCTTGGTCCTCTCCTCTGCGTTGCTCATGAGCTGTTCGTGGCATGTTTTGCTAAGCGCCGCGTCAAAATCATCCGGTTTTGCAATGGCCAGATGAACCGTCCCGAAAATGATCGTTAGCGCGTCACGGACACGTAAAAAATGTTCTCGATTGGTGGCCAAAACGGTGACCCTGCCAGAGATCGAACGCCAAGGAAGCACCCGATGCTTTAGGCAAAGACGGGCGCTGAATTTTTCCAATAGCCGCGGGTCCGCTGGTTCTGCAAAAGGATCGACAAGACTGGTTCCAATCGTCCCCGCCTCGAGCAAGGCAAATGTTCGTGCGGGAAGACCGGTTCGATGGCGCAATGCATTGGTCACAAGGTTTGAATTGCGCAAGGAAAGGTCCGCTTGGGCCGCGTCACGCGCGGCTTTGGTGCCAATCGGCCCCAAAACGTCGCCCGTGCTGCGTGGCGTCGCCACACGCGCTGCAAGAAGGCCGATTTGTTGTGGTTTAATACTTCGCCGTGTTTTGAATACCAGACCCATCCGCACCCCACCGTGTGTCCCTAACTCACTATGAAATCGGAACGGTTAATGGCGCGTTAAGGATGGGTTCGATTAGACGGTCTTGGTTAGGCTGAAACACCCGCGCGGTCCGCCATTGCGGCTGCGAAACGTTCAAACAGGTAATAACTGTCCATTGGCCCTGGTGACGCTTCGGGGTGGTATTGCACCGAAAACACCGGTTTTCCATCGACAGCGATGCCACAGTTTGACCCGTCAAACAGCGACACATGGGTTTCGCGCACGCCAGCAGGAAGGGATTGCGCATCTACGGTAAAGCCGTGGTTCATCGACGTGATTTCAACTTTTCCGGTGTCTTTGTCTTTTACCGGATGGTTTGCGCCGTGATGGCCGTGGTTCATTTTTATGGTCTTTGCACCTAATGCCAATGCAAGCATTTGATGGCCAAGGCAAATTCCGAAAATCGGAATGTCTTTTTCCAGCACATCCTTAATCATAGGCACGGCATATTCACCCGTCGCAGCCGGATCGCCGGGCCCGTTTGAGAGAAACACACCATCAGGGCTGAGGGCCATGACATCCGCTGCAGTTGCGCTGGCAGGAAGAACAGTCACATCACACCCAGCAGAGGCAAGGCAGCGTAAAATATTGCGTTTTGCGCCGTAGTCTACCGCGACGACTTTGTATTTCGGGTCTGTCTGACGGGGGAAACCATCGGGCCACGCCCACCGCATTTCATCCCAACGATAGGATTGCGCGCACGTGACATCTTTGGCCAAATCAAGTCCTTCAAGGCCCGCGAACCCGCGCGCCGCAGCCATAAGTTTTTCTATGTCAAACACGCCGTCAGGATGATGCGCAAGCGCCGCATGTGGCGCACCTTGCTGGCGGATCGCCCGCGTCAGACGACGGGTGTCCAGGCCCCCAATGCCGATGCGTCCGCGCTTTTCCAGCCACGGTTCCAGTCGTTCAACCGACCGCCAGTTGCTTGGCAAGGTTGGGTCCCATTTCACAACCATCCCCGATGCAACCGGATCTGCCGTTTCATCGTCTTCGGGCGTGACGCCTGTGTTGCCGATGTGGGGGAATGTAAAGGTCACGATCTGCCCTGCATAAGACGGGTCAGTCATGATTTCCTGATAGCCGGTCATGGCCGTGTTGAAACAGAGTTCTGCAACGGTTTGCCCCGTTGCTCCAAACCCCATTCCGTAAAACACAGTCCCATCGGCAAGAACGAGACATGCGGTTGGTTTTGTTGTGTTGGCCATCTGTCAAATCCCCCGATTTATACGGGCCGCGCGGCAGGTCAGCGGCCAAACTTCCCGCTATCTAGGGGGCGCAATGCTTAGGGTCAAGCGGTCCGTGTGACGTTGCATTACTGTGCTTGTTTTTGTTTCGGTTTCCAGAGTATTGTCACCTCTTGTTACCGCTCACATCAATCAGGGATGACTGAAATGGAATTGCGCGCACGGGTTGGAACGGCCCTCAAAGAGGCGATGAAAGCCAAAGAAGCGGATCGTCTTTCGACGCTGCGTTTGATCAACGCAGCCATCAAAGACCGTGATATCGAATTGCGTGGAACAGGCAGCGACGAAAGCGTAGGCGACGATGTTGTCCTTGGTATTATGGGAAAGATGGTCAAACAGCGCCAAGAAAGCGCGAAGGTCTATGAAGAAGGCGGGCGCCTTGAATTGGCTGAAAAGGAACTGTCTGAGATCAAGATCATCGAAGAGTTTCTTCCCAAACAGCTGAGCGATCACGAAGTCGCGGCCGAAATTGACGCTGCAATCCAATCGGTTGGCGCGGACA
This sequence comes from uncultured Octadecabacter sp., assembly GCA_964406585.1. Classification (GTDB taxonomy): domain Bacteria; phylum Pseudomonadota; class Alphaproteobacteria; order Rhodobacterales; family Rhodobacteraceae; genus Octadecabacter. The sequence goes on along the minus strand of CAYOSK010000001.1, from coordinate 24,216 downwards.
GCATCCGTGATATGGGCAAGGTGATGGGGGTCCTGAAAAGCAAATTCACAGGCCAGATAGATTTTGGAAAAGCTGGCGGCATGGTGAAATCCAAGCTCGGATAGACGCATAATTTGCATATGGGGCGCGGGTCTTGCAAATATTGGCAAAGATATTTGGAGAGACCCGCTATGCGCGTAATTCTTACATTGGCATTTGTCACCGCGACTGCGGCATGCCAGCCTGATGTGTCATCGCCAATAGGTGAACCTGCACCTTTCACCGCAGACATGACATCTGCCTGCAGCCTTGGTGATATATTGGATGAACGTACCTTCATCCGCACCGACCGCGAACAGGCCGATCAAAGTGCGTTGGCAGCCTGCATCGCCGCTGGTGGCAACCTCGAAGAGCTGAGTGATTGGGGCCGGACGCCCCTATCTAGTGCGGCTTATTGGGGCGACGAGCAATCGCTGAGGCGCCTTATCGCTGCAGGTGCTGATGTGAACGCGCGCCGCAATACGGCCAATCACCCTGTCACGTCGATGGTTATTCAAGACGACAACGATATGCTGGAGATCCTGCTCGCTGCGGGATCTAACCCGGATGGGTCAGGTAAACGGGATGCGCCACAGCCGCTTGCGTCGGCCATATGGTCCAATAATATCCAAGCGGTCGAAATGCTCATCAACGCTGGGGCAGACATTCATATTCGCGATAGATCAAACGGGCATGGCATGGTGGAACGCACGATCCTAAGCGATGCTGACAACGGCGAGATTTTGCGAATGCTTTTTCAGGCCGGCCTGAGCCCAACCCAACCCTTGTCGCGGGGGCGTTCGCCGCTTGAGCGCGTGCTGCGCAAAGCAAACACAGGCGAAATGCAGGCCTTGGTCGGTGCAGGTGTTGATTTGAACGCGCCGGTCGGTGGCGACGCATCGGCGTTGTTTTTCTTATCAGATACGCGGGCGCTGACGCCCCAGTTTATTCGTGCTTTGGTGCGCGCTGGGGCCGATCCGACCCAAAAGGACGAATTCGGTGATACACCTTATGCGCGCGCGCAGCAGTTCGACCCGGATTTAGCCGCCAAAATGCGTCAAGCGGGGCTTCGGTAACGCGCAAACAATCGTCCATCAAGGATCAACAGACCAACCGCCAGCAACGCCAGCCCGACATAAACGTTAGACGACAAGCTTTCCTTTAACACAACAGCCCCGAGCACAATAGAAACAGGCGGGATCAGCAATGTTACAATCATGGCGTTGGCTGCACCCGCTGCTGCAATGATACGGTAATAGAGCAAATACGCCCCGGCGGTGGCGAAAATAACGTAATATGCGATGGCGCTGATGGCTGTGACGCTCAGATCGAACGACGGCACGCCATCAATGAAGAACGCGGCCGGTACCATCACGATTGATGATCCCGTTAACATACCCGCTGCGGATACCTGCGGGGACAGCCCAGCCAAATTGACGCGCGCCCAAACACTGGCAAAGGCATAGGAAACCGTACCTGCCACCACGGCCAACTGTGCAAGCGACGTTATGTCAAAGCTGCGAAAACTGTCCAAACCTATGGCCGTTGCCACGCCAAAGAACCCAATCGCCGAACCGATGGTCTTGCGCAGCGTTAAACGTTCATCCGACAGCAAGATTGCGGCGACTATGACGCCGAAAATTGCAGTGCCGGCGTTAAACACGGATGTCAGGCCCGTCGGGATATATAGCTGTCCCCACGCCATCAAGCTGAACGGGATGACGTTATTTAACACGCCCATCATGAACAAGGCGCCCCAGATTTTTGGGTCGCGCGGCACTGCAAGCCCACGCGCTATGACATAGACCCATAAAATGACACTGGCCCAAAAGACGCGGTGCGCCACAGAGGTTACGAAGTTGACTTCGTTCAGGGCGAGCCGGATCGCGAGGAAACTGCCGCCCCAGATCAGAGCCAATAGGCAAAGTTCTATCCAGGCTTGGGTCGGAATGGTGCGCTGTTGTGTCATGACACGGGTGTACTGAGGCGATCATAGAAGGGCGACCCGAAACCTGCGCCTTGGGTGATTGACGCTTCGCTAGGGTCTAAGAATATCGCGCAGTTTGTGGTCGATCTCATCATAAAGTACCGCGCGTTCGTCTACTGATAAAAATGCGCCCAGCTCGACCTCGCGGTCGTTGCCTTTTAGTGTGACGTAGTTTTTGATCCGTTCGTGTTTGGGATCGATTTTGACTTGCACCCAATACGGATTGGCTTCCCAGGATTTATGTCCATTGCGCGGGTGCATGTGATCCAGCGTCATCCGGTCAGGCCAAATACGCAATTCTTCGAGGATTTCACCATCTTTGTAACTGCGGTTGATCGCGTACCAGATGCCACCCAATGCAAGCCCAAAAAACGGCAACAAGCCCCAGACAACGGGCGTACCAAGCAGGGCGATTAGGGGCAGGGCAACGAGTGCCATTGTGCCGCCGATGAAGGTCACGAAATCGCGGCGCAGCAATGAACGGTAGGGCCACAGGTGCAATTCTGCCTTAGGGGCTGATTTGGTCGCGGCGTCCTGTGGGGTGATCCATTCGTAGGGCATTTCAGGTTCTCCGGTTGCTCACCACCACAAAGATAGGTCGCAGCGTGGCCAGAACGAGTGTGGCGAGGGCCAGCCAACCCGCGAATTTTGCCAGGCCCGTTGCCATCACGAGTGTGTCGTTGAATTCAACGTAGGTGCGTGGCATCCCTGTTTGTCCCAGAATCAAGGTCGGCAAGTAGAGTTGCGACCAAGCAAAGCCCGCGAAGACCCAGAACAAGGCGACATCCAATTGGGAGCGTCGCGGATGGCGCGGCCACAGTAATACAAGGGCTGGGATCAAGCTGGGCAGGAATGTCAGCGTCAGTCTGCGGATTTCTGCAAAATGAAAGGTGCGGGCCACGCCCATAGGATCGTCGGGGTCACCCAACAACGGGCCCAGAGGCAGCCCCATACCGCCAGACGCGAGTGAGTAGGACGATAGTGCCGCCGACGCAAAAAGGCCCGCAGCGCTTAGAAAGAGTGCAGCCCAAATCCAAGCAGACCTTGCCGCTGCGAGCGTCATGATCAGTGGCAGTGCAAGGATCAGCAATGGCCATAGATAAAGCATGTTTGATACTTCTTTTGGGCAAAGAAAAAGGCCCCGACGTTTCCGCCGGGGCCTTACGAAATTTCAGGTCAAACCGGCATTAGTGGCTCGGCTGTTTGTCCCAGTCTTCCTGCTTGGGCAGGATTTCGAACGTGTGCTCAGGTGGCGGGGATGGAAGTGTCCATTCCAGCGTATCAGCGAATTCGCCCCAAGGGTTCGGTTCTGTCGCGTTTTTCGGGCTCAGCAGCGTCTTGAACAAGATCACAATGAAGAACACGAAGGACGCGAAGGAAATGAATGCACCGATAGAGGACACGTAGTTCCAGAGCGCAAACGCCTCATTGTAGTCGATGTAACGGCGTGGCATGCCGTTGCGACCCAAGAAGTGTTGCGGGAAGAACGTGATGTTCGCACCGATGAACATCGCCCAGAAGTGCAGTTTACCTGCCCATTCGGGGATCATACGACCGGACATTTTCGGCAGGTAGAAATAGATGCCTGCGAAGATGCCGAACACAGCGCCCAAGCTCATCACATAGTGGAAGTGTGCAACGACGTAATATGTGTCATGGTATGCACGGTCGACGCCCGCTTGTGACAGAACGATGCCCGTTACGCCACCCACCGTGAACAAGAACAAAAAGCCCATTGCCCAAAGCATCGGTGTTTTGAAGGTTACAGAGCCGCCCCACATTGTTGCGATCCAGCTAAAGATCTTAACCCCCGTAGGGACCGCAATCACCATTGTGGCGAGCATGAAGTAAGACTGCTGCGTCAGAGACATGCCGACGGTGTACATATGGTGTGCCCAAACTACGAAGCCCAACGCACCAATCGCGACCATCGCATAGACCATCGGAAGGTATCCGAAGATCGGCTTGCGTGAGAACGTTGAAATGATGTGGCTGATGATGCCGAAGGCAGGCACGACAATGATGTACACCTCAGGGTGGCCAAAGAACCACAGGATGTGCTGGTACAAGATCGGATCACCGCCACCGGCTGGATCAAAGAACGTCGTGCCAAAGTTGCGGTCCATCAGCAGCATTGTGATCGCACCAGCGAGAACAGGCAGCGCCAGAAGGATCAGCCACGCAGTCACGAAGATCGACCAAGCAAACAGGGGTACTTTGTGGAGGGTCATTCCCGGTGCGCGCATGTTCAGGAACGTTGTGATCATGTTGATCGCGCCAAGGATAGAAGACGCACCTGATACGTGGACCGCAAAAATTGCGAGGTCCATGGAGATGCCTTGTTCAGATGTCGACAAGGGCGGGTAAAGGACCCAGCCCACACCGGAACCTGCCTGACCGTTCCCACCGGGGGCCAGCAGGGATGCAACGCCAAGCGCAACACCCGTACAGAACAGCCAGAAAGACAAGTTGTTCAGGCGTGGAAACGCCATGTCCGGTGCGCCGATTTGCAAAGGCATGAAGTAGTTACCAAACCCGCCAAACAAGGCCGGAATGACAACAAAGAACATCATCAGGACGCCGTGATAAGTAATCATGACGTTCCAAAGGTGGCCGTTGGGTGTACATTCCTCCAATGCGGCCGGGAACAGGCGTGCGCCTTCCAGACACATGTATTGAACGCCGGGGTTCATAAGCTCCATCCGCATGTAAACGGTAAAGGCGACGGACAAGAACCCGACGAAACCTGATACGAATAGGTACAAAATACCGATGTCTTTGTGGTTGGTGGACATAAACCAGCGAGTAAAGAACCCGCGGTCGTCTTCATGCCCGTGGTCGTGGGCGGCTGCGTCTACCATGTGGCGCTCCCTTAGAATGGCGAATCTTGTAAGGGGCGAATGGACTCGCCCCTAGGCTTGGGTTGGTTTTAGGGCGTCGACTGGCAGGGGGCAATCCTAGATGTGCCCCTTTAAGTGGGTAAAATTGGCGCAGGTGATGCCTTTAGGAATTGCGCGAGTCACGCTCAAACGCCATCCAGAGCGAGATGGCTAAAACAGCCATTAATCCGCTGCCAACCATTTGGAAAACATTTGGGCCGCCGTACCCCGTGCCCGATGTTAGGGGAACAAGCGCTGGAAGAAAAAATACAATCAAAACAAAACACAAAATCCAGCCCAAACGTCCAAGTCGCATGGGCAATGCGCCGGTAAAGGCCAATGCTGTTAGATAACTATAACTCCAGCCCAGTGGCGCAATCAGCGTGAAGATGACGGCAGCGATGGGCAGGATGACTGGGCTGTTGGGCCGTTTCGCCGCCATGACTGCAACCCAAAACAGCGCACCAAGCTGGGCGATAATACTGATCGCTCGCCACAGGTCTGGTTTGGCGTAGGCGCCCCATCCACCTGGAAGGGTCTCTTGGAAGGGTTGGGTGACGAAGACAGCTTGATCGCCAAAGAACATCCGTACAGCCACAGCATCGATCGAAAAGGAAAAGTTCGTGATGATGACGGATCCAGAAATTGTGCGTAACAAATCGAGGAACTCTTTATGGATTGGCCAACCGGCCAACAACACCGACATTGCCCCCAAAGCCGCACCCGCCACACAGAATGCGGCTACTGCGCCCCATTGGCGCCGCGCAACGAAGATGACGACAAACAACAATGGTGATATTTTAATGGCGGCGGCAAGCGCCAAGGTGGCACCTGCGGTTTTCAACCAACCAGAATGTGCCCGTTCGAACGCCAGAACGATCAGAAAACTCACCAGCATTTGGGGCTGGTTCTGATCAAGCCCGGCGGTAACAGGAATGGTCAACACGATGGCGGCAAACGTGATTGCAGTGAAAATTATGGCTGTCGTGCGGTTCTGGACACCCAACAGCCGCGCGGCACATATCACAACGCCAATAACACAAAGATGATGAAATACGGACAGCGCCAGATCGAATGTCGCAAAAGACGTGGTCGGAACCAACCAAGACATCACCACAGCCCATATCGGCGGATATAGATAGGGATAGATTTCGACTTCGCCGAATGTTTCCAAAACGTAAGCGGGCCAGCCGTTTGGCGGCAGCATTTTGAAAAGAGGCGCAGCAGCAGGATAAATCTGATCCGTCTGCCCCAAATCCCAAAATACCCCTGCAAGCCAAAGGGCCAATAAATCAGCGGAATGCACTGTCAGCGATTGCCGTATGCTTTCTAGCGCCATCACAATGATGATTGCTATGCAAAGGATCTGAACGAAGGCCGACTTGTTCATGGGCGCTCCATGGGCAAAAAAGGGCGCGCAATCGAGATCATGGCTGATAGGGTGTCACGGACTGGGCGAAGGTTTTACGCAGGGCAACATCCAGATCGTCGATTGTCACGGGCAGGCCAAGGTCTACCAACGATGTTACCCCGTGTTCAGTGATGCCGCAGGGCACGATGCCATCAAAATGGCTGAGGTCGGGTTCGACATTGATGGACAGCCCATGAAAGCTAACCCATTTGCGAAGGCGGATGCCAATGGCGGCGATTTTGTCTTCAGCGGGTGTGCCAAGGGCGGTTAGGGGCTTGTCGTCGCGCTGGACCCAAACCCCGACGCGGCCTTCGCGGATTTCACCTTTGACGTTGAATTGATCGAGCGTTGCGATGACCCAATTTTCCAAATCTTGTACGAAACGACGCACGTCGTGGCCCCGTTTGCCGACATCAAGCATGACGTAGGCGACACGCTGGCCGGGCCCATGGTAGGTATATTGTCCGCCTCTTTTGGTTTGGTGAACCTCAAAGCGGTTGGGATCAGTGAGGTCTTCGGGTTTTGATGACGTCCCAGCCGTGTAAAGGGCAGGGTGTTCGACCAACCATATGCATTCGGCGGCTGTCCCCGCATGAATGGCATCCGCGCGCGCTTCCATAAATGTAACGGCATCTTCATAGGAGGTTAGTCCTGGCGCTGTGATCCAATCGACCATATTTACTTGGGCAAAAGCCCAGCCTCCTTAATTTTGGTGACATTGCTGCGGCTAACGGCAATGTCGGGGCCGTGTGACATGCTGAGCACGGCGCCGTCGCCTTTGCGGCTGGCCGCGCGAACTTGATCCAACGCAACCCAATGGGACCTATGAACCTGCAACCCAGTTATGTCCCCGACTTCGCGCATGGCGTCGGCCAACCGCATCAAAACCAATTCTTCCCCTTTGGTGGTGCGGATGCGGACGTAGTGATCTTCAACTGACACTGCCACCAGCGGCGCGCGTTTGTCGAACGGCAGTCGATCGAGTAACGCAGGTGGTGCGGGGGGGCTTGCCGCGTCTTGTTCAAGGTTGGCCACATAAAACACCACCGTGATGATTGATGATATGACCAGCACGTTGACGGCGAGGATAAGCAGCGTGAACCCGGTGGGCCAAAACCCGATCGCCAAACCGTTCAGCAGGTAGATAAACGCCAAAACCCCCAACGACGTAAGAGGGGCTGCAATCGCTATGCGAACGATCACACCCTTGGACTTGGCCCAGTGTTCAGCGAGCAAATTGCTCGCGTATCCGATGGAATAGCAAACGGTGACGATAACGGCCCAATAGGCCAGCCGCGGAACCAGACGCATGACCTCATCCGTGTTGAAAGGGCCCATCACTGCCAAAATGGCCGCAGCCCCCGCAAAGCTAGCAAGGCGCGTATGGGAGGCCATATGTGTTCGCCATTCACGAAGCGCGGATTGCGGGGCAGGGTCGTTCACGTGGTTTTTCCGTGTGTGGCGTATGCGCGCTCGGATGAACGGCGGGGTCGGATAAGACATATGCAATTGAAATCAAAACGCCAAACCGAAAGGTCAACATATGTCATTTGAACCATTCCTAAACGCGCCGATCTATATTCAAATTCACGCAGCAGCGGCTGTGACCGCCGTTTGTCTTGGGCCACTGCCACTCTATCGTAGAAAACGCGATGTGATTCACAAAATAAGCGGATACATCTGGGTCATCGCGATGTTCACCGTGGCCCTGTCGGCGTTCTTCATCCACAGCTTTGCGGTGATTGGCCCATTCAGCCCCCTTCATGGGTTTGCTCTTTTGACATTCTGGTCCTTGTGGACGGGGATTGCGATGGCGCGACGCGGGCAAATCCGTGCCCATGAAACGGTCTTTCGAAACCTCTACTGGTTCGGTCTTTGGGCCGCGGGCCTTGCGAATTTCCTTCCGGGTCGGATGTCTAACGAGGCCTTATTTGCAGGCGCGGACCATTTGGGTTGGATCGTTATTGGCCTTGGCGGTATCGTGATTGTGTCGCGGGCGGCGATTCCACGCCAGACACGCGCGTCATTAGCTGTGTGAGGTCGTGATGTTTGATCCCCTTTTGAACGCTGCGTTTGAAATTCAGACCCATGCGGCCTTTGCCTTTTTGGCTTTGTTTCTTGGACCTGTCGCTCTGTTTCGAAAGCAGAGAGATCGTATACACAAAACCGTGGGATACATTTGGATCATCGCAATTGTCGGCCTTTCCGTTTCTGGTCTGTTTATCCAAAGCGAAATCGCGGTGATCGCCCATTTCGGTCCGATCCACCTTCTTAGCCTTTATGCCATATGGGGCGTGGCGGACGGCCTGTACCAAATTCGCAAGCGCAACATTGCATTGCATCGCGCGGCGATGCAGGCCGTTTGGTTCGGGGCTATGGGGATTGCAGGCCTTCTGACGCTTTTGCCGGGGCGGGTTTTGAACCGTATCGTGTTTGGCGGGCCATCCGATCTTGGTTATCTGTTGATCGGCATCGGTTTTGTTGGATTGTTTTACCTGCGACGCTGGCACATGGGTCGTGTTTCGTAAGGCGACATCCATTTTGTCCTTGAGGTGGAAGCGACGGTTGGCTACACGCCTCTCACGCTTGGATCATGCGGTCGTGGCGGAATTGGTAGACGCGCAGCGTTGAGGTCGCTGTGAGGTAACACTCGTGGGGGTTCGAGTCCCCCCGACCGCACCATAGTTTCAGATATTTTATATACGTCTAAATGGCATAGCAGCGAATGAGGTTTGCTGACCCCCTTTTCATCCCCTGAGAGGGTTTGTTCAATTTGGTTAGAAATACCAAGCGAGCTCAAAACCTTTGATTTGTCAGCGCGCGTTCTTGTGAACCAAAAACCCGGGCACATAGCCGTTTCGCCCCGTCGTGCTAGATCAGGAAGTCACTGACGTCCGTCACCCCTGTGATTCCGATGAAGGTCAGATCACTGGTCCCGTCGCTTAGGGCCGTGTTCGTGCCATCATCCAGCGTTATTGTCCAAGCTGTCGGATCCACAACATCAACTGTATCAACCCCGACTTCAAAATTGCTAACCGTGGTATTTTCAACAGAACCTATAAAGATCAACGTATCCGCGTCTGCATCCGGTCCGAGATCCACGTTGATCGTGCCGCCGAAAATACCTGCGTTGCTGCCAAAGGAAACGGTGTCTGCGCCTGTCCCTGCATTCACGGTAACCGCGCCGCCGAATTCTGCGGCGTTGGCCCCGAATGTCACCGCGTCGTCGCCCGCTTTGCCGTTGAACGTCACTGCACTTGCCGCGTTTGCCGCGGCGAAGTCGCCAAAGATCGCCGCGTCCGAAAGGTCGGACGCATTCACGAAGGTGACCGTGCCGGTGCTGGCCCCAAACGATGCGCCAAAATTATGGTCCATCGCAACGGACAGGGTGATGTCCTGACTTATGCTTGTGCTGGACGTGTCTGTCGCTGTGACTGTGACCGTATGATCCCCTGCGGCAAAATAAGTGCTCGGATCGGAAATCGACAACACGCTATTCGACAGGGCGAAACCAGACGGCAAAGCCGAGGTTGTTATCGTCACTGTGTCCGCAACGCCATTTGCATCGCTGAACAAGGCGGACAAATCTTGCGCATAGGTCGCCGCGTTTTCTGAACCCGTGACCCCATTTGCCAATGCTGTTGAGGCCCCAACGAAAGTCGGCGCGCTGTTATAGGTCAAGCCGGTTGTGATGTCCGCTGCGGCCGATGTACCTGCGCCCACAACCGTGAACGATTGGCCATCATTGCTGGTGAACGCCATGTTGCCGCCGACGTTTTGCGCGGTCCATAGACCCGTGGCATTGGTGAATGCGATTGTATCAATGCCCACCTCAAAACCGGTTATCGACGCATTCAACACCTTCCCATCAAAGATTATTTGATCCGCATCACCGTCGGTCGGGTCAGGCTGGAATACTACATGATCGAGGTCAATCTCGTCGTTTAGATACAGGGTCACATTCTGTGCATTATCGCCAAATGTAATCGTATCCGCGCCAAAGCCAGCAACGATCAAACTGCTGACCGAATTGTCCCCAATGGTGACCGTATCGTTGCCGTCACCCATGTAAACGCCGGGAACACTGGCGTCACTGCCATACTCGATCGTGTCGTCCGTGAACGAAAAGGCAAAACGGGGGCCCCCCGAAAGGGTTAAGTCACCAATCAGTACGGTATCGCCGTCGTCGATGGCCTGTTCAGGCACAGGTTGCCTATACAAGTAGCCGAAATCAAACACCTCAAACCTAAATTGACTAGATGAGAATTCAAATGCGGAATCCCCAAACACGAGGGTATCGGACCCGGAGTTACTGTAGAAACGACCTCCGTTGGGATCAAAGGAATTGAAAAAACGCACCGCGCTCACATCCATAAAATCGTCACCCTGCGTTCCGAAGTTACGATCGAAACTTAATTCAATACCTTCCCAAGCGTGGGTCCAACTGGCATCGAACGCAACGGTCTGCGAAACGCTGGCGCCGCTTTCGTCGGTGGCTGTGACCAAGAACGAGTAACCCTCAAAGCCCCGGAAAAAACCCGAGTGGACGACTTCGTTATATGAAATGTCCAGAATGCCATCCGCCACAACAGCGCCATCCACAGAGATCGTCAGGCTGTCACCGAACGGGATGTTTGCATCATCAAACAACGTAGTAAGGTCAAACGGGAACGTGGTGGACTGGTTTCCAACAGTGGCACCGGCAAGCGGGTCTGCCCCGCCAATATAGGTCGGCGCGGCCTGCAAACTTATCCCCGTGGCAATGTCAGCGGCGGCGACACCTGCGGCGCCAACAACCGTAAAGGACTGGAAGTTGTCGCTGGTAAAGACCTTGTTGCCCGCCACATCCGCCGCCGTCCAAACCCCTGTTGCATTGGCAAAGACAATCGCATCGTCGCCCTGCACCCAATTGGTGATGGTTGCGCCAAAAACGGTGCCGTCAAAGGTCAGCGTGTCGGCATCTGTGTCTGCGCCCAGATCAATACTAGCAAAGCCCACACCCGTTCCGAAGGTGATGTTATCGCCACCAGTGCCAGCATATATTTCTGCGCCACCGAAGTTCGTACCTGCATTGGTGCCAGCGGTGATGGTATCCGCGCCCGCCCCGGTGGTGACGCTGAAAAATGCGCCTTCCAAGGTCGAATTACCCACGGTGATCGTGTCGTCGATGCTGGACCCTGTGTAGGCTTCACCGCCATAATACACATCGTGCAAGGTGCCGAAATCGTGGTTTACGGCCAGCGCGAGGGTCACGTCTTGGGCCGTGCTGGCGCCCAACTGATCCGTTGCAGTGATGGTGATGGTATAATCACCGCCCAAGCCAACAGTATTTGTGACCTCTAGCAGGCCATTTAAGAATGTCATCCCAGCGGGCAGGGTGGTCGGGGTGGTCAGCGTGATGGCGTCGCCAACAGCGGTGTTCACATCCGAAAACAGGCCTGTCAGGTCTTGGCTGTAGGCCATTCCGCCGGACCCGACTGCGCCATTGCCCAAGGTTGCGTTGCCAGTAAATGTGGGCGCGCTGTTGTAGTTAAACCCCGCTACAATGTCTGCGGCCGCAACGCCTGCGGCCCCGACGACCGTAAAGTTTCCGGTGTTGTTGAGGGTGTTGAAAACCTTGTCTCCGGCCACATCAACCGCATGCCATAACTCAAACGAGGCTTCATTTATTGTAATTATATCAATACCTTGGACCCAATTGGTGATGGTCCAATTGTAGCCCGCCGAAAGCGCTGTGATACGGTCAACATCGGTATCGGCGCCCAGATCAATCGTTAGATTCTGTGCAATCAGGCCGAGGTTGATTGTGTCCGCACCGGCCCCGCCGTCTATGGTGATTGCGCCGCGGTCGTTGCCCGCGTTCGACCCAAAGGTGATGATGTCATCACCGGTGCCGCCGAGGACCGTGACGGTGCCATCAAGGTCGCCCGCATATGTTCCAAAGGTAATTGTGTCATTGCCTGCGCCGCCGTCAGCAAGAATTTCACCGAAGGAATATGCCGCAAAATTTCCAAAGAGGATTGTGTCATTGTCGTCACCGCCAGTCGCCTGGACCAAACCTTCGGAAAGGGCCGCGCGGTCGCCGAACCCGATGTAGTCCTCGCCTGCGTCGCCTGCGATATTGAACGATCCACTGTAAGCGGCGGCAAATGCGATGGCAGAAAAGACATCATTGCCCGCGCCGAGCGAAACGTTCGCTTGTTTGCCTGTGATGGACCCGGTGTAATAAACCGTATCTGCCGCGCTCGACCCGGTAACTGACAATACGCCGAATGCGGTCGGGAAGCTGTGGTTCATCGCGACGGTTAGGGTAATCGCTTCCGTCACGCTCAGCCCTTGGCTGTCTGTCGCAGTCACGTTGACTATGTGATCACCAACGGCGGCAAGGCTATTGGGGTCTGTCACCGTGAAGGTTGTGCCATCAAACGTGAAACCGGGTGGTGTAGCGTCGATAGAATAGGTCAGCGTCGCGTCGCGATCGTCAGAAAACAGAGTGCTTAGGTCCAGCGCGGTAACAGACGTCGGCCTGTTGCCCACGTTGCCCAGCAGGGCCGAAGGTGCGCCGATAAATTCGGGCGCGAAGTTCAGATTCAGCCCCGACACAACATCATTCAGATCAACACCCGCAGCGTTCTGAACAACGATCTTGTTGTACCCGTTTGTCAGGATCAAATCCGCGCTTGTACCACCGGATGGGAAACCTGGCGAAGAGGGGGTCCCAATTTCCCAGAACCCTGCTGGCGGGGCGGAAAAAGAGATCGGCGCATCATCTGTCGTCCAGTCATAGACGGAAACCGCTGTAAACGTGCCTTCGAACGTCAAACTGTCTTGGTCGGTGTCTTGGCCAAGATTAATTTGGGTGACACCTGTCGACCCGATTGTAATCGTATCCGCGCCGATGCCAGCTGAAACGATTGAATATTGGCTGCCAGTTGTCTGGGTAGATGATCTGTTTCCAACACTTATCACATCGTCACCCGCACCGCCCGAAAGCGACAGGAAATCAGAATCTTCCCCGATCGAGATAACGTCGTTGCCGTCGCCACCATCGATGACTGCGACATGGGTTTTACTGCTCAAGTTTGACCCAACGGTGATGGTATCCGCGCCGGACCCGCCGGTGACGCTTAATTGCTCTTGGTTGTTGCCGATTGTGACAGAATTTGTGCCATCGCCTGTGTCGATCACGTAATTGATCCGGTTCCTACCCCCACCGTCACCGGTGACGATGATATCATCACCGCCGCCCGTTGTGATTTCGATCCTGCTATTGCCTGATGTTGTGTCGCCAAAGGTGATGGTGTTGTTGCCACTGCCACCGTCAACTCTCAAGCCGGAACCGTTGCGCCCGACATCGTCGCCAAAGGTAATGTCGTCATGGCCGGCACCGCCGAAAACATCGAAGTTTCCCGCGGATATACCCGCGCCTGCGCCAAAGGTGATCGTGTCGTCACCGTCCCCACCTGTCACATCAAAATCGCCTGATCCAAAACCAGTCGAACTTCCAAAGGTGAGGGTATCGTTGCCATCATCACCAGAGATTGACGTAACCGCGGTTCGGCCAAATTCGTCACCAAAGGTGAGGGTATCGTCTCCGGTGCCTCCACTGACGACGGCTGCCATCCTGCGACTGGATGTTGCACTGCCAAATGTCAAAATGTCAGCGCCTTCACCACCATCGACGGAAAAGCCCGCGTCGAACCCAATGGTTCCAATGGTGATCCTGTCTACCCCAAGACCGCCATTCACGATGATGGATCCACCATTGTGTCCAGTGTAATCGCCAAAGGTAATCGTGTCGTCGCCGTCCGCCGTGTCGACACTGACGTTACCGCTTGAGCCAGCGGCAAAACTCCCGAATGTCACGACGTCGTCGCCGGCAAACGTATTCAGAGACAGGTTTGTTGCGTCTTCGCCAAAGATGGCAATGTCCCGCGCGCTTGATGCGTTGATTGTGGACAGATTGGGAAGGACAGACCCGTCATAATCATCCCCAAAGTCGTGGTTCATGCCGACGGCAATCGTGACGGTTTGGGTGACGCTGCCCGAGGTATCGTCGTTCTCCATCAGCAGTTCGACAGCGTAGTCGCCTGCCTGAAAGACATTGGTGAAATCCGCAAACGTGACCGTGCCCGCGCCAAGGTTTGCCGCAAACGGCCCCGTGGTTGTCATGCCGCCAAATGAAAACGGATTGTTGTCGTTGGTGAACAGGGCCAGCACATCCAGCACGGAGGCTGCGGTGACTTGATTGCCCGCGCTGCCCATCACAAGCGTCGTGTTCCCGACAAACACTGGGTTGGCGTCCGTGCGCCCTTCGATTGTTACTGTGACAGCGGTTTCAACACCGTCCGTGGTCACGGCGGTAAAGCTGTCGGTCAGTGTTTCACCTACATCCAACGCCTGAATATCGGTCTGCGCATTTAGCGCGGCGTAGGTCCAGGTGCCATCCGCAGCTAGGGTAAAGGTGCCGTATCCGTTCGTGCCTGCGATGGTTTGCGCCACAAAATCCGCCGAGCCGCGATATTCCGCGACCAAACTGATAGCGCCCGCCGCTGTCAGCAAAGTTGCCGCATCTTCGCCCACAGTGTCTTGTATGCCGCCTGTGACAATCGCAAGGCCGCGTACGTCATTGAAGGTTCGCACGCCCGTATCGAGGGTCTGATCCACGTAGATTAGCGCACCGCTGACACTGTCATAGACCTTTTCGATCCGCGACCAATCGCGGGCATCCAGTACGTCAAGAAGCAAACGTGTTTGCACCACGCCATCCAAGAAGGTGCTTTGAGCAGTCGTCCCATCATCACGCGTCACCAATTTGGACGCGATGCGCCCGTTGGCATCAAAGCTGGTCGTTTTTGTATCCCATGTATGGGCATTGAGCAGATCAGACGCCGTTTGCGATGCAAGCACACCGTTCTGGTAGGTTGTTTCCAACGCCCGTCCATCATCAAACACAACATTGCGACTGATGATTTGACCCGCGCTGTCATAGGCAACAGTCGTTGTGTCCCACGTCTTTGCATCGGTGACGTCTTCGATGTTGGTTTCACTTCGTACGCCATTTGCATAGTCGGTGACGCTGATCCGTCCATCATCATAAACAAGCGTTTCTTGATCGATGATACCGGTGCCGTCATATGCGGTTTGGCGACTGGCCCAGCTGTACGTGTTGGCCGTGTCCAAGATCGTGACGGACAGCCCCAAAGGACCGAGTTCGGGACCGGTGACAACGACAACGGATGTGTCATCATAGGTCGTCGTGACCGTCAAAATCTCCCCCGTGGCCGCGTCCCAGACTGACACTTTCGACGACCAGTTATAGGCGTCGTCCGCGTCCGTTACTGTGCGCATCGTCCGCACACCATCAACAAAAACTGTTTGTGCGGTGCGCCCGTCATCTTGGGTCACCTGTGACGTCGCCAAACGCCCTTGGGCATCGAAGGTTTGCGTTTTGCTCGCCCAGTTGAAGGCATCGCCTGTGTCAGTGGTTTCACGTGTCGCGAGCACACCGTCCGTGAAGGTCATCGAAACACTGCGCCCGTCATCCATAATGCGCAACTGGCTGAGTTCGACCCCTGTGATGGCGCTGTAGGTCGATGTAATCGTTGTCCAAGCGGTCGCGTTTGACGGATCACTGAGCGCGACCGCCGTCGTGACACCGTCAACCACCGTTGCGGTACGAACACGCCCGTTATCATAGGTCGTCGTTTGGCTGATCAAAAAGCCGTTTGCGTCAAATTCTGATGTTCTTTCAGTCCACGAATAGAGGTCCGCAGTGTCAAAAATGGTAAGACTAGACAATTTGAAATCTACCTAAGCAAAGTGTGGGCCGAACAAGGTTAAACTCGAAAAAATATAATCGTTAACATGACATAGTACCCCCCCAAAGCCTAGTTAATTCGGGCGCTTCGCTGTTCACCTTTCGGTGGCTTGTCCCCTGCTTAGGACAACGCACCTTCGACAATTCGCGCGATGACATCCTGCGCAGCTATACAAAGACCCCAAGACACGATGGGGCGCTTTAGTGATCTGGAGTCCCTGTTAGGAAAATCCAAACTCAATCCGTCGACACATCGAGCATGTGTTTTCGGATGTCTTCTGCAAGGGATGTTCGATCATTCTCAGGAAGTGTTGCGGTGTTCCAAGTGAGTTTCACGTCATCACTGACCCAACGTGGTTTCACATGTAGGTGCACATGAAAAACATCTTGTCCTGCGGCCCGTCCGTCGGACAGGACGAGGTTTATTCCATCACATCCGGTTGCCGAACGCACTGCTGTCGCAATCCGTTTTGCACATAAGGAAATGTCCGCTAGGGTCTCATCCTCTATGCCTTCAAGACCCTCAACATGGTTCACAGGAGCAATCAAGGGATGTCCCTCAAGCGACAGAAAGGCGATGAGGCGTTCGTTTCGAAATAGAACATGCCCAGTCGATTGCCCGGCAATGATTGAACAGAAAATACAGGTCATGCGCTAAACTGGCAGATTTTAGCGATCCATGCGAGCCGCTTTGTTCGGGTTAACACCTAGGGCAACACGGTGATCCAAAACGCAGATGTTGCGATCGATAATGCGGTCCCGACCAACACAGACGATGCAGCGACCCGTTTTGCAACCCCGTACATATTTGCAAAGACATAGGCGTTGATCCCCGGTGCAACTGATGCGGTAACAACAGCAGAGCGTAATGCATCAGTGGATAATTCAAAACTGTGGCCCAATGTCCAAACAATCGCTGGATGAACGCCCAGCGATAGCGTGCAAATGTACAATATCGTGCGCATATCACCTTCGGGCCGGTAACGATACAGCACCCCGCCCAAACCAAACAACGCCGCAGGGAGCGCGGCGCGAACCATCAAATCCACCGCGTCCGTGAACACCAACGGCAAGGGGATGTTGGCCAAGTTGACGATTATGCCAAGCGTGATCCCGACAACCAAAGCATTGGAAAACATCGCCTTAACAACTTTTCGGGGAAGGCTGCGCAGCGGCGCGTTTTGTGCGCGGGCCAGTTCCATCGCAGTGATCCCTAACATGTAACCAAACGGCGCATGGATCGCGATGATTGTGTAGTTTCCAAGTAAGGCGTCCGGGCCAAAGGCACGTTCGGTGATCGGCAATCCAAGCAGGAGTGTGTTTGAAAACAAACAAGCAAAGGCGATCGCAACACAGTCTTCCCAAGGACGCGCAAACAAGACCCGCGCACCCAAAAGCCCAAGCGAAAACGCGGCCACAACGCCCGCATAAAAGCTGATCAGTAGGGGGGCGTCGAAATTTTGGCCCAGATCGAGCGTTGATATCGCGCGAAACAGCAGCAAAGGAATTGCAAAGGTTTGTACAAACTGCATCAGTCCGTCGACATGATCGTTGCTAAACAGGCCACGCCAAACGGCCGAATAACCAAAGGCCAAAACGATAAAGACTGGCAAAATGATCGTCAGGATATCGCTCATTTTGGCGGGGCATATGCGGCAAAGGTGATGCCTGTGAATGGGTTATCCATCAAAGGTCAACGTCAGCCCGTCATAGGCGGGTTCAATATGATCGGGGGTCTCTGCGGCCAGCGTCGCGTAGTCCAAATCAATGTGCATATTGGTCAACACCGCGCGCTTGGGTTGCATGGTTTCGATCCAGCCAAGGGTTTTTGCAAGGTGCGCATGGGTTGGGTGCGGATCACGGCGCAACGCATCCACGATCCACAGCTCGAGATTTTCAAGAAGCGGCCAGACCGCGTCGGGAATGTCGGACACATCCGGCAAATAGGCAACGTCCCCAATACGAAAGCCAAGCGCGTCAATTGTCCCGTGGGCGACCTCAAACGGGGTGAATGTGATAGGGCCGCCGGCGCCATCGATGGTGACATCGCCGTTGATCGTATTCAGATCACAGATCGGTGGGTAGGCAGACCCGGCTGGTTGCACAAAGGCATAGCCAAACCGCGCGAGAAGCTGATTGGATGTATCTCCGTCCGCCCAAACCGGCAGGCGTTGACGCATGTTGAAGACGATCATCCGAATATCATCTAACCCGTGGACGTGATCTGCATGGGCATGGGTGAACAGCACCGCATCAAGTTCGCCAATTTCGGCATCCAAAAGTTGCTGACGCAAGTCGGGCGAAGTGTCGATCAGCACGCGGGTGACCCCGTTCGGGCCGGTGCGCGTTACGAGCAACGAACAGCGTTTGCGAATGTTCTTGGGATTGGTCGGGTCACACGCGCCCCAATGCCCGCCCAAACGCGGCACGCCGCCGCTGGATCCACATCCAAGGATACGAAAACTCAGTGTCATGGGCGCCACGCGGCGGCTTTGACAAAAAGACGATCAAAATTCGCAGTGGTCTGCGCAGCAAAGTCTTCGTAGTCCATTCCAAATGTTTGCGCCCCGATGCGGGCTGTATGGGCGGTATAGGCGGGTTCGTTGCGTTTGCCGCGATGGGGCGGTGGTGCAAGATAGGGGCTGTCTGTTTCCACCAAAATCCGTTCAACGGGGGCAGCGGCAAAAATATCGCGCAGTTCTTGTGATTTCGGAAACGCCGCGATCCCGGACATAGATAGATAAAAACCAAGATCAATCGCGACCCGAGCCAACTTTGCGCTGCTTGAAAAACAATGCATCACGCAATCAAACGGCTTTTGCGCATGCGCGTCTGACAGAATTTCCTTCATATCATCATCTGAGGCGCGATTGTGGATGATCAATGGTAGCCCAGTTTCCTGCGCCGCCTGAATGTGTATCCGCAAAGACTGTTTTTGAACATCGGCGCTTTGGGCGGTGTAGTGGTAATCCAGCCCGCTTTCCCCAATCCCGACAAACTTTGGATGCTGCGCAAGCGACACAAGCTGATCGACATCCGCCATGGGTTCATCGGCGGCTGACATTGGGTGCGTCCCAGCGGCGTAAAAGACCGGCGCAAAGTCCTCAGCGATTTTTCGAACTTGGGGTTCAAGGCGCAGTTTGGTGCAGATGGTCACCATCCGTGTCACGCCTGCGGCCACCGCGCGTTCGATCACATCGGCGCGTTCGGCGTCGAAATCGGGAAAATCCAGATGGCAATGGCTGTCAACGATGCAGGGCAGGGACATATGGCGACCTTAGGTTGCGGTCACATCCGATGCGACCTGTTCGATCTTAAACAGCGTATCAAGGATGAGCGCGGCAGGGTCAAGATTGACGGCCTTACCGTGGCGCGTGCGTTCGCTGACATCTTGCGCCAATGCCGCCCAACGGCGCGCCGCGACATCGTGCGGCGCAAGTTTCGCCATGAGCAATGCTTCGCCTTGTGCCGCCTGAATTGCAGGTGGTCCTTGCAGGCCAGAACGCGCCAATCGAGTGAGGAATTTGTCGATCAAATCAAGTGTCAGAGAAAACCGAACCGCCCCGTTTTTGCCTGTGCAACTGTCCGCCAGGCGGATCGCGCGCGGGCGGTCGAACTTTGGCAGGTTTGACATCAAAGCGACCAGATCACCATAAAGCGAAAGCCCGTCGTGGTTGGTCAACCGGATCGCCTCGCCAACGGATCCTGCCGACAAGGCCGCTAACGCCTCGCTCGCGTCAGAATGAATACCTGCCTGATCCAACGCCGCGCTCACATCTGCGGCCCCAAGAAAGCCGCACCGCAAGACGCGGCAGCGTGACCGAATGGTCGGCAAAAGGCGGGATGGTTGATGCGATACTAACAAGAAAAAGGTATTCTTGGGTGGTTCTTCAAGAACCTTGAGGATTGAGTTGGACACGGTTGGGTTCATGTCATCGGCGGTGTCGATAATAACAACACGTCGTCCACCGTCGGCGGCACTTTGGTGAAGGAATTCCAATAACTTGTTGGGTGCCTTGTCAGCATGCGAGCGGCGCAGCGCGGCCACTGTAATTTGATCCTGTAGCGCTGTTTCGGTTTTGTTCATAATCCGACGCAGCACAAAGAGGCGCGGATGCGCACCCGCCCGCAACAATCGGATGTCGGGATGTTCTTCATTGACATCCAACGACGTCGGGGGGGGCGGCGCACCAAACATGTCGTCAGCCACAACAAGCGGTTGCGACAGCAAAAACGCGGCCATCCGCCATGCTAGGGTGGCCTTCCCGACGCCCTGTGGCCCTGTGATAAGCCAGCCGGAATGCATACGTCCGGATGAAAAGGCATCCAGAAAATCAGCCTCGGGCGTGGACTGACCAAATAGGATCGGTGTTTGGGACGGGTGCGGTGCGCCTTCAATCTGATCGGGACGCAAAGGTTCGTCGGACGCGGCCATTAGGCGCGCTCCGGAAGGCCTAGCGTGCTGTCTTGCAGGCGTGCGGCGACGTGAACCGCGATTTCGGCTGCAATGGCATCGGCATCGCGATTGCCATCAATCAAAACACAGCGGTTCGGTTCTGCTTTCGCCAATGCCAAGAAACCGTGGCGCAAGGTTTCTTGAAATCCCAACCCCATGTCTTCGAACCGGTCTTCACCGGATTTTCGCGCCAATCCCCGCGCAAGCGCTGCTGCGGGGTCCATATCAATTATGAATGTCAGGTCTGGCTCGCGGTTAATCATAACGCTGTGAAGCGCATCGACCGTTGCGCGCAAATCACCTCGCGTGGCACCTTGATACACGCGCGTGCTGTCCGCGAAGCGGTCGCAAATAACGGTTTTGCCCGCGGCGAGTGCAGGTTGGATTGTTTTTTCCAAATGATCGCGTCGTGCGGCGGTAAACAGCAATATTTCGGTTTCTGCTGACCAACGGTCTGGATCGCCCGTCAGCAAAAGCGCGCGAATTTCTTCTGCACCGGCGCTGCCACCTGGTTCACGGGTCAGCACGGCATCGGGGAACCGTTTGAAAAGGCGTTTAACCTGTGTGGATTTTCCGGACCCATCAATTCCTTCAAACGAGATAAACAGGCCGGCTGCGTTTGACATCGTTCAGTTTGCCTCGGTTGCAGCGGATGCGTCGGGGCTGATCCGATCAGCTAAGACAACCGCCGCGCGCTGCATTTGTGCTGAAAAACCGCCGCGCGCAACATCGGCATCGGCAACCAATGGGAGCCGCGTTTCAGGAAGGTCCGCCAATTGAATGACAAGTTCGCCAATCTCGTCGCCCGCGGAAATTGGGGCTTCGATTGGGCCATTGTAAACGACATCGGCCTGAATGTCGGTGCCGCCTGTTGTTGGGACCAGCATCGACAAATCGTCGCGCAGGCTAAGGCCAACTAGCGGTTGTTCACCCATCCAAACTTCGGCCTCCGCAATGCGGGTGCCGCCGCGCGCAATGTCGCGCTGGGCAAACTGGCGAAATGCCCAATTGACGACACGTTCAGATTCTTCGGCCCGCGCCTGAGAGCTGTCCAGCCCTGTCAGAACAAAAATAACCCGGCGATCGCCCTGTTTCGCTGAACCGACAAGCCCATATCCCGCTTCCTGCGTGTGGCCGGTCTTAAGCCCATCGGCCCCAATATTCAGCCCCAGCAATGGGTTGCGGTTGCGGGTGTTTTGCGGCGCGCGCCCGTCAAAAGGAAACTCGCGTTCGGCGAAAAGGGGATAGTATGTGGGATAATCTGCGATTAGACGTTCGGCTAGGATCCCTAGATCCCGCATAGACATCCTGTGGCCCGCCGCAGGCCAGCCGCTTGAGTTGGCAAAGGTTGAATTCAACATTCCCAAAGCACGCGCGCGCTCTGTCATCATACGCGCAAACCCAGCTTCGGTGCCGTCCCGACTGAGCGCTTCTGCAATGACAACACACGCGTCATTGCCTGACAAAACAATAATGCCACGCAATAGGTCTTCGACGCGGACGCGATCCGTGGTGTCCAAAAACATGGTCGAACCACCAAATGACATCGCATGAGCGGATACCGGTAGCTCTTCGTTTATGTCCAGACGCCCATCGGCAATGGCCTCAAATGCCATATACAGTGTCATTAGCTTTGACATCGAAGCTGGCGGAAGGGGGGTGTCAGCATTCTTGTCCAACAACACCGTGCCTGTAGAATGATCTATGACATAGGCGGCAGTCGCGCGGGTTTCGTAGGTTTGCGCTGTGGCCTGCGCAACACCCGTCATCAGCATGAATAAGGCAGCAAGAATGCGGAACATGGGCCCTCGGTCTGGTTAGTTTGTTACGAAATATGCGTCTTCAAACCCTTGCGCCTTCACCTGTCTTAGCAGTTCGGCACGTTCGGCTTCGGATGTTGCGGGGCCGACAATCACGCGCCAGAATGTGCGCCCTTGGCTGGTTTGTTCCAGAACTGTTGGCACAATTCCGGTCGCGCGCAGTCTGTCTGCGGTTCCCGTTGCATTTGCTTCTACTGAGAAAATCCCAATCTGGATGAAAGGCTTAGCAAGGTTGGAAGATACAGGCGCCGGTGCAGGGGCCGGTGCGGGTGTTGGAATTGCAGCTTCGGCCGCATCAATCGCGGCCGCTGCGCCTGCGATCGGATCGGGCGCATCCAAAGGCGCACTGGCAATTGGCGTTGCCGCAATGTCTACAGGAGGTTCAAATTCGGCGGTTGGCTGCGCTTGCGGGGTCTGCGCAACTTCTTCGCGCCGCAACGCCGTAACCTGCAAATCCGTGGGTGCCCCTGCCAGCATTTCGAGCGCTTGTGCCGCATCAGACGACACCTGCAACGCCGGACCTGGGTTGTCGCGTTCGCGCCGGAACAAAGCGCCAATCACAAATGCGCCATTCGATTGGTTCCGAATGATCACACGTTCAGGTTCCGATACGTCAGGGTGGGCCACCCAAACACCGCCCAAAGATGGGCGTCCGTCCCACAAACCTGCTTCAGTGACTTGAAATGCATCAGGGGCTTCGACATCGCGTTCGACCAATTGCACACTTTGCGCCGGGGACGTTTGCGTTTCATTTGCAGCAGCCTGACCAAACGTCGGGATCGCGAATTCGCCGTTCTCGTCGCATGCCGCCAAAGACAGGGCTGCCGTAAAAATCACGGACACTTTCACTTTGTTTAGGTTTTTCAAATGTTTGCCTGATGTTCGTTCCGACATGTCTTGCCCTCTCGTCGCGGCCTTTTCGCGGCCGCAGTGCCCTTTGCGGGCTTTGTCTGCTCTTGCTGCGCGGATCGGCAGATCAATGCCGGCCTGCATATTTAGCGCGACACTACCCGCGCTGGCGAAACTTTGAAAGGCTTTGCCTTGGTTTTCGGCGGTTTTCCCCACAAAAATCCCAAACATGATCGGTCTTTTAGAATCAAATAGCATTGTCTAAACCACCACCAGCGGAGGCTTGGCAGAGTGGTCGAATGCACCGGTCTTGAAAACCGACGAGGGTGAAAGTCCTCCCAGGGTTCGAATCCCTGAGCCTCCGCCATGATATCCAATTTAGTCATTGATTTAACTGAAGGAACTCACGCATCCGAGCATCCTTCCCACACATTTTTCCAACATTGCGCCTTCGCTTCTATTGCTCTGTTCAATAAGCATCAGACGTTTTGCCTGTAACCAGCTTGCGTTGATCCGCGCGGCTGATTTAGCCGTAGCTTAGCAATGTCGTCAAAACACCGGCGTGGCCAAGGTTCTGTAACGGGGCCTCCAGTTCTGCCACTGACCCGCCATTTTTGGCCGCGTGGCGCGCCAGCATGTGGCGAAACGCGTGGGGGCCGTAGCTGGGAACGCCTGCAGCCTCAAACGCCGTGCGAACGATTTTGCGCACAGGTTCGGTGCTTTTCCAATGGCCGCGCGTAGAACCGTTTGCTTCAAAATCCGAATTTGACTTCGTGGCAAACCGCGACAGGCCCAATCCCGACTTCCAGAAGGCGAAGTGTCTCCCTGTTCGGACGCGATACACGTAATGTAGCTCAAGGCCCGTGTCGTATTGGGGAGCAAAATAGGTGACATTCCACATGCCGCTGGGTCATGCACGCGTGTGGTCAAGCCGATGCTGCCGAGAGATTGAGTGGCGATCAACGCATTCACAATA